>JBDTRY010000012.1:0-39444 GCA_039931435.1 Acidobacteriota bacterium | reverse complement strand
GTGTCCATGTCCACGGTCGAATATTCGAGGTCGCCGGCGGTGGGCTCGGTGATCTTGTCGAGCTCTCCCCGGTCTAGAAATAGACCGGAGTCGCTCTCGCAGATCTGAACGCTGATCCCTTTAATTTCGGTCGTCGTGAGTTCTGAACCATCTCTCGGGCAGTTCAAGTGTGTTTTCCTCCGGCGTGATGAATTGCCGCTGAAGTATAGCGGGGCGGCGAGAGAAACGGCGCATGCACTAGGGCAAGGCCGGCTCGATCGGCTGGGCTCTCTCGGTCCTGACGCTCGTGCCGCGTAATGAAAGCAGAGTCACTCCGGCCACGACCAGTGACACTCCTGACCATTGCAGGGGCGAGAGGAACTCAGAGAAAATCAGCAAGCCCCAGAGCACAGTGAGCATCGGCTGAAGGACGAGCAGGACCGAAGTATCCAGTGCCGGGAGGCGGGGAAGAGCAACGGTGATCAGAAGCCATCCGCAGACCTGAGCGACGATGGCCAGGGCCAGCAGCCATCCGTGCATCGGCCAGTGAAACGCGAGGTCGAGGTGCCGGTCGAACCACGCCAGCGGAATCGAACCGGCCAGGGCACCGGCTGTGGCGTCGAGCAGCGGAGCCACCGCGGGGACGAGACGACGGTTCGAGTACCTGAAGATGACGAGGAATACCGTGTAGGCCAGGCCGGCAAGAATTCCGTAGACCACGCCCAGCAGTGGATTCGAGCCGTAGGCGTCACGCCGGCCCAATCCTGAGATCAGCGTGATTCCGCCGAAGACGACGGGAATCGTGGCCAGCGCCAGGGTAGACGGACGCTCGCGATGAACGAGCCAGGCGATCAGTCCCACGAAGACGACCTGGGTACTGGCCAGTACGGTTGCCAGTCCGGCACCGATGTAGACGATGGCCCGATGCCACAAGGCCAGATCGATGGCCAGGAAAACGCCGGCCAGGAAAGCCATCCATCGGCTGAACCCCGACCTGAGGTCCCGTCTTCGGATGACCATCCATCCGATCACGAGCAATGGTAAGGCGTAGGCTGTTCGAAAGATTGCGGCCGTGGAGGGGGAGGCTCCGGAGAGCCGGACGAAAATCGCCGAAAAGGAGATCCCCACGACTCCGGCGAGGGCAAAGGCCCGCATCCACCAGGGATCTGATTCTGCTTTCATCGGGCGGCATCCTATGTCATTACTCCTGTCATTACTCACAGCGAGAGGCCGCGAGGAGATGCCTTCATCTGCCCAGTCTGTTGAAACTCCCATCTGTTTCGGACGTATCGAGTTCGAGGAGGATCTGCATCATGCGCAAACGCCTCGGGTTTATCATTTTTATGCTGGCGATGACCATGTCCGTTTACGCGGAGACGTTTCATGAGAAGTTCGACCGAACGGTCGATCTGGCTCCGGGCTCCAGGCTGTCGATCGCCAACGTCAATGGCGGGGTCGTAGTTCGCACCTGGAATCGCCCCCAGGTTCGCATCGAGGCGGACAAATCGATCAGCGGCGCCTTCGACGCCGACGGAGTGAAGAAGCGTCTCGAGGCCATCGTCATCGAAGTGAAATCGTCCCAAAACGGCCTCGCCGTTCGCACGGTGGCTCCGGAAGCCGGGAACTCGCTCATCCAGTGGATTGCTGGTTCGGGAACGGAGTACAACGTCAAGTACGTACTGACCATCCCCGAGCGCATGGATCTGAACCTCCAGACGGTCAACGGCGGAATGGATGTCGACGGCGTCAGTGGCATGCTGCAGATCGAGACGACGAACGGCGGGATCACCGTCCGCAACGCTGCCGGTATGGTGAACGCAGAGACGACCAACGGAAGCATTCGGGTTCAGTTGCCCCGTCCCTCGGCGGATTCATCAATGTCGTTCGAGACCACAAACGGTGCAGTCAGCGTGGAGCTTCCTGCCTCCTACCGGGGAAACATCAAACTGCGAACGACGAATGGATCGATCAGGAGCGATCTTCCCGTGGCCACATCGCGCGCGGGAAAAAACTACATGGACGGTTCGATCAACGGGGGAGGTCCGACCCTGAAAATTCAGACCACCAACGGCAGCATCGCAATCGTTCGCTCCGGATCGTAGAAGGGGCGATCTCGCGGTTGTACGAAGGGCGCCAGCCGGGGATTCCCCGGCTGACGGCAGGTTTGCGCGTTCAACGGTTGCCTGTTCGACGCTTCTTTGATCCCGATCCGGATTCCTCAGGCCCCGCTCCTGCGCTGCCCTCCAACGACCTGGGCGCGTCCCAGCGCCGCCACGAGGGCAACGCCTCCAACGCAGTTTCCGAGGAATGTCGGGATGAGAAAACGGAGTAGGTAGTCGCTCATTGTTGCCTGATCAGAGAAGACCAGATAAAGCACATTCACCGAACCGGCGATGATGTGGCTGAAATGGGCGATGCCCACGATGTAGGTGATGATGATGATCACTCCAACCTTTCCCGCGTCCGCGAACGGCAGAAGCCAGACCAGTAGCGCGATCATCCACCCGGCGAAGATCGCGCTGAGGAACATCACGCTGAACGGGTGCCCAAGGGTGTCCTTACCCAGCTGTGAGAAGCTGCTCTTCGTCGCTGTGTCGAACAGGTCCGTGCCTGCCAGCACCCAGGCGAAGAGAACCGTTCCTGCAATATTGGCGATGAGCACCGTCAGCCACAGTCTGCCCACGTTGGCCAGAGTGCGACGGTCGGGTTTCTCCAGCAGGGGAAGGACCGCGGTCAGCGTTTTCTCGGTAAAAAGCTGCTGTCGTCCGAGCATGACGATGAGGAAGCCGACCGAATAACCCAACTTCACGATCAGTGTTCGCCAGCCCGCATCGGGAAGATGCGTAAGCAGAATGCCCTGCGTCACGAGCGAGAATCCCATGGAGAGTCCCGCGGCAAGTCCGGAAAAGGCCAGAGGAACAGTGGCCTGTTCCAGTTCCTCCTGTCCCTCGTTCAGAATCGCAGCGTGTACGACATGCGCGCGTACCGCGGACCGTTCTTCCGCCTCCTCCTGTTCATCGGGAGTGAGTTCCTCGGCGGAGTCCTTCGTGGTCTTTTCTGAGGTTTCTTTCATCGCTATTCCCTGTCTGCTGGAGTGAATCGTTACACTGCAGCAAGTTGCGGGCCGCCCGCGGAAGAGGCTGGAATGCCAGACATGGACTGCGGTCCCACCTCAAATGAGTTCGTGGGGCGTATGATTCAAACGTCATTGACAGGGAGTGAACTGATGGATAGTTCAGATGCACAACGGGAAGTGCTGAGCGGAGCCAGAACGCTCGAGGATGTCCGCACGTTTGCCCGGCGCATGAGACAGGAATCGAATACGCCTCCGTTCGTCGTCGCCGCGCTCGACCTCGTCTTGGAGAATCGTATTGAATCGCTTAAGGCGCTGCCACTCGAGGAACAGGACAATGCCCGGGGGCTGGCGGAGATGATTCGCGACCGCCTTCGGAGGGAAGGCGCGTACTCGGAAGAGCTGACGCGGGGCGAGATGGTCATTCTCCTGCGCACAGCCTCGGAAGAAATCGACCGGCTGCGCGGAGAGAATGTCTACCTTCGCCAGCAGGTTCAGGCTCTGCGGGAAATCGTCGAGCAGGGATGACCGGCCTGGCGCCGGAGGCTGTCATCCCTCCGGAAGTCCGACCGGACCGTCCGCCTGCTTCGTAACCGTTCGTCGATAGCGGTCGAACGGTCCAGGATCTCGCTCGCCGCTCCGCGATCAGTCCGCGACGTTCTCGCGGACCAGCAGCGTCACCAGAAGCCCGGCTACCAGAGTGCTCAGACTTCCGATGACCGTGTACCACGGCCAGGCCACGGGCGTGGTGAACCGCACCGTCATGACCACGGCAACCCCTGCCGTCATTGCCAGCAGAGCGGCCAGTGGTCCCCCGCGGCGGAGGGAACCGAGGAGAAAGACGCCCAGGATCGGTCCATTGATCAGCGAAGCCACCGAAAGCGCGGTGTCCAGTGCGGATCGCGTCTGTCCCTGAATGGCCAGGGCCACGACGATCTGCGCCGCTCCGGCCAGTACTGTCAGAACGTGAGAGACCCGCAGGTAGTGTGCGTCCGGTTTCCGCGGCACGAGGGGCCGATAGAGGTCCGCCACGGCTGTCGCAGCGATGGAGTTGAGCGAAGATGACATCGCTGCGGCGAGGATGGCCGCGACCACAAGGCCGGCAATCCCCGTCGGAAGATGATGGGTAATGAAGTCGGCGAAGACCTGATCCCCTGCAGCAAATGGAGCAGCCGCTGGTCCATTTCCGTACGCGACCAACTGATCGGGCCGATAAAAGGCGAAAAGGAGCACACCGAGAAAAAGAAAGCCCGTGAACTGCAGAAAGACGACCACGCCTGACGCCAGCAGGCCCATGGCGGCAGGTCGGGGGCCCTCGGTTGAGAGGTAGCGCTGCACCATGTATTGGTCCGTTCCGTGGGTGCTCATGGTCAGGAAGCAACCGCCGATCAGGCCGGCCCAGAATCCGTAAGTGCGCGTGAGGTCTGCCCCGAAGTCGAACACGCGGAATTTGTCGTGAGCAATTCCCAGCGACACTGCCGTATGCAGACCACCAGGAATCAGATTAACGAGAACAACTGCGGCGGCGATGGCCCCGGCGATATAGATCCCGAGTTGGACCACTTCGATCCAGACCACGGCTTCCATTCCTCCGAAAAAGGTGAAGACGATCATCACCAGTCCCATGCCCACCACCGACATGGAAATCGCCAGGGGAAGGCTGGCTGCCGGATTAAACACGACATAAACAGCGGCAATGACAATGGCTGTGAGCAACAGGCGCACGGCGTCGGCGATGGTTCGCATGACGACGAAGAGCGATGCTGCCAGGGCCGTCACGCCTCGACCGAAACGCGTTTCGAGGAGTTCGTAGACCGTGGTCAGCTTGCCGCGAAAGTAGGAGGGGATGAACAGAATGCAGACCACGACACGGCCGATCAGATAGCCGAGGACAAGCTGAAGAAAGGTGAAATTTCCGCCGCGGACGTAGGCGATACCGGGGACCGAGATGAAGCTGATCGTCGAGGTTTCCGTAGCAACGATGGATGCGCCGATGGCCCACCAGGGAACGTTCTGCCCAGCAAAAAAGTAGCGTTCCGTTGATTGTTGCCGTCTGGCGAAGAAGACGCCGGAAAGCACGACCCAGAGAAGGTATGCGCCGATGACGAGAAGGTCGAGCGGGCCCAAGCGCGAGATTATCGCAGATGAGGTTGTGGGGGATCCGGGAATCTGGTGGCCCTGATCCGGCGCCCTTTTCCCTTCACCACGCCGGGACCGTCTAGGGCCGGGATCGTCTTCCGGGAGACACGGACCGGGATTGAGGGGCATCGGCCGGGGACGATCCACTGTGCCCACTGCGAGGAGAAGTTGGGGTCACAACTGGAAAATCGAGTTAACTCAGCGAGAATCTGGTCGACCCGCGTGCGTGTGATCCCGATGGGCCTACGTCTCGCCGATGGCCTTCGTCGCGGGGCCACTGGGGATTGGGCGGGAATCAGGCATTATGCTTGCTATTCTGTTCGCCGGTGGTAGTATCACCACCGTTAGCAAGCGGCGACGCGCGAAACAGACAACTTACTTGCAGACAGACTCTCTCACATTCCAGGATTTACAGCCTTAGAAGACCGCGCGCGCGTCGCGGTGCGCTGCTGGGGCGGTCCGGCCGGGACCGCCCCATAATTCGTCGCCTGTCCCTCACTGACCTCACCGAGGGCCGCCGCGTTCATCTCCCCGCCGGAGGGCCGGCCAGGTTGAGCTTCGCATAGCCGGTGGTCTGCGAGTTCTCATCGACAACTCCGACCGAAATGACATCCCTCGGCTGATCCTGGACGACTTCGATCCGGTATCCGATCGATTTCGCTTTGGCCGCAGCATACGTTTCCGTCGGCCAGGCGATGTCGTGCCGTTGCGAACTGACCGATGAGACTTCTCCCTTCGCATCGCCCGAACAGAAAAAGACGGAGAAGCCGCCTTTGACCTGCTGGCCATCCGGCTGCAGGAGAAGCCGGGCGATGGGGATCATCACGACGACGCCCACCTTGCGCTTGCCTCCTTCCAGCTTCTGAATCGGCTCCGCTGTAAGAGAGATCCCCAACTCGTTCGATGCAGGCTCATTGAGCTGGTTGGCCATGACCGTGCGGCTGACGTCGTCGCCGAGCGAACGCACCGTGACGTTTCTTGCGTAGCGCAGGCGTGCGCCGGGAGCGGTGGTCCGCACCTCGATGGTGTGTCCTGCTCCACTCTCAGTATTCGAGGCGAACGCCGCCGAATAATACGACGAGAGATCCTGATTGACGCTGGCAAGCGACTGGGAAGTGTTGGTGCCGATCAGTGCCAGTCCGCCGGTCTCCCGTGCCAGTAACTGGTAACCATCGATTCCCGATGTGACGACCGCGAAATCGGCAACATTGTCACCGGTAGTGCCGTTTTCAACCGAGCCGCTGTTCGATCGGGACGTGCCATTGGGGTTGATGGCATAGACGGTCACTCCGGCGCTGTTGGCCGCAGCGCCGAGTGCCGACACGTCACGCGACAGATCGTACTGACCCGATTCCAGATTCGGGGCACCGGTCTGGCTGGATGTCATTCTGGCCTTTGCCATTTCCAGTTTCTGGAAGATTTCCGCACCGGGACGGAGGGGAAGGCTCTCCCCGGTGAGAATGAGCACCTTTCTTCCGTCCAGACCAGCCATCGCTGAAAGATAGCTACCTACGGCGTTGATGGAACTCTTCACGTCCCTGGTGCGCGTATCCGCGTAGTGTCGTGCGGCGGACAGCCCTGAACTGTACGTGTCGGGGTTGGGACGTGAACTCAGCGCGGCATCGTTCGCCACCTGTTCGATCTGCTGTTCCGCCGAACGCCTTTCCATTTCCAGGGACGTACCGACTTCACCCCCTATCTTGTCGAGGGCCTGATCGATTTGTCCAAGGTCCGTGGTGAAGGGGACGTAGGTCATCGTGCGGCGGTTCCAGCTCTGCACGGCTACACGGTCACCGGGGCGAACCATGACTTTGAGCGCGGTGCGGAGCGAGGCGATGAAGCGTGACCGGTTGGCCGGCGTGATCGAGTAGTTGTCGAAAAAAATGGCGATGTAGCGAGGAACCGTGGAGGCTGTGTTCGAATCGGCAGCACTCAGGATTTCCGAGAAATTGGTAATTGTCTGAGGCTTGCCGTTCTCCAGAACCTGAAACTGATCGGCGGTCAGTCCGTGAACGGGTTCGCCTTTCGCGTTGGTCACGACGAAATCCACATTGGTCCGCTTCACATTGAGCGTCTCGGATACGGGCGCCTGTTCTGCCGCAGCTCCAAAAGAAAGGCTGGTTGCCATCGCAGCGAAAAGAAGGCTTCGTCGAAAAGTGTGCATTGGATGCTCCGGGGTTGTCGAAAAGGTACGGGTTGGACCGATTCTATCAGTGTGCGCGAGCGGACCTGTTAACAAGTGAGCGCCTTGTTTGTCTTTTTCGTTGTGAACTATATTGTGGAGTGATGGTAACGCTGCCATCCCCACCTCGCGGGACGCAGGAAGGTGAGCCCGCGGAACGGCATTTTGATGGACTTCGATGCTACACAGACTTCCCGCTCGCGCCTGATCTGGGCCGGAAAAGCGCTCTTTGCGAAGAGTGGGTACGAACAGACCGCGACCTCGGCGATCGCCCGCAAGGCAGGGACCTCCGAGTCGCAGCTTGTTCGCTATTTTGGCGGAAAGGCCGGCCTGCTCGAGGCCATCTTCAATGAAAGCTGGAGGCCGCTGAACGAGGCCATCGAAGAGGTGTTGACCAGGGCTCCGAACGCCCGCGACGCACTCCTCGGTGTCCTTTCCGCTCTCATTCAGTCTTTCGGCGAAGACCCCGAGGCCGCCTTTCTGCTTCTATTCGAAAGCCGCCGCGTCCGGTCCTCGGGCCGGGACATTCAGCTTTCCGAGGGGTTTTTGAAATTCAACGATCTTCTGCGCAATCTGATCTCCCGTGGCAAGCGAGACGGGGAGTTCACCATGAAGTTCAACGAAGGAGCAATCGTCTCCGCGCTGATGGGCGCCGCCGAGGGCATGCTCCGCGATCGCTTCGTGAGCGAACGTCGAGGGGAGGATCACTCCGTATCCGACAAAGAGATCCGCGCCATCCTCACTCAGTTTATCGGTTGCCTTTAGGACGTTCCCGCAATTTCATCGGCAGATTTCAAAAGGATCGAGTGGAGACCGGGGCACGATCTCGGTGAAGCGGGGAGGTGCGGGCTTGTGGTCGTCGAGAGCCGGTGGATTCTCGAACATACTCGTGATGCCTTCCAGGGGGACGTCCCTCCCCAGAAACTCCCAGACCGCGAGGGCGATGGGCAGGGACTCGGTCATTTCCCGGTAGGACGCCCGCGGATCTTCGATCGTGCGGATTTCCTCGGGGGTCAAACGCTGTTTTGCCCGGCCATAAAACCGCATAGCTTCGACGAGATGGGATAGCAGATATCGCCGGGCTATTTGAATACGGCTCGCAGACTCGCGGGAAATTTCAACCTTTGGCGGAGCGCCCACTCCTTCGAACTTCCGGCGCTTGCGCCGGAAGGCGTCATGATCGGCGACTCCGAGTTGAGGTATAAGCCTTCGCAGAGCGCTCCGGCTGTCCGCGTCCGCTTTCTCGATGCGTAAGCCTGATCGATAGCTGGGAGGTGTGTTGGGGTCGTTCAACCTGCTCCAGACCACGCGCACATCGAATGAATTGGCTGAGGTGGCAGTACCTCGGAGCGACTCTGCCGGAAGTTCGAGCCGATTGGCGGATCCGATGCGCAGCGATTCCCTGTGCGCTACCTGGAAACCGCCTTCGGCAAGGTCGCAGATCATCACCGCCGTACTGCCGAATACCGCGGGGTAGTTGACAACGATCCTGTGCCGAGTGCCTGCGCGAGACTCCCGTACGGGAAGGACGCCCTCGAGAGGTGAGGGGACAACGGAAGTGCGCACCGACCCGATAGACATGAACGGACCACCCACCCTTTTCTCACCCGCGCCGATCGATGACAAAACCAACGGCGCCGTTTCATGCGGATCCCTCGAACGATCGAAACAAGAATACCCGACCGGCGCCCTCAGGGCCAAAAAACATTGGTGAATCAACCGTTCGAGAATCCCCTGGGGGAGTTTCGGGACTGTGATGCGGCGCGGTAAGATGGCTACGAAGCGATCTCTCGTGAGCGACCTCGACTCTTCCGAACGCAGACGATCCCCCCGGTACGTCACACCCGTTCCGG
The DNA here is from genome assembly GCA_039931435.1 of Acidobacteriota bacterium. Taxonomy (GTDB): domain Bacteria; phylum Acidobacteriota; class Thermoanaerobaculia; order Gp7-AA8; family Gp7-AA8; genus JBDTRY01. The sequence goes on along the minus strand of JBDTRY010000012.1, from coordinate 30,218 downwards.
TGCAGGCGTCGCTCGGCTCGACAACAGTGTGGATCTACGATCTGGGCGAGGCCGGATTTCAGATCGAACACGCGCAACCGCTGGCCGTGGGCAGTACCGACATTATCCGCTTCGTTCACGGGCGCGTGTTCGATTGGATGCACCGCTCCATACGCCTGGACGAGAAAAGCCCGGAAGCAGGGTCGTTCGAATTCGAGAGCAGGACCGTCTGGAGCCGGGTTTCACCCGGGGTCGGCGGCCGCGAACGTTACCGGTCCGGCCTTCGTGTTGTCGGTGCGGACGAAGCGACGCTGAGCGCCCTGCGCGGCCTTCTCGGTGAAGTGAGGCGGTCGCCGGAGAGGGAAGTCTCTCCTGCCGCGAGGCAGGCGATGAAGGCTGCCCGCGCAAAAGCCGAGCGCGCACAACGAGACGCCGAGTTGCGGATGCTCGTCGAACTGGCCGAGAAGAAGCTACGGAACGACCCGAGCAGAGCGCGCAATCACTATGAGCGCTCTGCGGCACTGCTTCTGCGCACGACGCTCCGGCGCCGGTTACACGACCACTATTCGGCGGAGGTTCTGGCTATCTGGCACTATCTCGATCGGAGAATATCGCTGGCGCGCGTTGCCCGTCTCGTCGCCCAGCGTGCCGGTGAATGACTCGATTCTTTGCTGACCTCAGCCGGAGATGCGGGCCAGGAGAGCCTGTTGCACCCGATCGAGAACGGAGTGGCAGCAACCGCGCAGGAGCACGACGTACCGTCGATCAGAGCCGGTCAGAGATGGGAACTGCGAGACTTGCTGATGACGCTCGCATTCGATCGAAACCACGGTCGCAGACACGAAATCCACAGCGGCAAAGAAGGTCAGTCCCCGCAGTTCGACTTCTCGCTGTACGGTTTCCTCGGTCATCGCGTCAGGCATCTTCGCGACGATCATGCACTTCCCAGGGTCAGTGAAGTGTCAACCTGACGTCAGATTCGGCGCGCCCGGCCCCACCAGTACATCCCCTTTTATGACGTTTTATTGATTGCGGGCCGCTGCTCCGTCGGGCCCTTCGGCCCGGGATCAGTTCCCACGCGATGCGATCCGTCGTGCCGCCTCGATTCCCTGATCGATCGTGTCCTGCGTGTGAACGATATCGCCAGGAGGAGCCGTTCCATTGCGAATCGCGGCGTCCAGCTGCTGCGTCAGCGTTCTCAGGTTGCCCATGGCTTCCTGAGCTCGGTTGCAGGAGTCGGAGCTGCAGGAGCAGGCGGCTTCGGCGTCCGTCGTTCGCGTGTCGACCCGAATGCGGAAGGTGTCCCAGGCCGCGATGTCATAGGGAGGGTTCACGAAACGTCCCACACCGGAACCCAGTTCGTTGCTGGCGTTGGTGGCCCGATCGACACAAAGGCTGCCGGATCGGCCGGAATCTCCGATGGACGAGTGTTCGTCCGTGGGCCGGAAGTTTTCATGAAACCAGGGCAACCCTTTTTTCCAGGCGAAGAGGACGATGACGACCAGCGCGACCGTCTTGAAAAGTCCAGCCCCGGAAATGCGCATGAGTGATTGTACAACCGGGCCGTCTCACTGGATTCATCTGCGGTTAAGAATCGATGTGCGATCCTCTATTTCCACGGCCCTGTAGCGACGGCCCTGCCTGATGGAGACCAGTTTCACGATCGCACCGCAGACGAATACTGAAGAACCAGCGGCAGCCCCAGTGGCTGCGGGGGCCCTCTCGCATGCGGAAGGCCTCGTAGAGGCGCTGATTCTCTCCCTGATTCTCGTTCTCGGGGTGCTCCATGTGTACGCCATCCGGATGTATGCGTTCGATTCCGATGAGCCTCAGCATCTGCATCTGGCCTGGGAACTCACTCAGGGACATGTGCAATATCGTGACTTTTTCGACAACCACACTCCTCTGTTACCCATCATTACGGAGCCCGTTGTCCGGTTCATCGGCCCCCGGCCAGATATTCTGCTGTGGAGCCGTGTCCTCATGCTTCCCTGCTACGTGGCCATCCTCCTCATGACGTTCGCTCTGGGAACTCGGCTTTTTTCACGCCGCGCCGCTCTCTGGTCGGTGGCCCTTCTCGCGGCAACTCCTTCCTTTTTCTTCACCTCGACCGAATTCCGGAACGACAATCCGTGGATGGTCTGCTGGCTGGCAATCCTGCTCATTCTTACCAGCGAGAGGTTGAGGCCGTGGCCGATGTTTGCGGCTGGTCTGATTTTCGGAGTGGGAATCGGGTTTTCCATGAAGTCGACGATGCTCGGGGCCGCATTGCTGCTCGCCACTCTTGCTGTGAGGCTCCGGGGAGGCAAACCCGAATTGAAGGTGCGGCCCCTTCTTCGCATGGGATTACCTTTCCTGGCGGGATCGTTGCTCATCCCTGGCGCATTGTTCTTCTGGTTCATGTCACGTCACGCTCTGTCGGACATGGTTTATTGCGTCTTCACGTTCAATGAAAGGTATCCGGTGCGGCTGACCCGGCGAATTCTCGGTCTGGGAGCGCTGGCCCTGTTGTCCTGGTTCTACATCCGGTTGGCTGCGGTAGTGGCAGGATCGACCCTGGTGGATTCACTTCGCAGGAAGAGGATATTTATTTTCACCGCGGCGTTCAGTTACGTGGCGCTCGTCCTGGGGCTGTGGCCAATCGTCAACTGGCGCGATATGACGCCTTCCTATCCTCTGCTGGCACTGTTTTTCGGGGGATGGATTGCTGAATCCGCGATGGCACGAGGCGTTGTTCCTCCGCTGTGGTCGAGGCGGGCCACGGTCGGAATCTCGGCGGTCGTGCTTGGTGCCATCATGATCGTGAGCCATGGCAGGCTCTGGCGCGATAACACGCGGGAGAGCATCGCAACGCTCGCAGCAGTACTGAACCTGACGAGGTCGGCGGACACGGTCGTGGACCTCAAGGGTGAGACAATTTTTCGGCCCCGCGCGTTCTATTTCGTGGTGGAAAGGATCTGCAGAGCACAAATGCGCGCTGGTTTGCTTCGTGGAGATCTGGAGCGGTCGATCGTCGCCAATCGGGCCACTGTTGCGGTGGCGGATAGCGACCGCATTCCCGCACGTGTGCGAAGTTTTCTCAATGAGTATTTCATCGACGTGGGGTTGCTGCGTGTGGCGGGCCAGTTTCTTCCCGCCCGGGCCGGGGAGGAGGAGGCTTTCGACATCGCCGTGCCGGCCTCCTACGCTGCCGTGTCTGCCTCGGGCCCGGCACGGGGCACCATCGACGGGGCGCCGTATGTGCACCCTGAATTTCTTCCGGTCGGTCCTCACGTGTTTCGTTCGGCCGCCCGCCAGGGCGCGGTAGCGATCTTGTGGAGTCCGGCGGTGGCGCGTGGCTTCTCGCCGTTCGGTGGTTCGCGCGACCAGCCATTTCCCTGGCGGCGCGTGCTGGTGCTCGCCCCTCACCCGGACGACGAATCGCTGGCCACGGGTGGACTTCTTCAGAGGGCCGTCGCCAGCGGCGCGGTCGTGAAGGTGATCTTCGCCACCAGCGGGGAGCACAATCCGTGGCCGCAGCGATTCGTGGAAAAAAAGTGGGCGATCAAGGACGGTGACCGGGCCCGATGGGGAGCGATTCGAATCCGGGAAGCCCGAGCGGCATTGAGGCAACTGAACGTTCCTGACTCTTCCGCTCTGTTCCTCGGCTATCCCGATAGTGGCCTGAGCGCACTGACCACCCAGCAATCCGCGGAGCTCTCCCGCCTGCTCGCCGGACAGGTGGCGAGCTTCCGGCCTGACTTGCTGGTCATTCCCAGCCGGACTGATCTGCATCCCGATCATCGAATGCTTGGAACGCTCGCGCGGCGTGCAGTCGAGCGCATCGGTGCCAGGCTCCCTGGACTGACGGAGGTTACGTACCTGGTCCACGGCAATCCGAGGACGGATCGGCCTGCGATCGAGTTGAATCTGACTCCGGACGAACGCATCGTTAAGAAGTCAGCGATTCTTTGCCACTCATCCCAACTTTCGCTGAGTCGGAAGAGGATGCTGGGATTCGTAAGGCCCCAGGAGATTTATTATCGCGCCGACTCTGAGTCCAGACCACGGCTCGCTCAGTTGCAGAGAATCTGGGAAGTGCTGTCGGGAATCTGAATTTCGCCGAACGGGGGCGTTCAGGCCGATCTACTGGAAAGATCGGAAGCGGCTGGCAAAGCCTGTCAATTCGCGGCTGGTGTTGTTCCGCAGCCACTTCTCACCAGCGGTGATAGGCTGGATGGCCCTCTTTCACGGCGACGAACGAGCCGCGGCATGTGGCGGTCACTCTCCCGTTTGCCTCCAGCGTGGACTCGACTACCGCGCGGTCGTCGCCGCTCTCCACTACACGGGCGCGCAACGTGACTTCAGCGTCCATGGGAGTCGGGCGCTTCAACAGCACGTGAAAGTCCGATGTGACGGTGCAGGGTGGAGAGTCCGTTCCGTCGCGGGTCATCAGGTAGTGCGTTGCTGCCCAGTTGCTGTGACAGTCGAGCAGTGCGCCGATGATTCCGCCATTCATGATCCCGTCAAATGCCTGATGGTGAGGCTCCGGACGCCAGTGCGCAACCACCTCGTCGCCCTCCACAAAACTCTTGATCCGCAATCCGCGCTCGTTCGACGGGCCGCACCCGAAACAGCGGTTCAGAGGTGCAAAGGTGTCCTGCAGGCTCATTCGATCCATGGCCGGGCAATGATATCGCGAAGGTCGGACTCGGTCCGGCACATCGAAGCAGATAGACTGGAGTGCCTCCCGAGGTATTGATGAAGTTCTTGCTTCGCGCCTTGTCTGTGGTTGTTCTGTTGACGATTCCTGTGCACGCGAAATCCCTGCACTGGCAGCGGATCGACGTGACCGCCCTGCTCGATTGCGACGGCGTTCTGCACGTGGCTGAACGCCAGGCTATGGTCTTCGACGGCGACTGGAATGGCGGGGAGCGGAGGTTCACAGTCCCTTTTGGTCAGGAGCTCGAGCTCGAGGGTGTCACCCGCATTGACGAGACTTCATCGAAGTTCGCACCACGTCAATCGGGCCATATCGCTCAGGTCGATCACTACGAATGGTCCGGGAACACGCTCCGGTGGCGCAGTCGCCTTCCTTCCGATCCTCCGTTCGCGAACAAGCTGATCGTCTACGAGATCAACTATTCCATCAGAAATGTGCTCGTTTCTCGCGGGGATCACTATGCGCTCGACCACGAGTTCGCCTTCGCCGAGCGGGATGGAGTGATCGAACGGTTCACGCTCACGCTGAAGATCGACCCTTCGTTCAAACTCCTTATTGAAACGCCGCTGCATTGGGAAGTGACCAACCTTCTGCCGGGGCAGACCTTTGGTGTTCGGATCCCTCTCGCTTACCACTCCTCAAAGCGACCAGCGGGCATCAGTCAGGGCGCTCCGATGCTCGCACGCGCTTCCATCGCCACCCTTCTCATGGCTATCCCGATGATCCTAATCGCGATCTTTCTCCGGCGTGAAAAAGCACGGGGCAGGTTCGAAGCGCTTCCATCCATCGACAGCATCGACGCGGGCTGGCTCGAAAAGAATCTGTTTTCAATGCCGGCGGAAGTGGCCGGAGCAGCGTGGGATAACACGACCGGGGCGCCGGAAGTAGCAGGACTCCTGGCCAGGCTCGTTCAGGAAGCGAAGTTGGCCAGCCGCGTCGAGAAAAAAAGAGGGATTCTCAAGGAGGACGTTCTCCATCTGACCCTCCTCGTGCCTCGGGAACAGCTTCGGGATTACGAGAAAACTCTCGTTGGCGCGCTTTTCTTTTCCGGGAAGACGAAGGTGACCACGGATGAGATCGGGAAGCACTACAAAACCTCCGGTTTCGACCCATCTGCAGAAATTCGTGGCGGTGTGGCAAAGCGAGTGAACAGACTCCTGGGCACAGGACGGAAATCGAAAGAGAAGGTCGTTCTCCCGATCGCACTCCTTTTTGCTGGCGCCGTGGTTCTGATTTCCGTGGGAGGTCTGCTCGATTCTGCGAACCTCGCGGCGATGGGGATCCTGACCGCAATCTTCGTCGCGTCCTTTGTGACCGCGCTATTACTCAGTTTCAGGTTCGCGAAAGCCATGACTTCCCTGACGGCACTATTCGTGGCCATGCTCGCGCCGCTGGCAGTGAGCTGGACGCTTCTGCTTGCCCTCGCTGCGGGAATCTTCGAGGCCGGCACGCCACTGACGCTCAGGCCGCTCTTCAGCTTTTATCATCCAGGCTCGATATTTCTCGCCGGCATGTCTCTGCTATTCGGAGGCTTTCTGGCCATCGTTCTGGCGAACGCCAGAACGCAGGACTCGGCGGACAGACTGGAAGTGAGACGGAGGCTGGCGGCCGCCCGAGAATACTTTCGATCGCAGCTTCGTCTCCCTTCCCCGGCGATTCTGGACGAGTGGTATCCCTATCTGATCGCCTTCGGGCTCGGAGTGCACGTCGACCGGTGGTTCCGGTCGTTCGGAAGAAAATCCTATTCGACTGCCGGTTCGATATCCGCGTTGGGAACTGCAGACAGCGGCAGCGGCTCCGGTACTTCGTGGACAGGCGGTGGGGGAGGTTTCGGCGGTGCGGGCGCCAGCGGTGCGTGGGCAGCCGCGGCGGGGTCCCTTGCTGCCGGCATTTCTGCGCCCAGCTCCGGGGGTGGCGGGGGTGGAGGCGGGTTCAGCTCGGGAGGGGGCGGAGGCGGAGGGTGGTAGGTTTCCGTTGCTCTCGAGGTCGCGGCCGTTTTTTCTTTTCTTTACAATGCGTTCCGAATAGCATTCCGTAACCCGGAATGGAGTCCAATTGACGCTGCTCTACTTCACTTTGTTCGTCATCGGTGTGCTTTTCACCGTCGTGACGTCTCTGTTTTCTCTCGATCACGGTGCTGCTGATGTGTCGCTCGACGCCGGTCTCGGCCACGTAGACATCCCGCTCTTCTCGCCGACGATTCTCTCGGTATTCGTGACGGGATTCGGAGGAATCGGCGCCATCCTGCGGATGACGACCCATATTCACCCGCTCGTGGAGATCGCTCTCGCGGCAGGTGGGGGCGTTGGCTTCGCTTTTCTGGGGCTGCTCATTCTCGGGGTGATCGCCAAACAGACGCAGGGCGGAAGCGAATACGCAACGGGTGACCTCGTCGGCGGGTCAGCGGAAGTGATCGTCCCCATTCCAGACGGTGGCGGTATGGGAGAGGTGGCCTATGTGAAGAAGGGCAGCCGATCGAACGCTCCGGCACGGTCGAAGGATGGGCGAGCCATTGCTCGCAATACCGATGTTCAAATCGTTTCGATCAGCGGTACGACCCTCATTGTGGAGCCGACCCGGCCATCTGGAACAACGTAACCTCTGATCACTCAGGAGATCCGCAGAATGCTCGAACTTTTCGGAAACGCAAGCATGGCCGTCCTCATCGGCGGAGCGATCGTCTTCGTATTCATGATTTCGATCTTTACGTATGCCCGCCGCTACCAGAAGGTCGGACCGAACGAAGTCATGATCATCTCAGGACGAAACACGAAGATCAAAGCTCCGGACGGAACGACCGAGCACGTCGGCTACCGCATCCGGGCTGGTGGCGGCGCCTTCATCTTCCCACTGCTGGAGCGGGTGGATGTCATGTCCCTCGAGGTGATGACCCTGGACATCAAGACTCCCGAGGTCTACACAGCGCCCGGCGTGCCGGTCATGATTGATGGCGTGGCCCAGATCAAGATCCGAGGCGACGAGCAGTCCATCCGCACGGCAGCCGAACAATTTCTGGGGAAGACCGCGGACGAGATCAGAGGTATCGCACTGCAGACGGTCGAAGGTCATCTTCGAGCCATCGTCGGCCAGCTTACCGTCGAGGACATCTACATGAACCGGGATCATTTTTCCGGAAAAGTGCAGGAAGTGGCTGTCGGCGATCTGGCGAACATGGGGCTGCAGATCGTGAGCTTCACCCTGCGCGACATCCGGGACGGCCACGGCTACCTCGAAGCTCTCGGTCAGCCGAAGATCGCCGAGGTGAAGAAAAACGCCATCGTGGCCCAGGCCATCGCTGACCGTGAAGCGGCCGTGCAATCGGCAGTGGCGCGGCAACTGGGGGAGACCGCCAAAATCGAAGCAGAGACGAGGATCGCCGAGTCCAACCGCGATTACCTGATGAAGAAGGCGGACTACGACGCTGCTTCGAATCAGAAGAAGGCTCAGGCCGATCTTGCTTACGACCTGCAGAAATTCAAGACCAACCAGGAACTGAAAAAAGAGGAAGGGCAGGTTTCGGTCGTCGAACGTAACCAGCAGATTCAAGTGCAGCAGCTGGAAATAAAGCGACGCGAACTCGAGCTCGAGGCGACGATCAAGAAATCCGCGGATGCCGACCGTTATCGCATCGAGACCGAATCGAACGCCAAGCAGTTTCAACTCGAAGCGGAGGCCAAGGGCCGGGCCCAGGCAGCCCGGCTCGAAGGTCAGGCCCGTGCGGATGTTGTTACCGCAACCGGTACCGCCGAGGCGCAGATCATTTCTTCCAAGGGTGAAGCTCAGGCCCGCGTTGTGGAAGCGACCGGGATCGCCGAGGCCGCGGCAATGTTGAAGAAGGCGCAGTCCTATCAGCAGTACAACCAGGCTGCCATTCTGGAGATGTTCGTCCGCGTTCTTCCGGAAATGGCCCGGGCGCTTTCCGAGCCGCTGTCCAAAACTGGAAGCATCACTATTGTGGACACCGGTTCTTCGAATGGAGATGGGCACGGTGGCGGGGGCGTGTCGCGATTCACCGGCGACGTCGCTGCGGCCATGGCCCAGTTGCCTGCAGTGGTTCAGGCGCTGAGCGGAGTGGATCTGAAGAACATTCTCACTCAGGCCGTTGGCCAGATGGGAAACGGTCCGGCTACGGCGCCGCCAGAGAAGAAGGGCAGCCCCGTCGAACCTGCCGAGGGGACGCGAACTTCCGGGCCGAAGAACTGAGCGGTGGAATTCCGACGATTCCAGCTCGAATACTGACGCAGTCACGCCTTCGCCGTTCCCTGCGCCCGACCCGCCTCTCGTGCCGATGAGTGACGAGGCACAGGGGAAAGAACCTCTGCGATTGACGACGCTGGTCGATCGATTTGCTGTCGTCCGCTTCCTGCCTTCCGCAACGCTTCCGGAATTCGAGGATGGTTCGTTCTTCTCGTTCACCAGAACCGAGGAGGAGGTCTCCGTCATCTGTCGTGAGGAGAATGCAGGTGCCGGAGGGGATATCGAAGGCGGATGGCGGTGTTTGAAAGTGGGCGGTCCGCTGCCGTTCACGATGACCGGCGTTCTTGCATCGATTGCCGTTCCCCTGGCCCATGCCGCGATCCCGATCTTCGTCGTCTCCACCTACGACACGGATTATGTTTTCATGAAGGATGAGAAACTCGATGGCGCCAGGACTGTGCTGGCCGCTGCCGGCTTCGTTGTCGACGGCTGAATCGCGCCGAGAACGCGCTCTCCTGCTTTGCCAGTGGTCAACGGATCGCTTGGCCAGTCGTACCCATTGAGGAAATGGGGAGGAATGTATTGGCCAAATCGCCGGTCGTGCTTTCGATAATGGTTACGGTGCTTTTCTGTCTGGCTGCCTTCAGCGAAGGCAATTTTTCCGCCGGGCGCGACATTACCGGCTCGCTGCGAAGCGGTGGTCTGGAACGAAGATACTTCGTGCATCTCCCCCCGCAGTACGACGGCAGACGAGCACTTCCCGTGGTGCTGGCGCTGCATGGCGGCGGAGGGCGCGGCGATCGCATGGATTCACAGACAGGATTGACTTCTCTTGCCGACCGTCAGGGATTCATCGTCGTGTACCCGAACGGCACCGGACGTTTCGGCGACCGCCTTCTAACCTGGAACTCCTGGAATTGCTGCGGCTTCGCCCACGTGCAGAATATTGATGACGTTTCGTTTTTTCGGGCCTTGATCAGCAGGTTGAAAGTTGACTACCGCGTCGATTCCCGGCGCATTTTCGCCACCGGTATGTCCAACGGCGGCATGATGACCTACCGACTTGGATGTGAGTTGTCGGACCAGATCGCTGCCATCGCGCCTGTGGCCGGTGCGCTGAACGGTCCCTGTGCTCCGTCTTCGCCGGTTTCGGTCATCATTTTTCACGGCATCGAAGATCAGCATGTGCCTTTCGCCGGAGGATCGCCTCGAAAAAAAGTGGATCCGCATGAGCGGATCGACAACTCCGTTGCTACCGCGGTGTCGTTCTGGGTCGGCAGAGACAAATGCAACCGGAGTCCGTCCTCGGAGAGCCGTGCTGACGCGAAAATAACCCGCTATCGGTCGTGCAACGCAGGGACGGAGGTTGTCCTGTACGCTATTCAGGACCAGGGTCATGCCTGGCCCGGAGGAAACAGAGGGACGCTGCTGGCTGATATTCCGAGCACAATGACTTCAGCGTCAGAACTTATATGGGACTTTTTCAAGTCACACCCGAAACCGTAACGGAGAACGGGCCCTCCGGAGGGAGAGCCGGAAGTGATCTCGGATCTCCCTCGGCGGGCGCTACTGCTTACGGCTATACGTGATTTCCATCGATTTATACATCTTGCCATCGGGGGCGGGGGACCACATTTCCATCATGTGATGATCGTTGTCGGTGACAGTCAGTTTCTCCTCGAACTTCATCGCTTTCCCGCTCATGGGATCGTCCATCGTCCCTTTGAAGTTCATCATCTTGCCGTTCTCGCCCGCCGAACCTGTGGTCATCATCATGGCCGTGCTCATGTTGTCCATCCATGTGGACACATAAGTCTTTTTGATGTTGTCATAGCCGACGAATCCGATTCCTTCATAGGGCTGCTGCATGAATGTCCCATTGAAGTGTTCCTGGACATAGCGCCCGCCGAGCGCCCATTCGTTCTCGGATGTGCCCGAGGTTTCGTCCGCCGGTGCACCGGGAGCCATCCAGTTTTTTACCTGAACGTTCCAGCTGCCGACGAAAGGCTCCAGCTTTTTGTGGGCCTCGCCGGGAGTGGCAGCCTTCATCCAGGCCTCCATCATGGCTTTCTCGTCCATCTGCGGCGGCGTCTTGGCGCTTTTCTTGTCATCAGCGATGGCGCCGGCGGCCACCAGAACAACAAATGTGAAAACGAGCATGCGGGAAATGTGAGTTTTCATATCATCCTCTTTCTGAAACGTTTGTTTTCAGGAAGCGGGGATTTTATCCCGGATGCGGCTGAAGGGATTCAATTTGCCTTCAGCGTTGTTGCCACCGCCCACGGAGACTCTGCGAATGCACGCACGCAACCTGACCTTCCTGCTCGTTTTTCTACCGGTCGTAGGATGCTTTTCGGTGTCTCACGCGGACCCCACGTCGATCAGGCAGATCGAATCAGGGAAAGAATTCGAGCTGCGACCCGGTCAGCAGGCAGTCCTGGCGAACGAACTGTCCATCCGTTTCGAGTCCGTCAACGGAGATTCACGCTGCCCGTCGGACGTCACCTGCATCCAGGAGGGAAACGCTTCGGTGGTCCTGAGCATTATCTCGCACGGAGGCGAGAGCCAGAAAATCGAGTTGAATACTGCCCGTCGCTTTTCCCGCAGCGAACACGCGGGGATCTATTCGATCGAGCTCGTGCAGTTGCTCCCATACCCCCGTTCCGATCGACCGATCGCAACCGAGGACTACGGCGTCACGCTCGTTGTAACGAAATACTGAGCCGCCGAGCGGACGCTCGAGTGGCGCGGCCGACCGGGTCCGATCTCTGATGGTCTGCCGCGGCGTTCGGAAGTACCATCTTCCGGAAGGCGGCGGAACTCCGACGGCGGAGAGGCGCTGCGATGGGCGAGACGATACGTGTCCGATCCGATAAAAGAGATTTTTGAGCTCCTGCATGCGCTTCAGGTCGCTCTGAAGAATATTCAGCTTTATTCAGAGGCCCATCCCCGTTCCAGCGAAGGGGTCGAGGCGATTGATCGAGCATTTCGGCTGGCCATCGGAGATCGCGATCGCCTGGCCTTGATGGTCACCCGGGGAAAGATGTTCCTCGATGGGAAACCCATTCCGGCAACGGTCCATGCGACCGCCTTGAGTAGTCAGCTGCAGGCTCGTGGACTGAACGGAGTCGTCTTCACAGCCGGGGTGGAAAAGCCGGAGCTCGTGTCGCTTCTGCGCGTCCTGGCCTTGAAGCCCCAGGCGCTGGAGGCTCGGGGAGGGGCGGATTCGCTGCTGGCAGAATCAGGAGTGACGCACATCCGATTTCCCGCGGTCCGTTATGAAGAGGTTTCCGAGGGGGAGGAGATCGTTCCGGAGGGTCTTCTCGAACAGGGAGGCGTATCGCTGGAAGAAGAAGGCGATCGGCTGATCTCGGCCCGCCAGTTCCTGACGAATGTCCTCGTCCCTCTTCTTCAGGTGATGCGACCTGGTTTGGAAGAATCTGACGCGGCTGCATCCTCATCGCCTGCCAAAATAAGCGGCCAGGCCGGGGCAGGGCCCGAAGCACCGGGAGCCGGCGTCGGCGTTGCAGGTTCGGGACTCGGCCTCTCGGAAACAGCCGGAGACGGTCGGTTGTCAGCTTCCACACAACTCTCTTCGAGGCTCTCGGCGGCGAACCTCAGTCAGGCATCGGTTGCCGAACTGCTGCCGGAGATTCTCATCTCCCTGTCGGGAAGGCAGCAGGGAGCACTGCTTCTCGGAGTCGGGGATTTGAGGGCGGGGCCGCTCAAGGATGGTCTCTCTCAGATCGCACCGCAGATGCTCGGGAATGCCGCGGACGATGTTCTTGCGAGCGGGAAATCCGATGTCGCATTCCTCGCGGAAGCTCTGGAGACTCTGGTCCGGGCAGTTCCGGCTCGGGAGCGGGGGGTGGAGGTGCTCCGGGCGAAACTCGATGCAGCAGGGATGAGCAGGGACGATATCGATGAACTGATCGAGCTGATGTCGTGGGACGAGCTCGATGAAGCTGCGCGTGTAGAGAAGTTGCTCGGCGGCAATTTTATCATTCGCTTTCCTTCCTACAAGCTCATTGCCTTTCTTCATCAGCTGGTTGAGAGCAACCGTGCAGCGGATCTGGTGAAAATTCTGGACCGATATTCGAGAGGTCTCTTCGCCAATGCGCCAGCGGTCCGAAAGAGAGTCGCCGAGGGTTTCATGGCCATCACCGGTTCCGGCACGATCGCATCCGTTGCGGAAGCCTCTGGCCTGATTGAACGAGTTGTGTTCACGCATTTTCTCCGGGAGACCGACGTGAACATTCAGACTCTGTCCCGTGGATCGATGGTGAATCTGTTCGCGTTCTGGCTGCGGCAGCGGATGGTTGATCACGTTTACCGGAATCTGCTGAAGATCAACGGTGCCGTGGGCAGCCTGTCAGCCGAGCAGCCGTGGAAGCGCGATTCGTTCACAGAGCTCCTCGACGGTCTGGTTGAGAAACCGCGGGTCGAGCCCCTCATCGCTATGATCCGGGAAACGGAACCGGAGCAGTTGCCTGTAGAGGCCGCGCCACTTCTCCATTTCCTCGGCTCGCGGATCGCCGGTCCTCTGCTCGAAGCCCTGGAGGAAGAGCAGGAACGCTCGCGGCGCAGCCGGCTGGTGAAAACTCTCCGGGCGCTGGGGGCCCAGGCGATCGACGAATTGCGCGGTGCGCTGCAATCTCCGGTCTGGTATCTGGTCCGTAATGCCATCACGGTACTCGGCGAAAGTGGCGCGCAGGAAGTGGTCACGGATATCGGCGGAACTCTCCATCACCCGGATGCACGCGTGAAGCGAGCGGCGATCCGCGCTCTGACCAGGATCGGTGGAGGCTCGGCTGAACGGGAGCTGTCTGCAGCCCTGTACGAAAACGAGCCTGCCACACAGGGAGAGATTCTTCAGGCCCTGGCTTCGATGCGGGCACGGGGAGCTGTCTTCGATGTGTGCACGTTATTGAAGGATCGGCACGTTGATGGTCCGGTTCGCGTGCTCGCAGCCGATATGCTGGGGCAGGTCGGCTCCACCGAGGCGATTTCCTATCTCAGTGAGGTTCTGCGACGACGAGGGCGGATCGGAGGCGAGACGGCCGATCTTCGCGCGGCGGCTGCGGAGGCGCTGATGAATATCGGCGACGGCGAGGCGCGTGACGTGGTTGCTTCCGTGCTGGAGAGTGAACCGCGGGGTCCGGCCCGGGAACTGATCCAGAGGAGCTTCCAGCGGTCACGTCCGCGGAGCGGTGCCTGACGAGCGATCCCTGTGATATCCGCTCGACTGGTGGTGATTCCGTTACGGCGCAGTCAATGCCAGTTCGAGCAGTACGATTCGTTTGATTCCGGCGTACAGCGGTTCGATCTCGCAGGACTCATGAAGGGAATGGGAACCGCGGCAGGGTGCCGCCCCCGTGGAGATGGCTGGAATCCCCGCACGCAGCGCTTCGCTGGAGTGATTCGACGCAGTATCGGTGACCGATGGGTCGACGACTCCTGTGGCCCGGAAAACGGCCTCTGAGATCATTACGGTCGGCGACAATCGGTTCCCGGGGATCTGCGCGACCTGATCGCGGGAGATCGTCTCCTGCCTCATGGTCATCCCGACGCGAGCCGCCTCCTTCTCGACGATCGAGCGGATCTCACCATCGAGCCGATCGAGATCGGCGGCATTGGTTGATCGCAGATCGAGCGAGAACCATGCATCGGACGCCTTGCCGTTCACGACGTCCGAGCCGCCGAGCATTCCGATGTTTGCATACGCTTCAGGATCCGTCGGGAGTCGGAGCTCGTAGATGCGGTTGATGGCGCGGGCCAGAGGAAACGCGGCCGACCAAGGGGGCGTGGAGGATCGCGTGTGTCCGCCCGGCCCGAGAATGTGGTAGCGATACCAGTAGATTCCGATGCCTGCGTAGGTCAGCCCTTCGAAGCCGCCGTCGAGCGCCACATAGCGATCGATTTTTCCACGGTAGTCGGTCAGGAACTGTTTCACTCCCCCGAAGTCTGTTTCCTCGCGTGTGGTGAAGACGAAAATCAGGTCTCCGGCAGTGTTGATTTTCGAGTCGTTCAGCGCCTGAATGGAGGCCAGGAGGGCGATCACGTTGCGGGTATCGTCCCCCACGCCCGGAGCGTAGATGCGGCCATCCCGGATCGAGGTTTTCAGCTCGGTACTCTCAGCGAAAACCGTGTCGAGGTGCGCGTCGAAAACGGTGGAGGAGCCGCCGCCTGTTCCTTTGCGAACTGCGATGACGTTGCCCGCGCTGTCGCGGTGGACGTCCAGACCGCTGTGGCCAAGAAACTGTTCGATCCACGCCGCGCGGCGTTCTTCTTTGCCGGACGGTGCCGGGATTTCGGTGAGCGTTCGCCAGTCCCCGAGGATCTGCTCGCGATGCTCATCGATCCATGCGCCGGTGGCGATGACCTCGGGAGACGACTGCAGTTCGGTTACGAGGCGCATCTGTTCCGCGGAGGGCTTCGGCGCAGGAGCTGCCTGGGGACTCGGTGTGCTCGCTGTGGAACAACCTGTGAGCAGCAGTGCAGCGATGAGATACCAGAATCTGAAACGCACGGAGCCTCCAATGCTTGGAATGAGAATCAGGCTGCATCGTAGCGCACCCGTTGCCCGTGTCGTGCCGACGGAGTGGCGCGGAGGGCGGATGACGATGAAGCCCCCGATCGCTATGGGCCCGAGGGGGGCCGGAGGTCCGTGACCGTCTCGTGATGACTGTGCGAGCCCGCCGTGACTCCTGTGAGGCATGCTTGTCAGAGGAAAGTCGATGTATTCTGAACCGATCTCGCCCATGGCTCGCACCGTACTCGTTGTCGAAGACGATTCGGACATCGCCCATCTGCTCGAGCTGCACCTGCGTGACCTTGGGTGTGACGTGGATCTGGCGCCTGACGGAAGGGTCGGCCTGCAGAAGGCAAGCGCGGGGAAATACGATCTCGTCATCCTCGACCTCATGCTTCCCGGAGTTCAGGGACTGGAAATCTGTCAGAAAATCCGGATGCGTGGTGACTACACTCCGATCCTCATGCTCACGGCGCGCTCGTCGGAGCTCGACAGGGTCGTGGGACTGGAGTCGGGTGCGGACGACTATCTGACGAAGCCGTTCAGCATCCGGGAGCTGCTGGCGCGCGTACGTGCCCTGTTCCGTCGCGTTGACGCCCTCAGTTCCCGCCCGGCAGTCAATGGCCAGGGTGAGGTCATCCGCGTCCGCGATCTGCGGATCGACACCGAGCGCCGGGAAGTGCAGGTGGCCGGAAAGAAAATCGACCTGACGGCGAAGGAGTTCGATCTCCTCACGCAGTTTGCGCGCACGCCTGGCCGGGTCTACACCCGGGCGCAACTCCTCGATGTCGTCTGGGGGTATGGCCACGACGGGTACGATCACACGGTCAACTCCCACATCAACCGTCTGCGTTCCAAGATCGAGAAAGATCACGCCCGGCCGTCCTACATCCTTACTGTCTGGGGAGTGGGCTACAAGTTCTGCGATCCGGAGCCCCCGGCGTGAGAAGGGCAACGGTTCCGGCCTGATGTTCCGAACCCTCTACAGCCGTCTGGCCGCGGCTCTGGTAATTCTCTTCGCTGCGGTCGCCGTCATCTACATTCTGCTGACGATGGTCACGACGAACCTCTACCAGCAGGAGGTCACGCAGAAACTCAACCGTGATCTTGCAGGGCACATCGCCTCGGGCAGACTTCTCATGCGTGACGGAAAGATCGATCAGGAGGCACTGAAGGAACTCTTCGACACGCTGATGGTGATCAATCCTTCGATCGAGATCTACATGCTCGATCCCACCGGAAAGATTCTCGCATTCTCCGCTCCGCCGGGCCGCGTGCGCCGGGATCGCGTTTCTCTGGAACCAGCACGGCGCTTTCTGAAGAACGATTCCAATCTGCCCATTCTGGGCGACGACCCTCGCCATCCCGACCGCCGCAAAGTCTTCTCGGTCGTTGCCCTCCCGGCCTCGGAAGGCACTCCGGAAGTGGAGTCCCGAAGAATCGATGGATACCTCTACATCATTCTCGCTGGCGAAGAGTACGACTCGGTGGCCGGACGCTTGCGCGGGAGTTACATCCTGCAGCAGAGCGCGGAGGTGGCCGTTGCCAGCGTGCTCTTCGCCTTTCTGGCCGCCCTTCTGATTTTTCACCTTCTCACCCGCCGGCTGGCCCGTCTCACGGAAGCGGTTGAGACTCTGCGGCGGGAGGACTTTTCCGAAGTCGCTCATCTGCCCCGGGGAAATGCTGGTGACGAAGTGGATAGGCTGGCGGAGGCCGTGGACGAGATGTCGTCACGCATCGTTCTGCAGATGGAGAGGCTGAAAGAGACCGATGCCCTTCGCCGTGAACTGGTGGCGAATGTCTCGCACGATCTGCGTACACCGCTGGCGGCCCTTCGTGGATTTATCGACACACTGCTCATGAAGCACGATTCGCTCAGCGATGAGCAGCAGCGCGAATACCTGGAGATCGCCGCCCGGCACAGCGATCGTCTGGCCACTTTGATCGCCGAACTGTTCGAGTTGTCCCGCCTGGAGTCAAACGAGACGAAGCCGCTTCTCGAGGCCTGTTCGATGGGTGAGCTGGCGCAGGACATCGTGCAGAAGT
The DNA here is from genome assembly GCA_039931435.1 of Acidobacteriota bacterium. Taxonomy (GTDB): domain Bacteria; phylum Acidobacteriota; class Thermoanaerobaculia; order Gp7-AA8; family Gp7-AA8; genus JBDTRY01. The sequence goes on along the minus strand of JBDTRY010000012.1, from coordinate 12,762 downwards.
TCAACCTCGCCGCCGCGGAGAAGGGCGTCACACTGAGAACGAACTCTGCGGAAGACCTGCCCTATGCCTCGGTGGACATCGGTTTGATGGAACGTGTGCTCGAGAATCTGATCGAGAATGCCATCCGCTACACGCCCGCCGGAGGCGAAGTGGAAATCGCCATCGTTCGGGATGGCGACGAGCTGAGGATCCGGGTCAGCGATACCGGCGATGGAATTCACGAAGACGACCTCCCTCATATCTTCGACCGGTTCTATCGGGCTGCGCAACACGAGCCAAAAAAATCGCAAGGCTCAGGCCTCGGTCTGGCCATCGCCAGGAAAATCGTGGAGCTGCACGGAGCGTCTCTTGAGGCAACGAGCAAAGTGGGGTTGGGGACCACGTTCACCTTCCACGCGCCACTTCTGCGGAGCAATTCCTGACTGCGGCCGACTGCTGAGAGCGGGGCTTCGATCCCCTGAGACCGACAGATGATATCCGCCCTTTCAGGGTCGATCGAACGATGCATTGCCGAACGGCACGAGGGGGAGGATAATCTGCAGGTTCCCGCGAATCTCGATCATGAGCCGCCAAAGCCGGAAAGCGTATCGGTTCCGGATCGTTAATCCGATCCCTGCCCGATTCAATGGTGTTCCAATTCTGGTATGTGACCTTGCGGACGGAGGTCTGCAGATCGAGCATACAGACGCGTTTGTTCGAGGGAGTAGTGGACTGGTGGAGTACACCATTCCGGGAAAGACGAAAAAGATCCGGGTGCACGGCACGCTGGTCTGGACACGCGTTGCCGATCAGCTGTCCGACCCTCCGGTCTATCGCTCGGGGGTGAAGGTGGAGGGTCACGTCGACGCGCTCAATTCCACGATCGATTTCTTCCTCCGCTCGGGAATCGCCAAAATCGACCGGGGCTGGCGCGAGCCCACGGCGAAGCCGGGGGAGAAGCCCGCTGCGGAGAAACCGTCCTCGGAAAGCACCGCTGCGGCGCCGACAAGCCCCGCAGCGCCTGCGGGGGAGATCACGGAGGAAGTTATCCTGCTGATCGAAGAGGCGCGGGAGCAACTGGCGCGCAGCTACGAGGAGTCACTGAAGTGGTACCAGCGCGCGCGTTTTTCGCTCTCGGAAGAATCAGTGCAGAAGGAAACACAGGACATTCATCATCGCGAGGATGTGCTGGCCGTATGGGAGTTTCTTGGACGCAGCGTCGAGATCGCTACAATCGCCAGCGTGTTTGATCGCAGGCGCTGATGTAACCCCTCAGTCCTCTCCCAGCTTTTCCTTCAACTCTGCCAGGTCCCGACGCAACGACTGAACTTCACTTTCGAGTTGTTCGATCCGTGAGACGAAATCGAGGCTGCGTACGAGCGTGGGGACAGCGGCCTCGGGACCGCTCGTGATGGGGAGTGGCGCTCCGCCCGCCAGATGCATCCAGCGCGTCTCCTTGCGACCAGGCATGCGCGGCAACTCGGTGACCAGCGGCTCTGGATCGGAGGACATGGTCTTCAGCAGTTCTTCCGCTTCTTCTCGTGAACCGAGAGGGTGCAATCGATCGGAGCGCGAACGCAATTCGGCAGCGGTCTGCTCGCCTCGAAGCAGAAGTAGCGTCATGACCGCCTTCTGTGGCGGGGAGAGCTGCCAGGGGCCGTCGAGGTTGTGCTTCCAGTGCACCGTCCGTCCGCCCATGACTTTCCATACCAGTACCTGCTGCTGGAGCCGATCGAGGGCGTTCGAGACCTGCTCTTCGCCGAGTTCCATCAACGGATCGCGGTTCGACTTCTGGTTGCAGGCCGCGACCAGCGAGTTCACAGTCATCGGATAGTAGTCCGGCGTGGACTGCTGCTTTTCCAGAAGTGAGCCGAGGATCCGGATCTCAGCCGGGTCGAGGGCGCGCGTCAGTTTCACTTCCGCAATTTACCAGAACGGGCGCCATTCCTGTGGCGGGCATCGTTCAGTAGTCAGGGGGAAAGAAAGTTGCGCGCTGAAATCCCTGGCGAGAACAAAAGCGCGTCGCTTTGCTGATTTCTGACTACTGGACGATACCGCCCACACGGTCACTTGATCGTCAGCCGCTGAATGAGCACATCCGTTGAGAACGGTTTCGGGAGAACCTCGCATACGGGATCCGGAAGCCGCTCCGGCTCAATCAAGCCCGGAGTGGCCGTTACAATGAGGATTTTCTGGAGGCATCGAGGGAATCCGTTTCCGTTGCGAAGATGCTCGATCACTCCGTAACCGTCGATCTCGGGCATCACCAGGTCCAGAACGATCACGTCGTACTGGTCATCCTCTTTCAGAATCTGGATCGCTTCCGCACCATCACGCGCGGCCACAGTTGAATACCCCTCGCGGTCCAGTGCCTGCTGCACGAGCAGTCTGCTCGCTTCACTGTCATCCACAATCAAGGCTCTTCGAACGGGCATCAATCGCTCCCCTTTTCGAGAGCGAGAATACGATCTGCCGCGTCAACCCGGCGTCAGAGCGCCGTCAACAGTTGCCCTTTCACCGCAGTGGAGCTCGCTGCAGGCCAAATATCTCGACGTCTACTCCGGCGGAATAGTGCAGAACCGGTTCGTGTCCGTCGTGCATCAATCCGGCCGCCGCGATCAGTGTCTGATCAAGTCTCGACACTTCCGCTACCTGCAGCGGATAGGGCTGGTGATGAACCTGCGCCCGGAAGATGCGATCGTCGTGCTCTGTGTAAAGAAAGTAGCGTTCGACAAGGAAGTGCTCGAGCGTATCTCTTCGTGCCGGAGCCGTCGTTCCGATCCCGCCGTACGAAGCGGTGAAGTCCGCTTGCGGCTCGACCGGAGTGATTCGCCTGGAGCTGAAGTCGACCGTGCCGCCGCTGGCGTCTTCGTGCACGCTCAAATCAATGCCCGCGTGAAAGTACGGCAGATGGTAAACGCTTCTGCCGCCCATCACCGCTGCAAGATTGGAAGCGTCGAGGCTGAAAAAATAGACGCCGGGGTCGGAACCCTGCAGGTGAACGTAGGTGCGGACGTTGACCTCGTTCATGCTCGAGGCGAAGGGGATCGGTGGAATTCCAGTGGCGCGCATCATCGGAATGGTGAACGGAATGATGCTGATGTAGCTCTTACCGTTGAAAGAATCGAGTGAAAGGGACTGCGGGACCTTCGCTCTCAGAATCTCGTCCGGACAGGTCCAGCTGGCAAAGAGCAGGTGCCTCCATTGCTGGTGCCCGAGGGGTGTACTTTCCGGCCGGGTGGCCGGAGTTATCCGGTCAATGTTCATCGTCGAAGTCCTCCTGCTGTTGAAAAGAGCAAGGACTCCGTTTGTGCACGAACAGGGCCTGAACGTGGGCGAGGGATCAACGGAACCGCGAGCTCGGGTGACGCCCGCTGTCAGCTGACGGCGGAGAGGGCGCGGGCAGGAGACTTTGCGGCACCGAAGAGCAGCCCTTCGTTGCGCGTGGCAAACTGACCGAAAGCCTTGGCGGAGAGGGGAACACTGAAGAAGTATCCCTGCAGGCTGTCGCAGCGGTTCTCCTTGAGGAATGTCCACTGAAACTGAGTCTCTACGCCCTCGGCGACGACCTTCATCTGCAGGTTGTGAGCGATGGAGATGATGCCGCGAGCGATTGCTGCATCGTGCGGTGCGCTGATGTCGCGTACGAAAGCCCGATCGAGCTTGAGTGTATCCACGGGGAAGCTTTTCAGGTACATCAGCGACGAGTACCCTGTTCCGAAATCGTCGATGGCGATTCGTACTCCCAACTTCTTCAGTTCCCGGAGCATGCGCATCGAGCTCTCGAAATCGTGGAGCGCGATTCCCTCTGTGATCTCCAGTTCCAGAAACCTGGGATTGAGCTGGGAAGCATGGAGGGCCAGGAGCACCTGACGGGCCAGGTCATTCTGCTGGAACTGCCTCGGCGAGAGGTTGACGGAGACGCCGAGCTCCAATCCCTGGTTCTGCCATTCCTTCGCCTGGCGGCAGGCTTCGCGGAGAACCCAGTTGCCAATGGGAACGATCAGCCCTGAGGTCTCCGCGGTCCCGATGAACTTTTCAGGAAGGAGCATACCCAGTTCCGGATGGTGCCATCGCAGCAGCGCTTCGAGCGCGAATACCCGGTGCTCGACCGCGTCGTAGAGAGGCTGGTAGTAGAGCTCCAGCTCGTGATTCTGCAGAGCCTTTCGCAGACGATTCTCCAGATCGAGGCGTTCAAGGGCGCGCGAATTCATGGCCGAGGTGTAGAGCTGGTATCCGTCACGGCCACTCTGTTTGGCCCGATACATGGCAGCATCCGCGTTCTGAACGAGAGTGGCCGCGTCTTCTCCGTCAAGAGGATAAATCGTGATTCCGATGCTGCTGGTGACGACGATCTCGTGACCGGCGATGGAGAATGGCTCCTTGAACTTGTCCAGAATTTTCTGAGCGACGCGTCCGGCGTCTTCGAAACGCCCGATGATATGAATGAGGATCACGAACTCATCGCCACCGAAGCGGGCCACCGTGTCGCCTTCGCGAACGCAGTTGCGGATTCGCTCGGCGGCGGTTCGAAGCATGGTGTCGCCGGCCCCGTGCCCGAGAGAATCGTTGATTTCTTTGAACCGATCGAGATCGAGAAAAAGGATGGCCACCTTGTATCCATGTCGGTTGGCCTGGGCCAGCGCCACACGGAGGCGATCGAAAAAGAGATCCCGGTTCGGCAGTCCGGTCAGGGTGTCGTGATAGGCGATGTGCTCGACCTGAGAGGCAGCGAGCAGTGCCGCCTTCCGCTCGTCATCGAGAAAGCAGATGAACATTCCGAAGCCCGTGGCTCCTTCCAGCGCCAGAAGGTAGGACCCGAGGAGACCCGACCAGGGGAGAGGCCCTCCGGTGATCAGCCACTGGAATCCAGGGATGAAATACAGACACTGCATCAGCCCATAGGCAGCCATTCCAGCGGTGAGAAACACGAAGCCCATCGGTTCTTTGCGACCTCGATATTTCCAGACAGCGTGTGCGCATCCGAGGAAGACGCCGCCGCTCATCAGGGCATGAATGGCCAGCGCCGCGATGAGCGCGCTCTGATGCGAAGGAAGGGAGATCAAGGTGATGGCAAAGATCGTTGCGGCCACGACAGTGATGGCGATGGCCTGGCGGGAGATGACGTACTTCAGGGGACGGCGCATCGTCAGCTCGTAGCAGCCCCAGATGGCGCAGAGAAGCTGGAAGCATGCAGCCGCGGCAGCCACGCCCAGGCTGATCTCACGCCCATGCGGAACGATGGCGCCTGCGTCGAGCCACGCACTGGAATGCGCGGCGATATGAAAAAGAGCGAACGCCGACCAGCTTGCGCTCCAGAGGAAGAGATAGCGCCGACGATGATGGCGATAGAATTGAAAGAGGAAGACCGCAAAGATGATGGCCTCGATCACGGCGGCCGCCGGTGAGGCGAGCGAACCCGGTCCGGGGACACTCATCGTGCAGTGCTCTGCCTTCGGAGCGGCTGCCAGGCCGGCGAACTCTCAGCTGTGATCACAACGACCTCCACGCACACCCACTCACACTGCGGTTCAAACGAACACTTCCATTGTAGCAGCGGCCGTGCAATTGGAGAAATCAGTGGACGCCACCTTCACTCGATATTTCTGTGACCACACCGATCTTTTCCTTGCAAAAAAAACATTCTGGGAACAAGATTCGCGTGCTTGCCGGAACAGAGAAGAAAAATCGGTGAGTGCGGATCTTTCCCGAATTCAGCGATCAGCCGGGCCACTGGCACGCCCGTGATCGCACAGGTGCTGACGGCACAACCTGCTCCATTGAAGAAACCAGACCCGGATCTTTGAAGTTTTTGATGATCACGTGGATGTCGGACTTCGGATCGGCTAAGATGGCGCTCGTGAAAAGAATCACAATCTTCCAATGTTGATTGACTTTCACTTTTCCAACAAAGATAAAGGGTGAGTTCCGCTGAGCGCGGAAGGCGGATTTGCGTGCTCAACGGAAACCACCCACTCAGGTAAACAAAAGACGGAAGCGGCGAGATGCCTCAACTCTTTCATCGAAGCGCCAACACCCTTGCCCGGGTCTCCATCCTCGGAGTTCTGCTCCTGGCGCTGGGAGCCTTCGGCGCCATGGATCTCGTCAACCGCTCCCCTTACAACACCGGCGTCGGAGTGGCCCGCGAGCAGCCCGTGCCATTCAGCCATCAGCACCACGTGTCCGGACTGGGGATCGATTGCCGCTACTGTCATACTGGCGTTGAGAAGTCGGCCTTCGCCGGAATCCCTCCCACAGCGACCTGCATGAACTGTCACAAGCAGATCTGGACGAACGCGGAACTGCTGGCCCCGGTGCGGAACAGTTACGCCACAGGAGAACGACTGAAGTGGCGCCGCATCCACAACGTGCCGAACTTCGTGCAGTTCGACCACAGTATCCACATCAACAAGGGGATCGGCTGCGTTTCCTGTCACGGACGGGTCGACCAGATGCCGCTGATGATGAAAGCCGAACCGATGACCATGAGCTGGTGCCTGAATTGTCACCGGCATCCGGAGAAGTTCGTTCGTCCCAAGAGTGAAGTTTTCAACATGGCCTGGAAGGCACCCAACCAGGAGCAACTCGGGGCGCAGCTGGTCAAGCAGTACCACATCAGGAGCAGAATCAGGTGCTCGACTTGTCACTACTGAGGGCAACCGACGACACAATGGCTAAGACAGATCACGCGCTCGACCTCGCCGCTTTCCGGACTCGCCTTGAAAACGAAGGTGGACCGAGACTCTGGCGCAGTCTCGACGAGCTTTCCGAAGACGAGAATTTTCGAGAGTACCTCTACGACGAGTTTCCCCGCCAGGCGGGGTTGATGGAAGAGGACGGCGTGGATCGCCGCTCGTTCATGAAGCTCATGGGCGCTTCCTTCGCCCTGGCCGGGCTGGCCTCCTGTTCGCCTCCCGTCGAGCGCATCGTTCCCTATGTCAACCAGCCGGAGAACCTCGTGCTCGGAGTGCCGATGTTCTTCGCCACGGCCATGCCCCTCGGCGGATACGCTACGGGACTCCTGGTGGAGAGCCATGAGGGGCATCCGACGAAAGTCGAGGGCAATCCGGATCATCCGGCGAGCCTCGGCGCTACCAACGCCTTTCATCAGGCCTCCGTTCTTGGCCTCTACGATCCCGACCGCTCCAGTACCATCCGGAAGATGGGAGAAGTTTCGACCTGGCCTGTATTCCTCACCGAGCTCCAGCAGCACCTGGAGAACATGCCCTCCGGCGAAGGTCTTCGCCTTCTCACCGGCAGTATCACATCGCCTTCGACCGGCCAGCTTCTCGTCGACCTGAGGGCCAAGTTCCCGGCTTCGCGGCGGCATCAGTTTGAACCGACGGCGGGGGATAACCGCCGCGAAGGATCCCGACTTGCCTTCGGCACATACGCGGATACGGTCTACCGTTTCGATCAGGCGGACCTGATCTTCTCCATCGGCAGCGACTTCCTGCATACAGGACCAGGCCACATTCGCTACGCTCGCGACTTCGCCTCGAAGCGACGGGTGTCCGGTGGTGCGCGGACGATGAACCGGCTCTACGCCATCGAGTCCATCTATACACCTACCGGAGCGATGGCCGATCATCGCCTGCCGGTGCGTGCCTCGCAGATGGAGGGATTTGCGCGGGCCGTGGCGGCAGCAGTAGGCTCGGGCGGCGCAGCCAGCGGAACGCCTCTGACCGCCGCGCAGAGCGACTGGATTCACGCTCTGGCTGCTGACCTTCAGGCGCATCGGGGAACGAGTATTGTCGTGGCCGGTGATGAAGAGCCGGCGTCGGTTCACGCCCTCGCGCACGCACTCAATTCGGCCCTGGGCAACATCGGCCGGACGGTGATGATCGTCGAGCCGGCGGAAATCGAGCCGGTCAATCAGCTCGAGAGCCTGCGCTCGCTGGTGACCGACATGAACGCCGGCCGCGTACAGACTCTGTTGATCATCGGAGAAAATCCGGTCTTCGATGCACCGGCGGATTTCAATTTTGCCGCTGCACTTCAGAAAGTGCCGTTCCGTGCGCATCTCGGCCTTTATTACGACGAAACCGCCGCGGTCTGCCAGTGGCACGTCCCGGAGACGCATTACCTCGAGTCCTGGGGTGATGCCCGGGCGTTCGACGGAACGGTTGCCATCATCCAGCCGCTCATCGCTCCGCTCTACGGCGGCCACCCCGCATCGGAGTTGATCGGGGCGATCTCGGGAGACGCACGAAGCGCGCACGACATCGTTCAGGATTTCTGGAAAGCTCGCATGCCGGCAATCGGGTTCGGCGATGAGTGGAGCAGGATCCTCCGGGCCGGAGTCGTTCCCAACACGGCCTCAGCTGCCAGGGGAGGCGCCGCTGCGCAAGTTCCTGCGCCTCCTCCTCAGGCGCGGAATGAGTCCGGGCTGGAACTCATTCTGCGCGCCGACCCGACGATTCAGGGCGGCCGCTTTGCGAACAACGGATGGCTCCAGGAACTGCCCAAGCCAATGACAAAGCTCACCTGGGACAACGTGGCGCACGTCAGTCCGGCCACAGCGGCGCAACTTGGAGTGAAGAATGAGGATGAAGTTACGCTCACGCTCAACGGAACGACGGTCGTTGCTCCGATCTGGGTCACTCCCGGAACTGCCGACGACACGGTGGCTGTGGATTTCGGATACGGGCGACGGCGCGCCGGACGAGTGGGAACGGGAATCGGCTTCGACGCTTATGTTCTGAGAAATTCCACCGGAATGTGGTGGGCTCCCGGTCTGCAGGTTTCGAAGAACGGAAGAGCGTATCGGCTGGCGACGACCCAGCGGCAGAACACGATGGAAGAACGGCGGCCGGTGCGCTCGGCCACGCTGACTGAATTTCTTGCCAAACCCGATTTCGCGCACACCGAGGCGGACCTCGCGGGCCAGTATCCCAATCTTTATCCCGAATACAAATACGACGAGCAACGCTGGGCGATGAGCATCGATACCTCGGTCTGCACTGGATGTGGCGGATGCGTCATTGCCTGCCAGGCTGAGAACAACATCGCCGTTGTCGGTAAGGACCAGGTGATCCGCGAGCGTGTCATGCAGTGGATACGCATCGATCGCTACTACGCTGGCGATCCTGCCAACCCCACGGTCTACAGTCAGCCCGTTCCCTGCATGCACTGCGAGAAGGCTCCCTGCGAGCCCGTCTGTCCCGTTGAGGCCACAACGCATAGTGAAGACGGCATCAACGAGATGACTTACAACCGCTGCATCGGGACGCGGTACTGCCTGAACAACTGTCCCTACAAGGTGCGCCGCTTCAATTTTTACAAATACTCGGATTACACGACGGAATCGTTGAAGTTCCAGCGAAATCCGGACGTGACCGTTCGCAGCCGCGGAGTCATGGAAAAGTGCTCGTATTGTGTGCAGCGTATCCGCACGGCCAGGAAGCGCGCTGACCGCGAGGATCGCAAAATCGTGGACGGGGAAGTGATTACGGCCTGCGCCGCCGCCTGTCCCACGGAGGCCATCGTCTTCGGCGATCTGAACGATCCCAGGTCGCGCGTTAAAGCCCTGAAAGAATCGCCGTTGAACTATGCCCTGCTGGCGGAATTGAACACCCAGCCGCGCACGACGTACCTCGCCACCGTTCGCAACCCGAATCCGCAGATCAAGACGGCAGGCCCGACGGAAACCGCGTAATGGCACAGACGACACAGCACTACAGCGCAACCGAACTGGTTCCCGGCGATCCAGGTTACGAGGCTCCGATCATGGGCCCCGGTCAGACGTTCGCCACGATCTCGGACCGGATCGGCGGCCTGACCCTGACCCGAAAGACGCCGCGCGGCTGGTACCTCGGCTTCGGTGTGGCCTTTCTGCTCATGCAGCTGCTGTTGTTCACGGTCGTCTTCCTGGTGGCCATCGGCGTCGGTCTGTGGGGGATCAACTCTCCCGTGGGCTGGGGCTTCGCCATCATCAACTTCGTCTGGTGGATCGGTATCGGCCATGCAGGGACGTTGATCTCGGCCATTCTGCTTCTTCTCAAACAGCAGTGGCGAACCTCGATCAACCGTTTCGCCGAGGCCATGACTCTATTCGCGGTGGCCGCGGCAGGATTGTTCCCTCTGTTCCATACGGGACGGCCGTGGTTCGCCTACTGGATGTTCCCCTATCCGAACGTGATGGGCCTCTGGCCGCAGTTCCGCAGTCCGCTGATCTGGGACGTGTTCGCGGTATCGACCTACGGGCTGGTCTCGCTGCTGTTCTGGTTCGTCGGGCTCATTCCGGACTTTGCCACCCTTCGGGACCGTGCCAAAAGTCCGGTCTTCCGAATGGTCTACGGGATTCTGGCGCTGGGTTGGAGAAACTCGGCCCGGCACTGGTACCGCTACGAAAGCGCCTACCTCATTCTTGCCGGGCTGGCCACCCCTCTGGTTCTCTCCGTGCACACGGTGGTCAGTTTCGACTTTGCGGTCTCGATCGTCCCGGGATGGCACTCCACGTTCTTCCCGCCATATTTCGTGGCCGGGGCCATTTACGCCGGGTTCGCCATGGTTCTGACGCTGTGCATTCCTCTGCGAAAGTACTACAACCTCGAGGACTACATCACCATCAAGCACCTCGAGAACATGGGCAAGGTCATGCTGGCGACCGGTCTGATCGTGGCTTACGCCTACACGGTGGAGCCCTTCTTTGCCTGGTACAGCGGCAACGTCTACGAGATGTACATGGCCCGCAACCGCATCCTCGGGCCGTACGCGCCGATCTACTACATGCTCATTCTCTGCAACATCATCGCCCCCCAGTTCATCTGGTTCAAGAAGATCAGAACGACCCCGGCGACGCTCTTCATCGTGGCCATGTTCGTGAACGTGGGCATGTGGCTGGAGCGTTTCGTCATCGTCGTCACCAGCACGCATCGCGACTTCATCCCCTCGTCCTGGGGAATGTACTACCCGACGTTCTGGGACTGGACGATGTTCATCGGAACGATCGGCATGTTCCTCACTCTGATTTTCCTGTTCATCAGGTTCCTGCCTGTGATCTCCATTTTTGAGATGCGCACGCTCGTACCTGAAGCGTCCGTGCCGCACACCGTTCACCCGATCGCGGAGAAACACCGATGAGAACGATGGTTTCGCCTCCAAGCTGGGGACTGCTGGCGGAGTTTCCCAGCGCCGCCGAGGTGCTGCGGGCGGCGCAGGAAGCATACGCGGCGGGATATCGCCGGATGGATGCCTATTCTCCTTTTCCTGTGCACGGACTGGCCGAAGCAGTGGGGATGAACTACACCCGGCTGCCGATGCTCATTCTGGCCGGGGGCATTACGGGAGGATTGACCGGCTTCTTCATGCAGTACTTCGCCATGGCAGTGCACTACCCGCTTGTCATTGGCGGCAAGCCACTGAACAGCTGGCCGCAGTTCATCCCGGTGACGTTCGAACTGACGATTCTATTCGCGGCCTTCTGTGCAGTGTTCGGAATGCTGGCCTTCAATGGGCTGCCGCAGCCGTACCATCCCGTGTTCAACGTGGAAAAGTTCAAACTGGCCTCGCGGGACGCCTTTTTCCTCTGCATTGAATCGTCGGATCCGAAATTTGATCCCAGAGACACACGCCGCTTTCTCCAGAGTCTCCGCGCAACCGAGGTCAGTGATGTCGAGCCCTGAACGCCGCATGGAAGTTTTCCATACCGCGGCGATCCTGATCGTCGCCGTGTCGGCGTTCGCTCTGTCGGGATGCCGGCCTCCGCAGGATCAGGCCAACCCTCCCTCGTTCGAGCCGCTCGATCAGTCTTCGTTCTTCGACGACGGTGGCTCGGCCCGGCCGCTTGTGGAAGGCACGGTTTCCCGCTCGGATGTGGTCGGCGATGAACTGCTGCTGACCGGGAAACAGAACGGTCAGCTGGCCAACGTTTTTCCGTTCCCGGTCACCGACCAGATCATGCAGCGAGGCCAGGAGCGCTACAACATCTACTGCACACCCTGCCATGGCCGCACTGGATACGGGGACGGCATGGTCGTTCAGCGCGGATACAAGCAGCCTCCGTCGTACCACATCGACCGCCTTCGTCAGGAACCTGTCGGACATTTCGTGGATGTCATGACCAATGGATTCGGGGTCATGCCGTCATACCGCCCGCAGATCTCTCCGCAGGATCGATGGGCCATCGCCGCGTACATCCGCGCCCTGCAACTCAGCCAGAACGCCACCATGGCCGAAGTACCGCCGGATCAGGCCAGCAAGATGAATCGCGGAGGTTCGACTCGATGATCCCGGATCAGCCGTTCGAGGTGCCGATCTCCCGACTGCAGAAGCCGGTCTTCGCCATCGGGGTAGTTGCCCTGGTGGTGTCGATCATCGGTGGGGTGATGATTTCGTCTTCCGCCTTCATGCGCGGGTACCTCGTCGGGTTCCTTTTCTGCATCAGCGTCTCGCTCGGCTCGGTCGGCGTTCTCATGATTCAGTACCTCACTGGCGGCGACTGGGCAGTGATGATCCGGCGCATCCTCCAGGCAGCGACAAAGACCATTCCACTGGTCGCGCTCATGTTCATTCCCATCATTATCGGCGTGCCGAGGGTGTACGTCTGGTCCCATCCGGATGTGGTGCAGGCCAACGAGGTCCTTCTGCACAAGAGCGGGTACCTGAACATCCCTTTCTTTACGGCCAGGGCCATCATCTACTTCGCGATATGGATCTCGGCTGCTTACTTTCTCAATCGTTGGGATCGCCAGAACGAGGATCAGCCTTCGTTCCGTCTGCGGACAAAACTGGGAAGGCTCAGTGGTGGCGGGCTGGTGGTCCTCGCGCTGACAATCACCT
>JBDTRY010000011.1:0-39755 GCA_039931435.1 Acidobacteriota bacterium | reverse complement strand
CATAATTAATAGTTGTGTTTCGACCCTCGATTTCTGCACAGCCTCTGAGGGAGCAGAGCGACCGAAGGATCTCTTCAACGAGAATCGTACTCCCATTCGCGGATGGCAGCCGGGAGGGTGGAAGAGATCCTTCGCTCGACGCTCAGGATGACAGAATGACGTGAGGCTCTCCATGGAACGCGCATGCGAACCGAACATGACACGCACTCTTTGCTTGCATCAAATCAAGCGTGCACGCTTCACTGCATCTAGGCCTTGATGACGATATTCTTTCGGTGGAGCACCGTAAGGATTCCCAGCCAGAAGAGAACGAACGAGATGGCGAACGCCAGGGACGCTGCCCGCGGCGGAAGCCAGGAGGCGAAGGCTGTCCGGTTGACCCATGTGGCCAGCGCTACCCGCTTGCCCTCCAGCGGCACCTTGATCATGGAGTAGATCAGCCTGGCCATGATCCCCGAACCTACGAAGGCAATCAGCGGGTTCGTTCCATAGATGACGAAGGGACGTGCCCAGCGCCGAAGGTTCCTGACGTCGATCAGCCACAGGCAGGTGGCCAGAGTGAGTGCACCCATCCCCGCCGTGAAGAGAACGTACGAGCTGCTCCAGAGGTTCTTGTTGATCGGGAAAACCCAGTTCCAGATCAGGCCGGCGACCATCGTCAGCGACCCCGCTGCGTATAGACCAGCGAGGCGATCGGTAAGTGGCCGGCTCGTTCGCAGCCACATGGCAGTGAAGCCGCCGAGCATTGCTGTGCCGATGGCGGGGAGTGTGGAGAGGATTCCTTCGGGATCCCAGGTTTTCGTCGAGACCCACAGGTGCGGTCCGAAGACCAGCCTGTCCAGCCACGCCGAGAGAACCATCTCCGGTTTATCCAGAACCTCGGCACCGAGCAGCCCGCTGTCGGGAACGCGTACGAGCGTCATCAGTGCCCAGTAGCTCAGAAGGACTGTAACGAGAATCGCCGCCTGTTGTCGGGCGCTGGTGCGCAGAGCTATGAGGGCGGAGATGATGTAGACCACACCGATGCGCTGAAGGACTCCCGGAAATCGCAGGTGGGCGAAACGGTAGGCGACGCGCTGGAGAATCGTGGCGTCGGGAATGCTGGCGATCGTGCCCCAGGTGTAGAACGGGAACGAGGCCAGAAAGAGGCCGCAGAGAACGATCACCGACCCTCTGCGCAGAATCTGCAGAGTCAGCTCGCGGTCCGTAGCGCCCCGTTCGCGCCGGGCCGTGAGTGACATCTGGGTGGTGATGCCGACGATGAAGAGGAAGAAAGGAAAGATCAGGTCGGTGGGCGTCCAGCCGTTCCACTCGGCGTGCTCCAGCGGAGGATAGATGAAGGTCCAGCTTCCGGGGTTGTTCACCAGCAGCATTCCGGCGATGGTGATTCCGCGGAATGCGTCGAGAGCCACGAGGCGCTCGCGGGGAGGTGGCTGGGGAGCGACCGTGGAGGAGATACTGTCCGCGGGCGGAACCTCGGTGGCTTCGCTCATCCCTTCATTCTAGTGGAGTGTAAAGGCTGAAGTGGGACCAGATGGCGCCGGTATTGACGTTGCGAGCGAGGCGGGCCGACGAAGGCATAGCGGGACCATGTTGAGGAAGCGCAACGAAGCTCACGGCGTCGAGACCAAGCCAGGTGGTCCCGGTTCAGCCTTTACACTCCACCACGGCCGGGGGGCCGTGCGGAATAGCAATTCAGGCCGGCTCGTTCTCTGCGGGGCTGCCGAATCGGTTCTTTCGTCAGCATCCATCAATTCCAACTGGTCCATTGCGAGGGAGAGGTATGCCGGAACACAAAGCAAGTGAGCTGTTGAAAAAGCACAACATCAGCGCCGAGGACCTGAGGGATCGCAAGCATTCCCTGCATCATCTCAGGCACATCGTCCGCTCCGAAGAACTGCCGTTCGACGTTTTCAAGGCCCTGGTTCGCCAGCGGCGGTAACAGGCCTCACGCCGCCGGTGGCGTAAACGGCGCCCTTCCGTTATCCTCTCACTCCCCGACGGCCCCCCTGTACCGGTCACCGGTGCCTTTGTGGCCAGTGGGGGCTGGTCGCGAGTCTGCTCGCACCGGCTGGTTTCTTTCAATAGCGGAGGTTCGGGATTGACGCTGACGAGCGAAGCGAAGTCACTGATTGACCAGAAGAAGTTTGAGGATGTAGAGGCGCGGTGGCTGGCCCGGCTCGAGTCCGATCCATCCAACGCCGAAGACTTCATCACCACCGCAAAGCTCCTGCGCAAGTCCGAAGAACGTTCCCGCGCTGACGCCCTGCTGGGACTGCTCGCCGACACTCTGAAGGAGCGTGGTCTCTGGACGCAACGTCTGGCCGTTCTCAAGGAGCTGGCTCGTCTGGCCCGGCAGCCCAATACCTTCCGCGGCGATCTCCAGGAAGCGATTACCCGAACCTACTCCGATCGCCCCAGCTTTCATCGGGTGATGGACTTCGTCGATTTCTCCGACACCAGCGCCAGCGCCATTGAGAAGGCCGAGAAAATCGAGACAGCGCTTCTTTATGATCGGGGTGAGGTCTACTTCATGGCCGGCCGCGGCGTGGGTGTGGTTACAGAGCTGAATCTCCCGCTGAGCGTTTGCCGGCTCGATTTCGAAAAAGAAAAAAGAGTGTCGGTACCCCTGGGCGCGGCACAGAAGTTTCTCACGCCGATTCCCGTGGGCCATCTGCTTCGCGACAAAATCGACAACCCCGAGAAGCTCACGAAGATGGCTCTGTCCTCACAGACTGAGACGTTCGCCGGCCTTCTTCAGAGTTTCGCACGATCCATGTCCGCAAGCGAGGTCAAGGACGCCATGACCGGGGTGATTCCGGATTCGAAATGGAGTTCCTGGTGGACCGCGGCGCGCAAGCACCCGCAGATCGTCATCAGCGGAAAGGGGGCGCGGGCGACGTACTCGTGGAATGAGTCCAGCGAAGCGGCTGAAGACACCATCCGTCGCGACTTCGACCGCGCCGAGCTCCGGTCCAAACTGGACATTGCACGAAAACACAGCGCTCGCAACGATGCCCTGGCCAACGACTTCTCTTCCACGCTGGCCAGTGAGGCAGCGAGGGTGGCCCAGAGTGATCCGGCACTTTCGTGGGAGATTCTTACCGTTTTGGAAAAACTGCCCGGCAGCTACGAGAGCGAGCTCGGCCCGGACGATCTCCTCACCTCGCCGGTTGCCTCCCGGGTGATCGCTGCCATTCCCGATCGCGCTCTTCGCGAACGCGCCATTCAAACGGTCCACGCCAGGCATCCGGAATGGCAGAAGGTGATGGGCGAACTCTTCTTTCTCGAAGACGACCCGCGCGTGCTCACTGTGATCATCGACCTTCTCGGTGATGAAAACGCTGAAGTCCGCACCCGTTTGATCGACGAGACGCTTCGCTATCCACGCCGCCATCCGCGAGCCTTCTACTGGTACTGCCGCCGTCTTGCTGACGGCGACGAACCGGGAGAGCGTGGCGGCTACGCGCTTCTTTTTCAGATGCTGGAGGCCTTGAGCAGCGACGAGTTCGGCACCCTGCGCGGTCGGATGAAGGAGTTCTTCGACAAGGGCGGCCTGGCCATTCAGATCATCATGAAGACGGACAACGAGGAGCAGGCCCGGAAGCTCTCCGAGGGACTGGAGCGATTCGGTTCGCTGGAAGAGTATCGCCGGGAGAACATCCGGGCGGCGGCGCTGATGAAGTATCCGTCGCTTCGTGAGCCGCAGGCAGAACCGTTCTACGCCACGGCTGACGGTCTGCAGGCCAAGCGAGATGAACTGGAAAATCTGCGCAAGGTGGAGATCCCGGCAAATTCAAGGGCACTGCAGGAGGCGCGGGAGATGGGCGACCTTCGCGAAAACTTCGAGTACAAGGCGGCCCGGCAACGTGCTGAGTATCTGTCCGCACGCGTGGGGCAGTTGCTGGCGGAGCTGACCCGTGCTCGCGTGCTCGAGCCCGACCAGATCGATACGTCCGAGGTTCGCATCGGCACGCGGGTATCAATCCGTAATGGCGATGAGCATCGCGAAGTGACCATCCTCGGGCCCTGGGAGTCCGCCCCCGAGCGCGGCGTTTATTCGAACCAGTCGGAAGTGGCCAAGGCTCTGATCGGGAAACGGCCAGGTGAAATTGCCTCGTTCATGGGCAACGACTACGAGATCGTTTCCATCGGAAAATTTTCCGAGGAAAGCGCGAGAGAGTAGCCCGCCTTGCGGCTACAGCCCGGCCACGATTTCTTTCCGCCGTTCCTCGAACTCCTCGGCCGAAATCAGTCCGTCGTCGAGCAGAGATTTCAACTGTCGCAGGCGGTCCGCTCCCGTGGTTTGCGGCGAGGCCGCCTGGGGTGCAAAGCCGTGGCTGCGATAGTTGTCGGCGGCGCTGAGGATGGCCCGCTGGAACTCGATCGGCCGGGGTACTCTGGCGAAGACCGTCACGCCGGTTTCGCTGGCCGTATCGACCTCCACATCTCCATATCCGAGAATTCGACCCCAGAGGGTGATGGTGTGATCGACGTTGTTCAGCTTGTCGAGGTAGGCCGTGACCGAGCGTTTTGAGACGATGCCCGATTGCTTCATCACCCGCCGGTCGGTGAGCAAGTAATGGTTGGACTGGACGACGATCCACTCTCGGATCACCGAGAGCAGAAGGGCAGCGCCAAGAAGCCCTCCGACGACGACCCAGATCCCTTCGCCGGTCTGTTCAAAAGTGGCGGCAGCGGCAAGGGCTACGAACACCAGGAGGATGGCGCCTGTATAGAGGCCCACGCGTGTGGGCTGCGTACGGTAGAGAATTTTCTCGCCGGGTTGCAGCTGACTTTGAATCGAACCCATTTTCTCTCTCCTCGCTCGCTGGTTGAGCGTGGTGCCGCTCACTCGAGCCCTGCTTCCGGGACCACTCCCAACGGTGGTGGTACGTCACGAACTCTTTCTGCGGACGTTCGCCCATGATAGCGTTACCGTTAACACATTTCTGGGAGGGGCAATGACGTACATCATTACCGAACCATGCATCGGGACAAAAGACACGGCCTGCGTCGATGTCTGTCCGGTCGACTGCATTCACCCTCGAAAAGACGAAGCTGACTTCGAGGGAGCGCCGATGCTATACATCGACCGCGAGGTCTGCATCGACTGCGGTGCGTGCGAGCCGGCATGTCCGGTCCAGGCTATCTTTCCGGAAGATCTCGTGCCGGAGAAGTGGCAGAACTATATCAAGACCAACGACGAGCATTACGGGTATGCCACTCCTGACTCCTAGGCCCGGCCGACATTCATAGACAGACGAGGACAGGAGTTTTTCTCCTGTCTTTTTTCTTGAGCTGAGGTTTTTCTCGTGGGGCCGGCGTCGGCCAGTACCGATCGGACGTGATCCGAATTGAATCTCGAAATCACCCCAGGTTGACGGCCTCATGCCATGCGGATCTACGAAGGCGGATCGATCTTGTTCTGCCGCACGGCGTGAATGAAGTCCGTGTTTGGAGTCTCTTCACCCTCGGCGCGCAGATTCGCCGCGATCTGCCCCCGGTGATAGCCGGAATGGATGACCACGTGGGTGAGGATGTCGTTACACCGCGATTCGAACGTCTCCCCTTTTGAATTCACGTAGCGCACGATCCGGTCCAGAGCGGCGCGGTCCAGTGACGGAAGGTAGCTTCCCCAGAGCACCGACAACTCGTCCAGTTGCGCAGCGCATTCGTCGAGCCCCAGCTGCGGCCAGACCGCCAGTGTGGCGCGCTCTCCCTGAAGGCGCGCCAGCCATGTGAACTCGGTACCGATGATGTGCTCGATCAGCCGCATCGACTTTTCGGGGAGTGTCTCCGTTTTCCTCAGC
Organism: Acidobacteriota bacterium; assembly: GCA_039931435.1. Classification (GTDB taxonomy): domain Bacteria; phylum Acidobacteriota; class Thermoanaerobaculia; order Gp7-AA8; family Gp7-AA8; genus JBDTRY01. The sequence continues at coordinate 33,942 of JBDTRY010000011.1, read as the reverse complement.
GAAGCAAGGACCTCCCGATTCGCCCAGTCGTCGTAGCGGAAAAGCCGCGCGATGTATTGAGTATGTTCGTCCATTTGTTCTCCTGATAGATGTGCCACTGTTCATGGTGACACGCGCCTCGGTTTTTCGGGCTGTGAACTGTTGACATTCTGAGGGAGCGCAGCGAGCGAAGGATCTCTTCAACGAGGAAAGGAATTTCATGAGTGGTGGCAACCGGGAAGGTAGAAGAGATCCTTCGCTCGACGCTCAGGATGACGGAATCGTTCGCTCGACGCTCCGAGACTTTCCCCGTGAGCATCGGGGGAGATACCATTCCGGCCATGCCACTGGAAATTTTTCATGTCGATGCCTTCGCTTCAGCGCCGTTTACGGGGAATCCTGCGGCCGTCGTTCTGCTCGAGGAGCCAGCCTCACCCGAGTGGATGCAGAAGGTGGCTGCCGAGATGAATCTTTCCGAGACGGCCTTTGTCATCAGAGAGGACGACGCGTTCGGCCTGCGCTGGTTTACTCCCGGGCTGGAGGTTCCGTTGTGTGGTCACGCCACCCTGGCCTCCGCACATACTCTCTGGGAAACGGGGCGCCTGGCCAGGAATGAGATGGCGCGATTTCATACACGTAGCGGTGTGCTCACTGCGAAGCTCGACGAAGGGTGGATTCATCTTGATTTTCCGGCCATCGTCGTCCGGGAGGATTCCGTTCCAGCAGAGCTTCTCGCTGCGCTCGGCACGGCGGCGCTGCGAACCTTCGTCACGCCGGAGCGTGCGCTCGCTGATTTTGACTACCTCATCGAGCTGGAATCCGAGCAGGCCGTGGCGGCAGTGCAACCGGACTTCGCCACGCTTCAAAAAATTCCGGCAGGAGTGATCATAACTGCCCGTTCCCAGAGCGAGGAGAGCGATTTTGTCTCGCGCTATTTCGCTGCTTATCACGGCATCAGGGAAGATCCCGTAACCGGCGTGGCGCACTGCAGCCTCTTCCCGTTCTGGAAATCGCGACTGGGTCGTGATCCGCTCGAGGGACGCCAGCTATCCCGGCGAGGTGGGCGCATGCGCGGTTCGGTTCATGATTCGCGGGTTGTTCTCAGCGGGCAGGCCGTGACCATCCATCGAGGCAATCTGTTGGTGTAACCTCAGCGAATCAATGCGGAGTGAACTCAGAACATGACCACCGGCGACAGCAGGGCCCCCCGTTCCGCGCAGAAGCCGAACTATGGAATCGACGCCCCTCCCGTGGTGCTCACATTCGTGATCATTGCCGTGGTTGGAATTGGCGGAAGCCTGCTGCTCGATTCCATGCACCGTGCGCCCCGGGTGGCAGCGACTCTGCTCTGGCCGGGACTCTCCTTTGCCCTCACCGCGGCTGTCATGATCTGGAGTAGTAAAGCCGGCAAGTTCGCAATGCGCGACCGGATGCTGGAACTCTTGACGTGGCGCGGCGACGAGAAGGCGCTCGATGTCGGCTGCGGCCGGGGGATGATGCTCGTGGGTGTCGCCAGGCGCCTCGCCCGTGGTCACGTCACCGGAATCGATCTGTGGCGATCGGTCGATCAGTCCGGAAACTCCCCGGACGCCACACGACGCAACCTCGAGGCAGAGGGCCTCGCCCAGCGAGTGGATCTCAGAGACGGTGACGCTCGTGAATTGCCGTTTCCCGATTCTTCGTTTGACGTCGTGACATCCAGTCTGGTCGTGCACAATCTGCACGCTCGCGCGGATCGAGAAAAGGTGCTCACAGAAATGCTTCGCGTGTTGAAGCCCGGTGGCTGGCTGGCATTGATGGATATCCGAAACGGCACCGAGTACCTGAAGTTTCTCCGCGGCCACGGCATGGCTATTGTTGGGGCGTGGTGGCGACCGCTGTTCTTTCAGCGAACGGACGCGATCGTGGCCCGAAAGCCGGAGTCGTAGCTGCCCTCAGTCGCGGCAATCCAGGGCTCCGTCCGGAATCAATTCAGAGTCACATGCGAGCGGTCGTAGCCTGTCTCATGGGAGACGAGATCGACCACGGCAACGGAGAGGATGCTGTCCTTCTTCTTCACCAGCAACTCTGTGGAGAAGGTGTAGTACTTGCCCTTCAAAACCTCGGGATCCGTGCCCGGCAACCGCAACCTGCGACCCTGCTTCGTCACCGCCGAGATTGAGCCGTCCTCGTCGGCTACGGCGAAATAGACGGCGAATCCGCCGGCCAGCCCCTCCGGCCCCGGCAGCAGTGTGAATCCGTCCGCCGGAATTCGTACTTCGATAGGAATCCTGACGACGCCCCGGCTCTGCGGAACCGGTTCACCGACCGAAACCTTGACCATGATCTGCTTGTCCCCGACATCGCTGAAAAGGTTGGCCACGACTCTGTCGGCCATCTGCTCGTCGAACGACCGCGTGACGAAACTGTCTCGTGACCGGACCCGCAGGCCCGGTGTTCTGACCGTCACCCGAACGCCTCGCGCTCCCTCGGCCAGATCAGAGTGGTATCCCAGCGAGTAATACGATCCGGCATCTTCAGCGATCTCGGCGAACGCGGAATCGAATGAGTTGCTGTTGCCGAAAGCAAGACCGCCGGTCATCTGGGCCACGCGCTGGAACGAAGTGAAATTGTTGCTCAGTTCCAGGCCTTCAACGAGCGCCGAGGGAGCACTGGCCGATTCCACGCCCGCGCTGTTCCCCGTGTCCGCGTAAACCATATAGAGAGTCAGCCCCTGGGCGTTCGCGCTGCGTACCAGCGATTCCTGCAGTTTGCTCTGGTTGTTCTCCATCCGCGTCGTGATTGAAGATGTGCCTGGCGGCAAGAGGGAGCCGAATTGCTCGTCGATGTACTGAAATAGCTCCGCTCCCGGATTCACGGGCAGGCTCTTCCCGACGAATACCAGCACTTTTTTTTCGGGCCGGCCTGCCACGGTGCTCATCAGTGCCTGAAGACCGGAGACCATATTCTTTTCGTCGCCGGCCAGACGGGCACCGTAGGCGCGAGCCACGGAAAGAGCCGTCGCATATCCGTCCGAGGCGGACATGGTCTTTTCGCGAACCTGCTCGACGATGCTCTGCAGTTCCCTTTCAGCGTCGGCGCGCATCGAATGCAGTGCGGCTGCGCCTCCATTCATGCCCGCGATCTCACCGAGGGCTGAGGACAGTGCGGCGCGATCGGCCGAGAATCGGTTTCGAATCTGCAGCCCGTGGTTCCAGGTGGCGAGCATGACCTGATCCTGCGGTTGAAGTTCCGAGTCGATGAATTTCCGCAGGGAAGCGATAACACGGTTCCGCGAAAACGGATGAATGGAACTGTTGTCGACGAAAATGATGAAACGCCGGCCCGGCGGTGGGGTCGATGCTGGCGCCGCGTCCAATGCTTCCGGCAGCCGTGGGGAGTAGTCGCTTTCGATCCGCACTTCAGAAAAGTTCGAGATCTCCTGCTGCTTCTTACCCTCGAATAGCTCGAAGTCTCCCTGCTTCAACCCCGACACGCGGTGACCCTTGCGGTCGGTGACCACGACGTCGATGTTCACCACCCGGACCTCGATGGTTTCTGAAACAACGTCGCTCTGCGCCCGCGATTCCCGCGCAGTGACCCCGAGGAGGAGCACCGTGGCGAGAGCAGCCACGAATATCGGATGGGAGACGAGCAGCTTCATATGCAAGGGCATCGTAGAGAGGGGGACCGTGGCATGCAAGCAAGCACTGTGCTGGTGAAACAATTCGTTCACAGCGACCGCCACGCAGACTTCTTCTCATTGCCTGAGAGTGGTTTTCGTGTCACATTCCTTTGTAGTGTCCACCCTCCGGCGCGAAATCGGCCTCTGGCGCGGAATCTCGCTCAACATGATCGAGATGGTGGGCATCGGGCCGTTCATCACCATCCCCTTCATTCTCACGGCCATGGGCGGGTCGCGAAGCATGCTCGCCTGGATTCTTGGTGGATTGCTGGCCATTTCTGACGGACTGGTCACGGCGGAGCTGGCCTCGCAGTTCCCTTCCTCCGGAGGTTCCTACGTATTTCTCCGCGAGTCCTACGGGGCTCTGCGCTGGGGCAGGCTGTTCTCGTTTCTCTTCCTGTTCCAGATCATCATTTCCGCGCCTCTGTCCATTGCCTCCGGCGCCATCGGTTTTTCGCATTACCTCGAGTTCATCATCCCCGGGGTTCCCTTCTCACCCGGGCCTCTGGCTGCGGCTCTCTGCCTGCTGACAATGGCCCTGCTCATGCGCCGGATCGATTCCATCGGCAGGTTCTCGGTGCTGCTCTGGGTCGGTGTCATGGGCACGCTCGGGATCGTAATCGCTGCCGGACTTCCGCACCTGAAACTCTCGTCCTTTACTTTCTGGAGTGCTCCACGGCTAGATCAGGGTCATGGATTCGATGGGCTGGGCATCGCTCTGATTTTCGCCGTGTACGACTACCTCGGGTATTACAACATCGCCAATATCGGTGGGGAAGTTCGCGACGCGCGCCGCACAGTGCCTCGCGTCATCGTGATCTCCATCCTGGCCATCGCTGCCATCTACATCACCATGAACGCCTGCCTGACTTCGGTGTTGCCCATGAAGGCGGCCATGACTTCGAAGGCCATCGTCTCCGACTATCTCCGTATCCTCCTCGGCTCCCGCGTCGCCCGAGTAGTGACGGTGTTCATCCTCTGGACCGCCTTCGCCTCCATCTTCAGCGTCATGCTCGGTTACTCCAGGATTCTGTTCGCCGCCGGGCGCGATGGAAACTTCTTCCGGATCTTCGGCCGCCTGCATCCAACCGAGGCCTATCCGATGTTTGCGGTTGCAGCGCTTGGTCTGATCGCCTCGGTATTCTGCTTTCTCCCTCTGAAGACCGTGTTGAAGTCGATTCTCTCCATCAGGGCGGTGATCCCGTTCATGGCCCAGATCGTCGGGGCAATCATGCTCCGCCAGAGGAAACCGAAATCGGAGATTCCTTTCCGGATGTGGCTCTATCCGCTGCCTTCCGTCATCGCCCTCGGGCTGTGGGCGTACATCGTTGTCTCGCCGGAGAAAGGATTCAGAATCGGCGGAGCGGTTGTCATCGCGGCCGGGATTCTGGTTTTCTACGTGCGCCGCTGGGCTGGTAAGGAGCAGATAGCGTCCAGCGAGCTCGGGGAAGAGCCGGTAGAAAACTCAGAGTGAACTACCCTGTTTTGAAGACGGAACCAACCAATATGATTAAACAGCAATAAATATTAGATTCATTAACTAGTTGTATTTCTGGCGTGTAAGCAGTGCCCGGCGGACTTCGTCCAATGGATGAGCGGCGGGTTGGAGCGGGTTCGGACGAAGGGAGGAGCGCGGACGTGAAATCAGCTCGGTGCGCACTGTGGCGCGGCTTGGGGGCTGCCCTCTTCATCGTCGCTCTTGCGGGACCGCTCCTCGCCGAGGACGTTCTCCGTTTTCGAGAGATCGTCGATTTCGACCGCCCTGAGGCCTGGGCCATGAAGTATTACGGCGTGGCCACTCTTTTCACGGGGCTGATGCCTCCGGAGAGTGTTCGCCCCTGGTCGCTGGATGCAGGCGTCGAGGGAGTTTCTCTGCCGCACCTCAGCGCGGCGAAACGAACGGTGGGTTTCACTGGCACCAAGGCGGAAGATCTGAACAAGCTGCCAGGCTACGTCCGGCCACGATTGACTCTCGGCTTGCCATCCGATTTCTCGGTTACGGTGGGCTGGGTGCCGCCCGTGACGATCCGCGGACTTCGCGCGAATCTTTACGCTCTCTCCGTTGAGCGGCCGCTGATCGTTCGCGCTAGTTTCAGCCTCGGAGCCCGCGCTTATGGACAGCGAGGTTACGTCCGGAGCGATTTCACCTGTCCGGAGGAGGAAGTGGCCTTCCCCGTCGGCTCGCCACAGAATTTATACGGTTGCCAGGCGCCTTCCGGTGACGTGGCCACACTTCGCCAGAGTGGCCTGGAGCTGATCGGTTCCCGCAGCTTCCGCACCCTTGGTGCTCCGACTGTGAGCCTCGGTGCGGCGGGCACGTACCTGGACGCCGACTTTCAGGTCAACGCTGAGACCTATGGTTTCCTGGATCGGACGCACCTGTTCACGCACGGCATCGTTTATACGTTCGAGGGTGGGGTTGTCTGGCCGGTCATGCCGCGAGTAGACGCAGGCCTTCAGCTCTTCTACGCCCCGCTGTCCGTGCTGAGGCCGGGCGATACGGCCACCCGTAACGACAGCCTGCTGAACGTCCGGATTCTGCTGACGTACCGGCTGCGGTGATGGTTCGGGAGAAAGATCGGGACTGGCCTCCGTTCGCGCCGAGGCGTTTCGTGGTGAAGTGTTGTTGCTTCACCTGGGACGACAGCGCTTAGACTTACTCTCCATGAATGAGGACTCCATCGAATCCCGAGTGCGGGCTGTTGTCGACTTCCTTGGTGTTCCATATGAGATCATGCCCTGCGATCCGGATTTCGCTGACACGGCACAGTTCTGCGAACGCTACGGCATTCCTCTCGATCACTCCGCCAACACGATCGTCGTCGCCTCCAAAAAAGAACCGAAGCAATACGCGGCCTGCCTCGTTCTTGCGGACTCTCGTCTGGACGTCAATCACGCCGTAAGCGAAGCCATGGGGATACGGCGCCTGTCGTTTGCCAGCGCTGAGGAAACCACGGCGCTTACGGGTATGCTCGTGGGCGGCGTGACCGTGTTCGGGCTTCCTCCTCAGATCCCGATCCTCATCGACAGCCGAGTCATGGATCAGGACTACGTCATTCTCGGAGGGGGAAATCGTTCCACGAAAGTGAAAATGCCTCCGCAGGGATTGCTGGACATGGCAGAGGCGCGGGTGATCGAGGGTCTGGCCGCACGCAGAGAGTCATGACCGGATTGAAAACTGTGTCATTGAGTTCGGCGCCGGTGCGAGACAATGGAGCGCTGACGTTGGACGCGAAGTGATGAGACGATGATCCTTCTTGCCGGGCAGGCTTTCGGACCCTGGAGCGGGCCGGGCGTTTTTTCGCAGCGGCTGGCGCGCGGGCTCGTGGAATGCGGTTATGAAGTCACGTTCGTCATGCCCGCCACCCGCTTCCGTCACGGGAGGCGGTGCGACCACAGTGGCGCGCGCATCGAGACTGTTCCTTCGTTGTCGCTGGGCAGTTTCTATCCGGACGTCCACGTAACCCCTAACGCCGAGCGCAGCATCGAGAAGCTGTTCGATCGTCTCCGGCCGTCGATCGTTCACGTGCAGGATCATCATGCAGTCAGCCGAGGTGTGGTCCGGGCGGCCGCTCGCCGCGGTGTTCCCGTCGTGGCCACAAACCATTTCCTGCCCGGAGACCTCATTCCGCACGTGCCTGTCCTGTCGACTTTTTCGCTGGGGCGGAAGATCCTGGAGACGATTCTCTGGCGTACGGTCACGGATGTCTTCTCGGCGGCGCAGATCGTCACCACTCCGACGGATACCGCTGCCTTGATCATGCGTCAGAAGCTGGAGCACATTCCCATCCGCGCCATTTCCAACGGGGTGGAGCTTCGCCGCTTTCACGGTCGTAACGGTGAGAGCGTCAAGGCAGCGCGCTTTCGTTTCGGGCTGGACTCACGCCAGGTGCTGCTTCTCTATCTGGGACGGGTGGACCGAGAGAAGCGGCTGGACGTTCTCATTCGCGCCCTTGCTCTGTCGCGGCGTACGGACGTGCAGTTTGCCGTTGCCGGCCAGGGCCGCGACGTGGAGCGGCTTCGCGATCTGGCCGCGGCGCTGGATCTCGGACACCGTGTCGTTTTTCTCGGATTCGTCAACGACGATGAGCTGCCCTCGCTACTGCGATGCGCCGACCTCTTTGCCATGCCCAGCGATGTGGAGTTGCAGAGTATCGCCACGCTGGAGGCCATGGCCAGCGGGCTGCCCGTCCTCGCTGCTGACGCGGGCGCGCTTCCGGAGCTGGTGGACAACGGCGTGAACGGTTTTCTGTTTCGTCCCTGCGATCCTCAGGATGCCTCGCGCCGTCTCCTGCAGATTCTTCATGCACGCCAGCGATGGGCGAAGATGGGCGAGGAGAGCGCGCGCCGAGCCCGCGAGCACGCCATCGAGCAGACGATTTCTGCCTACGGCAGTCTCTATGAGGAGTTGCTTTCGGGACGGGACGAGGGACAGGTAATCCGGGTTGCCTCGCCGGTTCGTAGCAGCGGTGAGTGAGCGCGTGGAACCGCGGAGCCTCCGCAAAGTTCCACGGACAATCCCCCTGGTCACGAATCAGATTAGAATTGCCGCTCACAGAGGCTGACGCCCGTCGGTCGCACGAGGAAAATCGATGCTCGCTCCCGGCACTCTTCTTCAGAATCGATATCGCGTAATTCGTCTTCTCAGCGAGGGTGGGATGGGCGCGGTTTACGAAGCGCTCGACGTCCGGCTGGACAGCATCGTTGCTCTCAAGGAAACGCTGCGAAGCTCGCCGGAGCTCAGCCAGCAGTTCGAACGGGAGGCGCAGATGCTTGCCCGCCTCCGTCACCCCGGGATCCCGCGCGTCATGGATCACTTCGTCGATGAGGCTGGGCAGTTTCTGGTCATGGAGTACATCTCGGGAGAAGACCTCGGGCAGATGCTCAAGGACCGCGGCCGCCCGTTCCCCTGGCGTGATGTTCTGGGCTGGGGCGAACAGATTCTGGATGCGCTCGGGTACCTCCACGGACAGAGCCCTCCAGTCATTCATCGCGACATCAAGCCTGCCAATATGAAGTTCTGCTCGCCGGAGCAGATCATCCTCCTCGACTTCGGTCTGGCCAAAGGGTTTGCCAGCTCGTCGGCAGCGACCGCTGCAGGTTCGAGCATCTTCGGCTACACGCCGCACTACGCGCCACTGGAGCAGATCAACGGAGAAGGCACCACTCCCCGCACGGATATCTATTCACTGGCGGCCACGCTCTATCACCTCATGACGAACGAGAAGCCGCCCGATGCGCTCGGTCGAGTGGCAGCGTCCATCAACGGAAAACCCGATCCGCTCAAGCCGGCAATCGAAGTGAATCGCGAGATCCCCGTAGCAGTGTCCGACCTGCTCATCCGCGCTATGTCGCAGGCCAGTGATGTGCGGCCGGAATCAGCAAAAGACTTCAAGACACTCCTGCGGCAAGCAGCGGCTGCGCCTCCCGAGGTGCCGCTGGCTGTCGTGGGATTGTCGGCAGCACCGCCTCCAGCTTCGAGTTCCCCGCCGGCCGTCGTGGCTGGGATGGAGCACGCTGCTGCTCCTGCCTCGCCCGCACGAGAAGTCATTCCCGAAAAGGACAAGAAGCGAAAAAGCCCGTTTCTCCTCCTGGTGTTGATCCTGTTTCTCCTTATCCTTGCTCTCGGGTGGTGGATCAAATCGAAGCGCACGTCACCGCCTGAGATAGCAGCTCCTTTCGCACCACTTGCCGAATCGGAGGTCACTTCGACCTCATCGACAGAGCCGCCTGGAGGATCAGCCGCCGCTGCTCCTCTGAAGTTCGGTGAACAGGGGAAAAGCATCAGAACGGTGGACTTCTCGCCGGATGGAAAGCTGCTGGCCGTCGCCTGGGAAGAGGGACTCGTCAAGGTCTGGGATCTCGCGTCGAAATCGGTGCGATCCACGGTCACTGCTCCCGGATACACGATCACATCCGCAGTTTTTTCACCAGATGACGGCAAGCGGCTGGCCGTCAGCGGGTACGGTCCTGATGGCTCTCGGGTCTTTTTCGCAGATCCTCAGACCGGGAAGACAATTCCCGGCAGCCCCGTGCTGATCGAGCGAGGGAACCTTGTGGGGCGCGTCCTCTTTTCGCCGGATGGCGCTTTCCTCGTTGCTCCGATGGGAGCGATCCGCGTCTGGGATACGCGCACCGGTAAGGAAAAGTTCAACGTAGAGAGTGTCACGAACTCCGTTCTGGCAGTCTCACCGGATGGAAAACTGCTGGCCGTTGCAGGCTCAAATGACAACGACGTGAGGCTCTGGAGTCTCGAAGACGGAACCTCCGAAGGCAATCTCCTGGGCCACACCAAGGGACTTCTCTCGCTGGCGTTTTTCCCCGGCTCCCGTTTGCTGGCCAGTGGCTCCTACGACAGCACCGTTGCCATCTGGGACGTTGCCGCGAGGACGAAGCTGCGTTCCATGAACCATGGCGAGACCGAGGCAATCTTTTCACTGGCCGTATCCCCCGGTGGAGATCTCGTGGCCAGCGGTAGTTATCACGACGTGAAAGTCTGGCGCGCTGCAGACGGCGGTTACGTCGAAACATTTCGTGAGGCACCCAACGGCGGAGGAATTTATAGCTCCCTTGCATTTTCCCGCGACGGTCGCACGCTGGCGGCCGGATCGAGCGATGGTTTCGTACGTCTCTGGACCGTGGGCGAGGCGGCGCGGACAGGTTCGGCGGGCATGACCAAACTTCCGAAGACCCTGGGCGGGGTGCAGGCTCTGGCGTTCTCTCCCGATGGAAAGCGGCTGGCTACGGGAAGCTGGGACGGCAATGCCTGCACCTGGACCACTGCGAGCGCCACCATGGAGCACTGTCTGAATACCAGAAACTCCGTCACTGCCGCGCGCTTCTCGCCGAATGGAAACGAGGTTGCGTTCGGGATGCACGATACGCATGGGTCGTCGCGCATTCTTTTCCTTGATGCGGCCAGCGGTCATGAAAAAGGTGACGCCATCCCGTTGACCGATCCTGATGCTCACATATCCGGTTTGTCGTATTCACCGGACGGGACGTTACTCATCGGAATCATCGGCAAGCGCACTCTGGTCTGGAACGCTTCCAATCACCAGATGGTGCGCTCGATGACGCTTGGAGACAACGAATTCATGGCCACCTCGACATCGGGAGCAATTGCTGCTGCCTCGCAGATCGGTGGCGACGTACGCTTCGGGGACTGGCGCAACGGAGAGGCGAAGGGAAAGCTGGAAGCGCACCAGTACGGACTGCTTTCACTGGCCTACTCGCCCGACGGCGGCAAGCTGGTCACGGGTGGCCGGGATGCAGCGGTGCGCCTCTGGAATCTCGCTACCGGAAAGAAGATCTGGGAGTACTCGGCGGGCAGCGCAGAGCAGCCAAAATCGCTGGCCTGGGCTCCCGATGCAACGACGATCGCTGTCGGCACACGCAAGGTCGTACGGCTTCTTTCCTCGGCAGACGGATCGGTACAACGCACCTTGCCCATCGACGAATACAGCGCCGATGTCATGACCTACTCTCCCGACGGTTCCGCGCTGGCTATCGGAGGCGACGGGGCCGTGTTCCTTGTTGCGTTGCGCTGACCATCTTCAGAGAATTCCCAGCTTCGCTTCCAGGTCTTCCCGCCGGCTGCGGCTGACGCTCAGTTCCTCTCCGTTTTTCAGACGGACACCATAATCTCCGCCGGAACTGCGCAGCATCGTGTCGATTCGATCCAGGCGCACGATCGCCGATCGATGAATGCGAAAGAACTTTTCCGAATCGAGGCGTTCCTCCAGGTTCTGCATACGCTCTCGTACGGTGTAGGTCTTGTCGCCGACGTGCAGCTCGGCGTAGGGGCCGCTGGCGGTGATGTACTCGATTTTATTGACGGGCACCACACGCACCTGGCCGCGACTCTCCACAGCGATGCGCTCTAGAAACTGCGGTTTTTGTTCCGGTAATGGCTCCGCGATGGCCGCTGGTTGGCCGAGCAGGGCGATGAGCTGGCTGGTCATCCGGCCGACCTCCTGCAGTTCGACCGAGCGCCGGGCGCGGGAGAAGGCCTGGCTGAAACGCTCATCGTCAAACGGCTTGACGAGATAATCGAGTGCGGCCACGTCGAAGGCCTGCAGGGCGTATTGATCCCATGCCGTGACGAACACTGTTGCCGGCATCGACTGCGGCCCGATTTCGCTGACCACCTCGAACCCCGTCAGGCCGGGCATCTGCACGTCCAGGAAGACGATTTCGGGCGCCAGTGAGCGAATGGCGGAGACTGCGTCATGTCCGTTATCAACAGAGGCCGCAATCTCAACGTTCTCCTCCCGAACCAGAAGGTCCTCCAGTCTCTGACGTGCCAGCAATTCGTCATCGGCAATCAGAACGCGGATTTTCTTGCGGCCCGTCATCGCTTCCCGCTCGTGCTCACAGCGGCGATGCGCAGGTCGTTGCCGGTATGGTACGGAAGCAAGATTTCTGCGACTGCCCCACCACCTTCCGCGCTGGTGAGGGTCAGTGCCGCAGCTTCTCCGTAAAGTTGAGCCAGACGCGCCCGCGTGTTCCCGAGCCCCACTCCTTCGCCCTGCCTGCCGGACTCGCCGGCACCTGGACCGTTGTCGCGGACAGTGAGGACGAGCTCATCCCCGCTGCGCATGGCTTCGATGGTGACCGTTCCCTGTCCTGACGATCGGCTGACGCCGTGTTCCAGAGCGTTCTCCACGATTGGTTGCAGAATGAGGTTGGGCACCAGCGCCTCCAGAGTATCGTTGTCGATGGATGTTTCGATGCGCAGTTTTCCCTGGAAGCGGATCTCCATGATCTCCAGATAGCGGCGCAGGAAATCAAGCTCTTCACGAACAGTCACTTCATCGGCTCCGTGGCTCTCCACCGTGTAACGCATCAGTTCACTGAGCCGGGCGATCATCCTGCGCACACCGCCAGGGTCCCGTTCTACAAGAGCTGAAATGGCGTGCAGCGTGTTGAAAAGAAAGTGCGGATTGATCTGCATCCTCAGGGCGTCGAGCCGGGCATCGGATAACTGTGCCTGCAGTTTCGAGGCGTGGGCTTGAAGCAGAACGGCTTCCTGTTGCCTCTTCTGATCGCGCAGAAAGTATTCGCGGGCGAAGCCGGCGGCCAGTATGGCCATGTAGACCACGAACTGGTTGAGGAAGCGCAGGCGGGCGATCTCCTGCAGGGGCGAGAATGTCGCACCGCCTCTCCTCCGCGGTGGCGTGGGCAGGATCTCCAACCTGGCAAATCCCAGGACGGTGTAAACAATTGCGGCGACGATCAGTCCAAAGAGGATGAGCACGGTCACGCGAAGGGCCCACGAGCCGCGCTGCGGAGTGTACCGGCTGCTCATCCAGAAGATGAGCGGCGTCAGGGCAGCCCAGACCCAGGATTCCAGGAACGCCAGGACGATCGGCCCCGCCGTCGAAAACCCGCTCAGGCCGAACCCGCGCGGATCAACGAGGCGGTTGACCGTCGACAGCGTCGCCAGAAACGTCCAGAAGACGAAAATCAGCACCAGCTCCCGGGAGCTGAAGTGCAGGGAGGAGCGATGGCGCTTGAGGGACGAGGTGCCAGACATGCAGTTTCCAGATGCAAGTCTAAGCCCGGAAGTCGGGCTTCCGGGCACAGGACCAGTCGTCAGAATGCATTTCATTACAGGCAGGTGCAGCTGGTGAAAATCGGGAAAGAAGCAGCCCGTTGATCTTGTCTACCTGCTCGCATGACATCAACGCACCATCAACCAGGAACTATCAGGGAGACCATATGAAAAAGATAATTTCAGCAGTCGCAGTCGTTGCTCTCGGAGCGTCGCTGGCCATCGCTGCTCCGCACGGAGGAATGCGCGGAGAGCACCGGGGCCACCGCGGCCAGATCGGGCCGGAGATGGAGCAGAAGCTCAATCTCACCGATACCCAGAAGCAGCAGATGAAGGACATGCGCGCCAGCTTCAAACAGCAGAACGAGCCCCTGATGACGGCGTTCCGGCAGACCATGAGGGACTACCGGACCGCGAAGGAAGCCAACGACACGGCGCGCGCTGAATCGTTGAAGGCCACCCTGGATGGGCAGAAGGCTCAGCTTAAAGATGCACGCCAGGCGCAGCATCAGCAGATGCTTTCGATTCTCACCGCCGAGCAGCGCGCGCAACTCGAATCCATGAAGGCCGAGCGGAAGGCGAAGCGGGAAGCGCGGCAGCAGGAACGCCAGCAAAACTCAGGCGGCCAGCCGCAGGGGTAATTCCGATCCACTCAGCGGTCATGCAAAGGGAGGCCTCGCGGCCTCCCTATTTTTTGCCTTCGCCCTTTTGATCGTGCCGTTCTGGCATTTCATGACACGCTCGTGCCGTTCATGACTGCCAAGTGTAAGTGACTGAAAATACGAAACATGTTCGTGAGATGGCCTGTTTTCAGTAGCGACAAGTGACCACAGCGCTCGAAACTTCCGGCGTCGACAGACCAACGGAACTTCGCGCGATGAAGTCACAAGGAAGGAGTCGCCAATGAAAAACAAATCCCTGATCGCTGCGATAACCCTCGTCCTCATCACCGTTGCCGTCACCCTCTTCTATCGCGTCGCCCAGGCTCGGGAGACACCGGCATTCCGGTTCGTGACTGTTGAAAAAGGGGATCTGCAGTCGACCGTGTCGGCCACCGGCGCGCTGAACGCGGTGACGTCTGTGAGCGTCGGCACCCAGGTTTCCGGTCAGGTCTCCGAACTTCTCGTGGACTTCAACGATCATGTGAAGAAGGGACAGTTGCTGGCCCGCATCGATCCCACTCTGGCGCAGCAGGCGGTCGTCGACGCTCAGGCGAACGTCGAGCGGAATCAAGCTCAGCTTCTGCAGGCGCAGCGGGACTATGCTCGTAACCGGACCCTCACCGACGATGGACTGGTAGCCAGAAGCGAATATGAGGTCAGCCAGGCCTCGCTCGGTGTCGCTGCCGCGAACGTGAAGTCCGCGAAGGTGGCGCTGGATCGGGCCCGTCAGAACCTGACCTATACGAACATCACCGCGCCCATCGATGGCGTGGTTGTAGAACGCAACGTGGCCCTCGGCCAGACCGTCGCAGCCAGTCTCTCGGCGCCGCAGCTCTTCCTCATCGCCAACGATCTTTCGCACATGCAGATTCTGGCGCAGGTGGACGAGAGTGATATCGCCTCGATCAGGGAAGGGCAGCCCGTCGCATTCACCGTTCAGGCCCTTCCCGGGCAGACCTTCAAGGGGGAAGTGAAGCAGGTACGGTTGCAGTCGGTCACCGTCGAGAACGTCGTGAGTTACACCGTCGTCGCTCAGGTGGATAATCCGGGCAACAAGCTTCTTCCCGGAATGACTGCCCGTGTGGACTTCCTGGTGAAATCAGCAACGGGCGTGCTGAAGGTCTCCAACGCTGCACTTCGTTTCCGCCCGTCCGCAGATCTCCAGGTGCAACTGACGGCCAACGCTGCCACAGCTACCACCTCAACTTCAGCCACCTCAACGTCCACAGCTTCCTCTCGGCGGGGGAATGGCACCGCCCGCACGAAGAACGGCGCGCCATCATCATTCGGAACGCTTTACTTCCTCGATGCGAACGGAAAACCGGCAACGGCCAGGGTACGCACGGGAATCAATGATGGTTCATCGACACAGGTCATGGGCAAGTCTGTTACCGAGGGCATGAAAGTGATCGCCGGAACGGCGGACGTCAAGACTGCTGCCACGACCACCACTGCCGGGAGCCCGTTCCAGAGCAACCAGCAGCAGGGTGGTCGCCCGCGGTCCGGATCGGGCTTCTGATGAAGGAGCAAATCATGGAAGAGAAAAACGTCATCGAGACGCGGCAGCTCGTCAAAACCTATCAGAGTGGAACGAACGAGGTCCACGCCCTTCGGGGAATTGATCTGACGGTGAAGAAGGGAGAGTTGATTGCAGTGATGGGGGCTTCCGGATCCGGCAAGTCCACGTTGATGAATCTTCTCGGTTGCCTCGATACGCCGACCTCGGGAACGTATCTGCTCGACGGCATTCGCGTGGAGGGATTGGGGAAGAACGAACTGGCAGACATCAGGAATCAGAAGCTCGGTTTCGTGTTCCAGGGCTTCAACCTGTTGCCGAGGACGAGCGCGGTGGAGAACGTGGAGTTGCCGCTGCTGTATGACCGTTCCGGAAAACATCAGGACACTCGCGCGCTGGCAGTCTCGGCTCTGAAACGGGTGGGCCTGGGTGACCGGCTCGATCATCACCCGAACGAGTTATCGGGAGGGCAGCAGCAGCGTGTAGCCATCGCTCGGGCCCTGGTCACGTCGCCGGCGCTGGTCCTTGCGGACGAGCCCACGGGCAATCTCGATTCCCGCACTTCGGTGGAGGTCATGTCGGTTTTTCAGGAGCTCAACGAACAGGGCATCACCGTGTTGATTGTCACGCATGAGCCGGACATCGCAGCGTACGCGAAACGAATCGTGGAAGTGCGCGACGGACGGATCCGTCGTGACGAGCCAGTGGCCCGTCAGCGCTCTGCCGTCGACGATCTCGAGCAGCTCGTAGAGGAGGTCGCATGAAGACGACGAAGATCATCACCCTGGCTACGCAGAGCATTCGCAAGAACAAGATGCGCGCCTCACTGACGATGCTGGGCATCATCATCGGAGTGGCGGCGGTGATCGTCATGGTGGCGGTGGGTTATGGAGCGCGCTCGCGCATTCACGCTCAGATCAGCAACCTCGGCACGAACATGCTCGTCATCACACCGGGCGCGAGCACTCAGGGCGGCGTCAGCCAGGGAGCGCAGGCCTTCGCCAGCCTCTCGCTCGACGATGTGGAGAAGATTCGCAGCGATGCACCCACAGTGGCGGCTGTTTCTCCCGTCGTCGTCAGTCGCACCCAGGTGATCGGCGGTCAGGGAAACTGGCGCACTCTCATCAACGGAGTGGATACCGACTATCAGGTGATCCGCGACTGGCAGGCCAGCGACGGAGCGTTCTTTGGAACCGACGACGTGCGCAGCTCGCGGAAGGTTGCAGTTCTGGGGCAGACTGTCGCCAGTCAGCTTTTTCCCAACGGCGACG
The DNA here is from genome assembly GCA_039931435.1 of Acidobacteriota bacterium. Lineage (GTDB taxonomy): Bacteria > Acidobacteriota > Thermoanaerobaculia > Gp7-AA8 > Gp7-AA8 > JBDTRY01. The sequence goes on along the minus strand of JBDTRY010000011.1, from coordinate 17,294 downwards.
CCGTCGGCCAGCAGATTCAGGTCCGGAATGTTCCTTTCGATGTGGTCGGGGTTCTCTCTCCAAAAGGGCAGACTGCCTCGGGAACGGATTCGGATGACGTCATTCTGGTTCCGTATACAACCGCGGCAACCCGGCTGGCCGGTGGGACGCGCATCCCTCAGATTCTGGCGAGCACGAATTCCGAAGGCGACATGGCTGCGGCGCAGGATGAGATTCACCGCGCGGTGCGGGAGTCACACCGGCTTTCGGGATCCGAAGATGATGATTTCACCGTTCGCAATCAGGCTGAGCTGGCGGCAGCGGCGGAGAGCAGTACGCGGGTGATGACTCTCCTCCTGGCAGCCATCGCTTCAATCTCGCTGCTGGTCGGCGGCATCGGAATCATGAACATTATGCTGGTATCGGTGACGGAGCGAACGCGGGAGATCGGAATCCGCATGGCCATCGGAGCCCGAGGCTCGGATGTGCTAACGCAATTTCTCGTGGAGAGCATCGTCATGGGCGTGCTCGGGGGGCTGATCGGTCTTGCCGCGGGTTGGGCTGGCGCCGAGTTGCTCGGACACTTCACCGGTTGGGATACGGTGATCTCGCCAGTGATCATGGTTGTGGCCATCGTTTTCTCGGGGGCGGTGGGCGTCTTCTTCGGTTACTACCCCGCGCGAAAGGCTGCCGCGCTGAATCCCATCGAAGCACTGCGGTACGAGTAAGTGGTTTCGGGGGGGCTGGACCGCCGGAGAGCAACCGTGAAGCTCCGCGGTCCAGGCTTCCGTTCAACGTCCTGGTGGTTCGGTCGTAGTCAATTGCGGAGATGCCCATGCGATCGACAACTGCCTTCTTATTTATTCTGCTGCTTGCCTCCTGCAGCACTTCGGCTCCCGACCGATCCTCGGGGCCCTACGACCGTCCTTCCGGGTCTGAAAGTTCTCGTGAGGGCATGCGACCCGCGCGGATGGCCGGTGGCGGACTCGATTTTCTTCCGCCGTCTGAATGGTGGAGGAAGGACGAGATCTCACGTACGGTCGGGCTGAGCACTGATCAGATGGCGTCACTCGATGCGCTGCACAGCCAATCCGACGACATCGATCGGATACAACGCGATCTCGTCACCGCCTTGCGGGACGTCCGGACCACTCTGGAGGGTGAGCATCCAACGTCCGATGACATCCTGACAGCAGGCCGGAGGTACCAGACCCTTCGCGACGATCTGCTCACAAGACAGTTGCAACTCCTTGTAGCTGAGCGTTCGATCCTGACGCAGCAGCAGTGGGCGACCCTGGAAGCACAGATGCGTTCAACGGCACGCCCGCAGGAGAGGCGTGGACGCCAGGGCGACTACGGCGGCGGAGGCCGACGGGGTGGGGGCATGGGTGGTCGGCGGCCAGGGTGGCCGGGCTGAGTTTCAACGGATTCGTTCCACATGGATACTGGATCTGTTTGACAGCGTGCTCGACAGATCGGGCCTGGGAGTTACGCAATTCAGTCCACGATTCACAGCGTGGAAGGGAAAAGAGTACCGGCCTCACGCCGCACGGCCCCTACGAGGACCGCGCTGGCTTTCGCGATTTCCGGGGCTACCCGAACGCAGTCTTAAGCCGCGAACTTCGGCCCTACTTGAACGCCTGTTTGAGAATGCCGAACAGTCCGCGTGAGGCCTGCTGCACGAGGGTGCGGGTGGCCTGGTTCGCCATCTGCTGAATGACCCTCTCGCCGATCGACTTCGTTTGTCGTCCCGGTGATCGCGGGGCCGGCGGCGGAGCGGTCGGGGCTTGCGCCTCTGCGCTGCTCTGCGCCGCGGCCAGTTTTCGCTGCAGGATCTCGTGAGCACTCTCGCGGTCGACGGAATTCCGGTACTTCTGCGCCAGCGCTGTCTGCGTGAATCTGCTGTAGTCGTCCGGGGTGATGGAGCTCATCAGAGATGACGGCGCCATGATCTGCGTCTGCGTCACCTCGGTGGGTACACCCTTCTCGTTGAGTACTGTGACCAGAGCCTCGCCAATTCCGAGCGACGTGAGCGACTTTTCGATATCAAAGAATGCGCTCTTGGGGAATGTCGAGGTCGTGGCGCGCAGGTTCTTGGCGTCGGTCGGAGTGAAGGCCCTGACCGCATGCTGGATTCTGTTTCCAAGCTGGGCAAGGACGTCCTCATCGACATCCTTGGGAGTCTGCGTGATGAAAAAAACGCCGATTCCCTTCGAACGAATCAGCCGGGCCACCTGCTCTATGTGCTCGACGAGTGCCGATGACGAATCATCGAAGAGCAGATGTGCTTCGTCGAAGAAGAAGACCAGTCTCGGTTTGTCCGGATCACCGATCTCGGGCATCCCGTAATAGAACTGCCCCAGAAGCCACATCAGGAAGGTCGAATAGAGGCGCGGCTTGTCCTGGACATCGGACAGGCTGAGGATGTTCACGATTCCTTTGCCGCTGGAGTCGACCCGGAGAAGATCGTGAATGTCGAGTTCCGGTTCGCCGAAAAATCGCGCCGCTCCCTGCTGCTCGAGCTCGACCATCTTGCGGATGAGCACCCCAACCGTGGCGGCGGACATTCCCCCGTAATCCTTGAGGTCCCCCTTGCCTTCGTTGCCAAGGTAATTGAGGACGTCGCGGAGATCGGCAAAATCCAGCAGGGGCATCTGCCGGTCGTCGCAGTACTTGAAGACCATGGCCAGAACGCTCTGTTGCACGTCGGTGAGGTCGAGCACTTTTCCGAGAAGGATCGGTCCGAATGAGGAAACGGTGGCCCGGATCTGCGTTCCATTGTTCCCGGTGAGGCTGAAGAATTCGGCGGGAAACGCCTCGGGGGTGAATTGGCGACTGACGGAGTTCATGCGCTCGAGAACTTTCGGGCTGGCCACGCCGGCCAGCGCCAGCCCGGCCAGGTCACCCTTTACGTCGGCGACGAACGTAGGAACCCCGGCGCGGGAGAGCTGCTCGGCCATCAACTGCAGCGTCCGGGTCTTGCCTGTGCCGGTCGAACCGGCGATGAGTCCGTGGCGGTTCATCATCCGAAGCGGAATGCGAATGGGAAGCTCGGCAAAGGGTTGCCCTTCGAACAGGGCATTTCCGAGTTCGATCGAGGGACCTTTGAAGTCATACGATGACTGGACTGTCTGCCTGAAATCAGTCATTTAGCACCTTTCGCACACAACTGCAGGGGGTTCTCTTACGCGCTTGCCTCACCGCAGGGTCCGGCAGCGGAACGATATCATTTGTTCCCTTTCCGTAGAGAGAAGCGTGAACCGAGCGGTCACAGGAAGTGGTCTAAGTTTCTCGGAACAAAGAACGACAGCGCTCTGTTGAGTAAAGTGGACTGAAATGGTACTGTTTTGCTCCCCGGACGATCCGCCATCACGGTTCGAAGGACTTTCTGAACATGCTGAAAATTTCGAAACTCACCGACTATGGACTTCTCGCTGCGGTGTATCTGAGCCGCAAGCGTGGAGAAATCGTATCGGGCCGCGAGGTCGCGGAGTTCTACTCACTCCCCGCCCCGATGATCTCGAAAGTGTTGAAAGTTCTTCATGAAAGCGGACTGATTGCCTCGCACCGCGGGGTGGGCGGCGGCTATTCGTTCGACGGCGACGCCGAGAAGGTCACGTTGGGAAAGCTGCTCGAGGTTCTGGAGGGTCCCTGGGATCTCGTAGAGTGCGAATCGCTGGACCTCACCGGGCACGCGGTTTGCGCGATCCGGGTTGAATGCCCGTCGCGGGGATTCATGTTCGGCATCAACCGCGCCATCAAGAATGCCTTCGAAACGATCACGCTCGGTGAACTGGCACGGGGCGCAGTTCCAGGCGCCGCTGTTGCTGCCAGACTCACTCTTCGACCTGAAGGATCTACGGAGATTCAATGACCACTGTGCCGGAAACCATCGAACAGCTCGCCAATCGCGAGTACAAATACGGATTCGTCACTGAGATCGAGTCGGATACTGTTGCTGCGGGCTTGAATGAAGACGTGATCCGCATGATCTCGGCGAAAAAGGGCGAGCCGGAGTTCATGCTGGAGTGGCGCCTGAAGGCCTTTCGGCACTGGGTAACAATGAAGGAGCCGACCTGGGCCAAGGTTTCCTACCCGCCCATCGACTACCAGAACATCATTTATTACTCGGCGCCGAAACCGAAAAAGCAGCTCAACTCGCTGGAAGAGGTCGATCAGGAGCTTCTGGATACGTTCAACAAACTCGGGATTTCGCTTGCCGAGCAGAAGCGGCTCACGGGAGTGGCCGTGGACGCAGTGTTCGACAGCGTTTCCGTAGCCACGACGTTTCAGAAAGAGCTGGCCGGCATGGGCATCATCTTCTGTTCGTTCTCGGACGCGGTGAAGAACCATCCCGAACTCATACAGAAATATCTGGGCTCGGTCGTGCCGTACACCGACAACTTTTTCGCAGCGTTGAACGCCGCGGTGTTCACCGACGGCTCGTTCTGCTACATCCCCAAAGGGGTGCGCTGCCCGATGGAGTTGTCCACATACTTTCGCATCAACACAGCCGGAACCGGACAGTTCGAGCGCACCCTGATCATCGCTGACGACGGCGCCTCAGTCAGTTACCTCGAGGGCTGTACGGCTCCCATGCGTGACGAGAACCAGTTGCACGCGGCGGTCGTGGAACTGGTGGCTCTGGACGACTCGCAGATCAAGTACTCGACGGTGCAGAACTGGTACCCCGGCGATAAGGACGGCAAGGGCGGGATCTACAACTTCGTCACCAAGCGCGGCAAGTGCGCCGGTCGGAACTCGAAGATTTCATGGACGCAGGTTGAAACCGGCTCGGCCATCACCTGGAAGTATCCGAGCTGCATTCTCATGGGTGACAACTCAGTCGGCGAGTTCTACTCGGTGGCTCTGACGAACAACTATCAGCAGGCCGACACCGGCACGAAGATGATTCACATCGGCAAGAACACCAGCAGCACGATCGTCTCCAAGGGTATTTCCGCCGGCCATGGTCAGAACACCTACCGCGGCCAGGTGAAGATCATGAAGAGTGCGGAAGGAGCGCGCAATTACTCCCAGTGCGATTCGCTGCTGCTCGGAGACAAATGCGGGGCGCACACCTTTCCGTACATCGAAGTACGAAACTCCACCGCAAAGATGGAGCATGAAGCATCAACCTCGAAGATCGGCGAGGATCAGCTCTTCTACTGCCGGCAGCGCGGTCTTTCGGCGGAAGAGGCAGTATCTCTGATCGTCAACGGATTCTGCCGGCAGGTATTCAAAGAGCTGCCGATGGAGTTCGCCGTGGAAGCACAGAAGCTCCTCGGCGTGAGCCTCGAGGGAAGCGTAGGGTAAACCGCAGCGCTCGTCGTACCGGGACGCACAGTTCGCCGGCCCGCTCGGGGCGTTGCCACAGCACAGCAGACACACTCACAAAGACCAGGGACAAAGCAGGTACTGATGACAGCAATGTTGGAAATTCGAAACTTACACGCCCGGGTGGAAGGGCGGGAGATCCTCAAGGGGGTTTCTCTCACCGTGAACAAGGGCGAGGTGCACGCCATCATGGGCCAGAACGGTTCGGGGAAGAGCACGCTGGCGAACGTTCTGGCCGGCCGTCCCGATTACCAGATCACCGAGGGGGAAGTTCTGTTCGAGGGACGCGATCTTCTGGCGATGGTTCCCGAGGATCGCGCACGCGAGGGGCTGTTTCTGGCTTTCCAGTACCCCGTCGAGATTCCGGGAGTGAACAACATCTACTTTCTGAAGGCCGCTCTCAACGCCATCCGCAAACATCGCGGCGAAGAGGAGCTGGACGCCATGGAGTTCCTGGGACTGGCGCGGGAAAAGATGAAGCTCGTCGAGCTCGGCGAAGAATTCATGAGCCGTCCCGTCAATGAAGGATTCTCCGGGGGCGAAAAGAAACGCAACGAGATCTTCCAGATGGCGGTGCTCGATCCGAAGCTGGCCGTGCTCGACGAGACGGACTCCGGCCTGGACATCGACGCTCTGCGCATCGTAGCCATGGGAGTAAATCAGCTACGCAGCGAGGAACACGCCGTCGTCGTCATCACTCACTATCAGCGTCTGCTCGACTACCTCGTGCCGGACTTCGTCCACGTGCTGCACGACGGCAGAATCGTCAAGTCCGGCGGAAAAGAGCTGGCGCTGGCGCTGGAAAAGAATGGCTATGGCTGGGTCGAGGAAGAGCTGGCTCTGGCCGCCTCGGCGCCGCAGGAGCTACCGGCGAATCATGGTTGAGACGAACATCGCACGTACGTCCCTCGACCAGTTCGCGGCGATGGCGCGCAGCGTCGGTGGGAGCGATCCGGAATGGTTGGGGAACCTCCGCAAGAGGGCTCTGGATCGCTTTCTGGAGCTCGGTTTTCCGACGACGCGCCAGGAAGCCTGGCGGTTCACGAACGTGGCTGCCATTGCCAGGACCGGTTTTACGATCGGTTCGCTGGAATCCGATTTTGACCTTGCCCTCCTCGAGCGCGGTGCCCTCGAGGATGCGTACCGGCTGGTGTTTGTCAATGGACTGGTCGCTCCGGCGCTATCGGAGAGCGCATTGCCGGCTGGGTTGGAGCTGGCCAGTCTCGCTGCCTCCCGGGATGATGAAGATGTTCGGAAACACCTCGGGCAGCATGCAGACTGGACGGAGAGTAGCTTCGCAGCACTGAACACGGCCCTCGTTCACGATGGCGCCTTCCTGCGCCTCGCCGCCGGCACTCGTCTTCAGAAGCCGGTGAACCTTGTCTTCATCACCACGGGGAACGACGGGCCAATCATGGCCAACGTCCGCAACCTCATCGTAGCCGGCGAGAGCAGCGAGCTGCATGTGGTGGAAACGTATCTCACCGCCGGTGAGGCACCGAACTTCACCAACGTCGTTACCGAAGTGGTCGTTCGACGGAACGCAACGGTGGAGCATGCCAGCATGCAGCTCGAGTCAGACCAGGCCTTCCACGTGGCCACGATTCAGGCCCAGCAGGACCGCGACAGCCACTATCAGTCGCGATCCTTCTCCATCGGTGCGGCGCTTGCCCGCTATGACATCAACGTCACTCTGGCCGGTGAGGGCAGCGGCTGTGTGCTCGATGGTCTCTATCTGGCCCGGGGCAGACAGCACGTCGATCATCACACGCTCATCGATCACGCCACTCCTCATACGGACAGTCAGGAGTTCTACAAGGGCGTTCTGGATGGAACCAGCCATGGCGTGTTCGACGGAAAGATCATGGTTCGCAAGGATGCACAGAAAACCAACTCAGGTCAGGTAAACCGAAACCTGCTGCTTTCCGAGACGGCGGTGATCGACACCAAGCCGCAGCTCGAGATCTATGCCGACGACGTGAAGTGTACGCACGGATCGACCATCGGCCAGCTCGACGAACAGGTGCTTTTCTATATGCGCTCCCGCGGAATCGCGGTAGCGGATGCTCGGGAATTGATGATTTACGCCTTTGCCAGTGAAGTCGTACAGCGGGTGAAGATTCCGGCACTGCGAAAGCAGCTCTCCGAGCTTCTGCTGCGCAGACTGCCACTCGAGCTTGCCGGCGGGGTTTCGGAATGACCGCCGCTACAGAGCTCGCGCGAGGGCAGACCGCAACGTACGATGTGGAGCGGTTGCGCGCTGATTTCCCCATCCTCGCCGAGACCGTGAATGGACGTCCGCTGGTCTATCTCGACAATGCCGCCACGACGCAGAAGCCGCGTGCCGTCATCGAAGCGATCTCTCACTACTACGAGCGCGACAACGCCAACGTACACCGTGGTGTACATCTTCTCAGCGAGCGAGCCACCGCCAGCTACGAGGGTGCTCGCGAGAAGGTCCGGGCCTTCATCAATGCCGCGTCGGTTCGGGAGATCGTCTTCGTGCGGGGCACGACGGAGGGCGTGAACCTCGTCGCCCAGACATATGGCCGGAAGAACATCGGGGCGGGTGACGAGATCATCATCTCGGCCATGGAGCATCACTCGAACATCGTTCCCTGGCAGATGCTCTGCGAAGAAACCGGGGCGATCTTGCGGGTCATTCCCATCAACGACGAAGGCGAGATCCTCTTCGACGAGTACGAGAAGCTTCTCTGCGAGAAGACAAAACTCGTAGCTATCGTGCATGTCTCCAATGCTCTGGGGACGATCAATCCCATCGCCAAGGTGATCGCTGCAGCACACGCTCGAAACGTTCCCGTTCTCATCGACGGCGCGCAGGCAGCACCGCACACTGCCATCGATGTGCATGCGCTGGATTGCGACTTCTATCTGTTTTCCGGGCACAAGGTTTTCGGACCGACGGGCATCGGCGTTCTTTACGGAAAGAGCCGCCTGCTCGAGGCGATGCCCCCCTGGCAGGGTGGCGGCGACATGATTCTCTCGGTCACATTCGAAAAGACGGTCTACAACGCCCTGCCGTACAAGTTCGAGGCCGGAACTCCGAATATTGCCGGTGCCATCGGTTTGGGCGCCGCCATCGACTACCTATCGGCCGCAGGGATAGAGAACATCGTCGCTTACGAGCAGGCTCTGCTCGAGTACGCCACGGATCAATTGGCAGGGATCCCCGAGTTGCGCATGATCGGCACAGCCCGGGAAAAGGCCAGCGTGCTCTCGTTCGTGATCGAGGGCATCCACCCGCACGACCTGGGCACGATTCTCGACCAGGAAGGCGTGGCCGTTCGTACGGGGCACCATTGCGCGCAGCCGGTCATGCAGCGATTCGGAATTCCGGCAACCGCCCGCGCTTCGCTGGCTCTTTACAACACGCGCCAGGATGTGGACGCGCTGATCGCCGCCATTCACAAGGCCATGGAGGTTTTTCGCTGATGGCGGATCTTCGCGAGCTGTACCAGCAGGTCATTCTCGACCACAACAAAAATCCCCGGAATTTCAAAAAGCTGGAGAGCGCCAATCGCACCGTGGAAGGCTACAACCCGCTCTGCGGCGATAACTACACGCTCTACGTGGAGTTGGCTGGGGATGTCATCAAGGACGTCGGCTTTCAGGGCAACGGCTGCGCCATCTCCAAAGCCTCGGCATCGGTGATGAGCTCGATCACCAAAGGCAAGACCCGCGAGGAAGCCGAAGAGCTCTTCGCCGGATTCCGGCGGATGGTGACCGGCAGCGGCTCGGGAGAGCAGCAGGGTCCGATGGAACGGCTGGCGCCGTTCAGCGGAGTGGCCGAGCATCCCTCGCGTGTCAAATGCGCCATGCTGGCCTGGCACTCGCTTCACAATGCTATCGAAGGAGAAGAGTCGACCGTCACCACCGAGTAATTTGCGGGGGTGACGATCAGGAATCGAGGTTCTATGTCCATGAGAGAAGAAGTGACAACATCGCGTGATCTGAAAGCAGTGCAGATCCCGTACGGTTACGAAGTCGAAATTCCGGCCAACTCCGTCGTGAACATCGTGCAGTCACTCGGCGGAGCCTACACGGTCGTCACGGACCGCGGGCAGATGGTTCGCGTTGCCGGTCAGGAAGTAGAGGCGCTCGGAAAAGAGATTGCCGCAGGCCCTCAGCACGAAGGGGAAGTGAGCGCGGAAGAGCTCGAGAAGCTGGTCTGGGATCAGCTCAAGACCTGCTTCGATCCGGAGATCCCGGTGAATATCGTCGATCTTGGGCTGGTCTATCAGTGCGAGGTCACGCCTCAGGCGGATGGATCCTTCAACGTTGGCGTGAAGATGACGCTCACTGCACCCGGCTGCGGCATGGGTCCGGTTCTGGCCAACGATGTCCGCGGAAAAATCCTCACCCTTCCACGCGTCACGGACGCGGACGTCCAGGTCGTTTTCGATCCGACCTGGGACCGCAGCATGATGAGCGAAGCGGCAAAGCTGCAACTGGGCATGTATTAGCCGATCGGGTCATGAAGTCCGGCCCTTGCGCGCGTGAAGGAATTGTCATCCTTGAGGGAGCGTAGCGACCGAAGGATCTCATCAACGAGAATGGTACCTTCATCGCTCTGGCACCCGGGAAGGTAGAAGAGATCCTTCGCTCGACGCTTCAGGATGACACGCCATGGTAGTCGTGTCATTGCTACGACACCGGCTCCTGCCGGGGCAGCTCTTAGGCGAGCACAAAAAAGGCGCCCTCGCGGGCGCCTTTCTCAACTCAGATTGCTGACAACGATCAGCGGTGATCCTGGAAGAAGGTCCACTCGGCGACGGGATAGCCGGCCTGAAGCTGCTGGGCCTGCATGTAGCCGTCGATGGCGGTTGCCACTGCCAGCAGTCCGGAGACGATGCCGCAGGAAAAGAGACCGAGTATCCAGACGACGAGGGCTACGATGCCTTTCTGCTTCTGGCCGATGATGAAATAGCCGACACATCCCAGCAGCAGAAGGTTCAGGACCATGACCAGGATCGGGTCCTTCGGCGGAGTAGTGGGGTAGACGAGAGCGCCACCGCCCGAGGGCGGCACCGGCGATCCGGGAGGCGGCGGAGGCGGCGTGTACGCTCCGTCGGGCATATTGCTTTCCATAGGTTCTCTCCTTCTCGGTTAAAAAACTGAGCGGTTCCGGCGGATTCTACATCCGGTCGGCGAAGTCGCTGACGCCCGGAACACGAAGTCGTTCACCTTTGAGTGCTTTCATGATGGCCATGATGATGATCACCAGGTAAGCGAGCCAGATGGCGCAGCCAACGAAACTCAGCGCGCAACCGATGCTGGCGGGCATGAAGTAATTGATGATCCACCAGGCGATGGCCACGATGATGTAGCCGACGAAAATGGCCAGACCATTCTTGGCGTGCCATTGCACTTCGCGGTCGTCCTTTTTCACGAGCAGCGGGATCAGCGCCAGGATCCCGAGGTAGGCCAGGATCACCATGAGGGTTCGGTCACCGCCCGCGGTTCCGGGAGGTGGTGGAGGTGGCGGCTGGTAGGTTCCTCCAGGAGGTGGCATCGAGGGTGGAACGGCAGGTGGAATCTGGCTCATCGCAATCTCCCCTTGTCAGCGGCTTCGGTTTTGTCGGAATTTCCGCAATTCTATCAGCCCACTGGTCTTCCCGCCAGTTGCCGTCGATCACACGTCAAAATGGAACAATCCAGCCCCGAAACCGCCAAGTCAGATCTCTTGCGGAAACCTCGATCAGCCGGGCTTCCATCGAGCAAGGGTCTTTGAACATACTGATCAAGAGGTCCGACCCGGCTCAGAAATTGAAGTGGCCCTGCGAGGTATTCACGGAGAAAACTCGATGGCTGACAAGAAACTGGACGTAGTCCTGCTGTTCGGCGGCCGCAGCGCCGAGCACGACGTTTCCACCCTCTCGGCACGCTCGGTCCGCGCTGCCGCGGATCCTGCCCGGTTGAACATCATTCCTGTCTGCATCCGGCGCGACGGTCAATTTCTGGACCCGGCCGGCAGCATGGCCATTCTGGACGGCGCTTCGTTCCGCGCCGGCGCAGCTCCGGCATCGTTCTCGTTCGAGATGTGGATAAGGGAACATCGGCCCGATGCGGTTTTTCCTTTGATTCACGGCACCACGGGAGAGGACGGAACCCTCCAGGGTTACCTGGAAATGCTGGATCTGCCCTGCGTCGGAAGCGGTGTCACCGCCTCCGCCGTAGGTATGGATAAATGGTTCATGAAAGCGGCATTTGCCACCGCCGGTCTGCCCATCGTCCGGCAGGTCACGGCTTCGACTTTAGACTGGCGGGACGAGCGCCAGAGTATTCTCGATCGGGTTGAAGCGCGGTTGATGCTTCCTTTCTTCGTCAAGCCTGCAAATGCAGGATCGTCCGTCGGAGTCTCCAAGGTGAAAACGATCGCGGAACTGGATGCGGCGGTAGCCAAGGCCTTTCGCTTCGACGAGAAAATTCTCATCGAGGAGGGGATCGATGCCCGCGAGGTCGAGGTATCGGTCCTCGGAAACGAGACGCCGGAAGTGTCGCTGCCCGGCGAAATCGTTCTGGGGCGGGAGTTCTACGACTACGAGGACAAGTACATCGAGGACAAGTCCAGTCTCGTCATCCCTGCCGACCTTCCTCCGGAGAAGATCGCCGAGATCAGAGAGATGGGCGCGAAGGCCTTCAAGGCTATCGGAGCGTCAGGATACGCACGTGTGGACTTTTTCATCGAGCGAACGTCCGGGCAGGTTCTCGTGAACGAGATCAACACCATTCCGGGCTTCACACGGATCTCGATGTATCCGAAGCTCTGGGAAGCCTCCGGCCTTCCTTATCCCCGGCTGATCGAACGCCTCGTGGATCTCGCCATCCAGCGCTGGCAGTCGCGGCAGGACCGGTTCGTGGGGATGATGAGCTGGTTCGATGAGGTAAAGCGGCTCACCTGAGGGCCTGCGGCCGTCGTGGCGAGCGGAGAGTCGCAGCCGGGAGGGTCCTTCGCTCGACGCTTCCTATGACACACCCTTCGTTTTTGCGGGGTCTGGAGAACTTGTCATCCTTGAGGGAGCGCAGCGACCGAAGGATCTCGTCAACGAGAATCGTGCCCCTCATTGCGAATGGCAAATGGGAAGCTAGAAGAGATCCTTCGCTCGACGCTTCAGGATGACAGCTTGCGTGATCCTTCTAATGAACGCCCTCCAGGAGCCGTCATTTGATCGGTACGCTTCCCAACAGGTATTTCAGATCGCTGTCGCTCCAGCGGATTCCTCCCCCGAGGATGAATCCCGTGTCGTTCAGTGGATTGTCGACGCCGGTTGAAAAGAACAGCTGCGGGAAGTTCGGCTTCTGTTTGCGGAAGATGTATTCGCCAGTTACTCGAAGATGTGGATTCGGATCACGGGCCTTGCCGAAATCGTAGGCTTCGCCGGTGACCAGAACGCGGTCGTTGACTTTGTAGTCGGCCCCGATCCCTCCTGTCGATTCGAAAAGCCCCAGCCGGAGGTTCACGTCGTCCAGTTTCCACCCGACCTGCGCGGAGACGGCGAAGCCGCGCTCGAAACGAGTGCGATCCTCGATGGTCCTGGACGTTTCTCCCGTATCAGGATTGGTGACGGTGGTATCGGTGATCCGCTCACTCTGTTTTCCGCGCGGAAGACTGACGGCCTCAATATGATAGAAGCGGTTCTTCTCAGGGTCGGGCACGAGGTCCAGTTTCAGGGCGCTTCTCGCGCGGGTATCGAAGCCGGGTCTGCCTTCGTCGACGGGCAAACCTGCCTGATACTCACCATTCAATCCGACGTCGAGCTGCAACTTGTTCACTCTGCCCAGCGTGGATTTCAACTCGTTCACGCCGCTCTCCACCGAACTCAGTGCACCGATCAGCCGGTCGTGTGCTTCGTCGTTGTAGAGGAGTTTGCCGACGGTTCCTTCACCGGACTTCACCTGCCCGGTGATCGAGTTCAGGTTGGTTGCGGTCACGCGCAGGTCCGCGGAAAGGCCGCGGAGGTTCTCGATGATGGCCCGCAAGTCCTGCCGGTTCTCGCCGACCGCACCGCCCATCTGCCCCGCCAGAGCGTCGATGGAACGCGCGATCGTCGGGATCTCCATGCGCAGGTTGTCCGTGATGGCCCGGATGTTTTCGGCGCTGGCGTTGATGTTTCCCTGATTTGCGGCGATGAGCAGCCGCACCTGGGCGGTGATCTGGCGAACGTTCTCGACGATGTCGTCGAGCCGCTTCTCGCCCGTTTGTCCGCCGATCGCGCCGCGAAGTGATGCGGTGATCGCTTTCACGTCGGTGGCGATGTCGGCGACCTGCGAAGTGACGCTGCTGATGTTCGGATTCTGACTGCCGGAAAGCATGGTCTGGCCTTCCTTTTCCGGCAGTACGGGACCATCCGGACGTCCGGTATCGAGTTCCACGAATTTTTCGCCGAGCAGTCCCAGGTCAGCGATTCGGGCCACGGCTCCCTGGCGCAGTTGCACGTCGCCATCGACCTTCATGGTCACCAGCGCCTTGCCGTCTGAAGTGAGTTGGACGTCGGTGACCTTGCCTTTGCGCACTCCGGCAACGCGGACTGTGGATTTCTCATCCAGTCCGGCTACCGAATCGAAGATTGCCGTCACCACTTTCGTCGGGCCGTGACGCAGAGAGATGTCCTCGACCTTCAAGGTGAAGAATCCCAGAACGCCCAGAATTGCCAGCATGAAAATTCCAACTTTTGAAGCAGAGCTCATGGTCTCTCCAGCGGCCCGATCGTCCGCAATCTGAACCGCTATTCTACGGCCGGATCGGCGCCGAGGCCGTGCCGAAGGGGGTCGATGCCAGCGCGCTGCATCATTGCCAGCAGCGTCGAAAGAGGAAGCCCGACGACATTCGTATAATTTCCGTCGATAGTCTCGATGAACATTCCTCCGATACCCTGCACTGCATACGCGCCGGCCTTGTCCAGCGGTTCACCGGTCTGGACGTACCAGGCGATCTGGCCGGGCTCGAGCGGGATCATGCGCACCCTGGTCTGAACCGTAGCAGTCTGGCTGTACCTCGGATCGTCCCGATAGAGTGTCAGCCCCGAATACACGGTGTGTTCCCGTCCGCTGATTCGCTGCAGCATCTCCCTGGCCTCCGCCTCGTCACGGGGCTTTTCGAGAATCACACCATCGATGTGAACGACTGTATCGGCCCCGATGATCCAGGCGTTGGCGTGCCGCCGGGCCACCTCGCGGGCCTTCTCCAGCGACAGACGAGATACGTATTCGCTCACCGTTTCGCCGCTTTCCCGGATTTCCTCGACTGCGCTGGGGATGACCTCGAAGGTCAGACCAACGCCAGTGAGAAGCTCGCGTCTGCGGGGAGAGGCGGAAGCGAGAATCAATTTCATGGGTTATCAGTGGCGGCGTGCGACAAGGTCGCCATGATAATAGAGGAGAGTTGAGCGGTGCGAGCTGAGACATCCTCAGCGGCCACGGCTACAATCATCCGGCAGGGGAATTGCTCCTGCCGGTCATCAAGATCGTCTCGGCAGGGTGGGAATGCGTAAACCAATTCTCTTCATCATCATCGTCTTCATGGCAGCGTCCACAGGCTTCGCCGGCTGGAGCCGGGGAGGCCTGTTCGGAGCGGACGTCCGCGCGCTCGTCGCGGACCCGCGAAACCCCGACACACTCTTTCTCGGAACCAGCCAGGGCGAAGTCTACATTTCTTCCGACGGTGGCAGGTTCTGGTCGAACCCGCGAGACGGCGTGCCCTTTCCCGGGTACGTTGTCGACAATCTCGTGGTTGACCGTTACGGTCGCGTCTGGGCGGCGTGCTGGGGTCTGTGGGGTGGCGGTGTTATCGCCGTCTCCGCTGACGGGGGAAAAACCTGGAGCCGTCGCGACGCCGGCCTGGAAGAATTCTCGGTCCGGGCCATGGCCGTCGATTCCCGGAATCCGGAGGTCCTCTTCGTCGGAGGCCTTACA
The DNA here is from genome assembly GCA_039931435.1 of Acidobacteriota bacterium. Taxonomy (GTDB): domain Bacteria; phylum Acidobacteriota; class Thermoanaerobaculia; order Gp7-AA8; family Gp7-AA8; genus JBDTRY01. Next base: position 2,045 of record JBDTRY010000011.1, on the reverse strand, counting down.
GGGGTTTATCGCAGCCGCGACTCCGGCCAGACCTGGACGCAGATATCGGACCGCGAGAACGTCGAATCCCTCGCTGTCGACCCGCGCGACGACAACCGCCTCTATGTCGGAACCTGGCGCCAGGCGTGGCGAACAGACGACGGCGGTGCCACCTGGGTCAAAATCGATCAGGGCATGGTGCTCGACACCGATGTTTTCACCATCAACATCGACCCCGCCAATCCGGACAGCGTCTGGCTCTCCACGTGCGGCTGGGTGTACAGCTCCGCCAATCGCGGGAACCAGTGGACACGGTACAAGAACGGCTTCAACAACCGTCGCATCCAATCGGTGGCAATCGACCCCACGGATTCCCATTCGATCTACGCTGGTTCCGTCGCCGGCCTTTATCGCACTTCGGACTCAGGCCAGGGATGGGAGTTGATCTCCGGCGAGGATTTCGTAGTCAACGCCGTCGTCCTGCACAAAGGCCGCCCCAACAGGATCGTCGTGGCCACCGAAGGCGACGGAATCTACGTTTCCCAGGACAAGGGCAAGACGTTTCAGCGATCGAGCCACGGACTCCGCAACGTTCGAATCGCCTCCCTGGCCGTGGACCCGGACGTCAGTGGACGGATTTTCGCAGCAGTTCTTTTTGGCGGACGCGCCTCCGGAATCTACCAGTCCGCGAACAGCGGCCAGACCTGGGACAGACTGAACGAGACGAAACTTCCCGAGGTCTTGTGCATCGCCGTACGTCATGACGCCGAGCCGAAGTTTCTAGTGGGAACCGAGCAGGGAGTCTTCTGGAGCGATGACGGAAAAGTCTGGACACATTCCGAGCCGCAGATGGTGCCGGTTCGCGTCGACAAGATTCTGCAGTTCAACCAGGTCCGCCTCTTCGCTGCCAGCTCCGAGGGCGTGCTCACCTCGAAAGACGCTGGAAAGAGCTGGTATCGCCTGGGCGACGCCAAAGGAAGAACGGCGGACATCGCCCTCGGTACCATCGATGGCAAGCGCGCTCTGTACGCACTCACGGAGACGGGCATGCTTGTCTTCGATGGTGCGGGCTGGAGCTCGATCTCCGGCGGGCCGGAAAAGGGAAGGACTCTTGCCGTGAGTACCGAGGGGAATCGGGAGCTGGTCGTCGTTGCCGGTGTTCAGGGAGTGCAATCGGGTCATGTCGATGCTCAGCGCCACTGGCACAGCGTTTCCTCACCGAAGCTGGCCTTCGCCTCCGTTCTCGAAAGCGGCGATGCCCTGGGGCGGGGTGTGTATCTGACCTCCCGGGACGCTACCGATCTCTTCAGAGCCTCAGGGGACTCGTGGAAAACTGTTCCTCTCCCTGGCCACTCGCTCGAGATTGCCGCGATCGCCGAGGATCCGTTTCACTCGGGCCGCTTCTACCTTGGTACGGGTGGGCAGGGAGTATTCATCTACGCCGGAAGCAGCACTGGCCTGGAGCCCACTTACTCTGCCGGGAGCGGCGGCGAGACGAAGTAGCGAACGACGAAAAAGCCAAGGCCCTTCTTTCCGAACTCATCCTTAGGATTCGTCGAGAGCACGGCGAAGATGCTCACATCGGGCAAGTCGTAGATCAGCGTATTGCCATTCCCTCGAACGAGCGGTAATCCGTAATTGTGCCTGAGCGATTTCCGCTGCTCGGCGAAGGCGGCCTTGACCTCGGGAACGAAGTCGACGAACTCGAATCGTGCAGAGGAAAGCTTGTCCTGCGAGAACACGAGTGTGACCGTCTTGCCCTGGTCATACTCGATGAAGTGCTCGTTTTCGATCTTCCCTTTGTGAAGGCTCCAACCCTGTTCGGCAAGCTTGGCCGTCACCTGGGATTGCGCCATCCCGATCGTGAGATGAAAGGATGCGGGTTCCATCCAGGCCGTTCTCGACGCAGAGGGAAAGGTGCTGAGAACGAGAGTGATCAGCAGGAGCATGGAATCAGTGCACCACCGACCCGATGTCGACGGGCGTTACTCCTCGAGCCATGACGATGCCGGTGGCGAGCGACACGCGGCGCGCGATCTCTTTCCAGTTCCTGGCGCGGACCGCTT
>JBDTRY010000010.1:0-39784 GCA_039931435.1 Acidobacteriota bacterium | reverse complement strand
CCACGATGCGGGCCGGGACGCCGAGGGACTGCAGCATCACCACCATTCCCGCAGCGAAGTACTCGCAGTGGCCGCGATGTTCGCTGAGGAGAAAGCGGTCGACGCTCACCGGCTCTCCGAGGTCAGCCGGGTTTGCTACATAGGTGAAACGTGTCGCCAGGTACGATTCGATCTTCGCGGCCATTTCGCTCGGCGTCGTCGCTTTGCCGGCGACGGTGCGTGCGAACTGCGCTACGGGAGCTTCAATCGGATAATTCGTCAGCAGCCCGGGATCATCTCCCCGATCAACCACTTCGCGGCTCAAGCCCACCTGGTACTCAATGGTCGAAGGAGATCCGGCGGAAGACCCGTACAGACCGGCGTTGGAGTCCCGATAGAGGTCTGGAACGCCGGCCACCGCATAGGTGCCCACGGGAAGAAGCAGGCGATTGTGCGGCATGACCGTCTGCTGCACGGTGGCGGAGCGGGTGAACCCCACCGGCCTGGCGATCTGGAACGTTCCAGAATTCTCGACCATCGGTTCGCGCCGCGGTCCGTGCGAGGTCACCCACTCGCCGTTCCTGAACCGATCGTATACGGCAGCGCGCAATCGCAACGGTATGAAGAACGGCACAGACTCGCGATTCATCCACACTCGCGCCACCACCGCGGGATCCGGGGAGATGCTGCGTCGTTCGCTGAAGTTGATCGAATTACTGATTCCCGTGCTGGCGGCGTTGAAAGTCGACGTCAGTCCTGGTACTACCGGAGAGCCGACACGCGGCAGGAACGGGAACATCATGATCGCCAGAGCGCTGCTCGCCAGCAGATAGAACGCCGCCGGTCTGCTGGAGGGCGGATAAGGAGCGCCGGGGGCAACCGAGGCAGCAGTGTTGAAGTGACTGACCTGGATGAGCTGCCGGAACATCAGAAACGAAAACAAGAGCATGAACACCACCACGGAGAGATGCGTGGAAGTGGCGATGCTCGTCACGAACAACAGACCCGTCACCAACAGCCGCCTGCTGTAGTTCTGCTCCCACGCTGCATCCAGGACCAGATAAACGATGATGAAAAACAGCAGATGTGTTGAAGAGCGGATCACGTCTCGGGAGATGATCAGGAAGTCCAGAGGAAGAATGATCAGGTAGGTGTACCCGAGGAGTTTCACGAGGCGCGGAGGGTAGTGAGGAACATCTCCGCCAGCCATGATTCTCACAGCGATCATCGTGAGGATGAGATGAAAAAGCGCCACCGACGGCACCGACACCGCGCTGGTCAGATAGAGAGGCACAGCGGCTACAGCCGCCAGGGCGATCGATTCGAGTTCACGCGCTACGCGATTCACGGGTTTCCCTCAGGCTGAAGACGATCGTCTCCGGTGACAGCCATTCCGCCCACCCTTCGGACGAAGGCTGCAGCAACGCCAGGGCTTCGAACATGGGTCGTCTCACCGCATCGCCGCCGCCGCGGATCGTTCCGGCGGGAAGATGCAGGGCAACCTCGTAACGTTTCTCCAGAGCGTCGAGAAGGTAGGTTGCAGCTTCACTGATCATCCGCTCGAACTGCGCCGGCGTGCCCTCCGGAGGGAGGATGGGATCGACAGCAATCTCGATGGACTGATTGGACTCCACCTCGGTCTGCTTCATGATCCAGCGCCCGAGGCTTGCTGTTTTCTTCCAGTGCACCTGGCGCAATGAGTCCCCACGAACGTACTCCCGAAACGAGCGGATTTCCGAGCCGGGTCCGATCAGATCAGATCGTCCGCTCTGACCCCGAAGGACATTGGCGGTATTCAGTTCCGGGGGGTCCAGAAGCCGGGGATAAATGATGGCCTCGCCCCGCAATGAAACTCTGCGCCGCTTCAGAAACAGGCCGAACGGGTAGCGCGTATAAAGCTCCACGGTCTTCAGTTCCACGCGACCGCGATGCGTAAACAGAAAGCCTCCGGTAACGCGAAGCGTTTCTCGCCGCCGGATGACCGGAAAGAACAACGGACTGCTCAACTCCGCGGAGGTGAGGACAACATCGCGGACGTTCCAGACCCTGGAGCTGTTGCTCGCCGTCATCTCGCCACGCGTCAGATCGCCGGCCCATGCCTCTTCCAGCCGGATGAAATGCAGCTCCAGGTGACGAAGGCCGCCATGGGAAGCGGCGCCGGAGACGATAAGACCGCCCAGCATGAAAGCCAGGCCGATATAGAGAGAGTTGTTGCCGCTGTTGATCGCTGCGAATCCGATGACCAGAGTGAAGATCAGGTAGCCGCTACCTACGCGGGTCAGACGGACAACCCCCTTGAAGCCGTATTCTGGTGTCATCGCTACCTGGGCACGGGGATACCGGCGATCAGTCGTTCAACAAAAGCGACCTCGGGAGCGAAATCCGCTCGCATCATCTGGCGATTGCGAAGAACGATCCGGTGCGAGAGAACAGCGGGCCCCAGATATTTGACGTCTTCCGGCAGAACAAAGTCCCGTCCGCGGACCATGGCGTAGGCCTGGCAGGCCTTGAAGTAACTGAGTGCCCCGCGCGTGGATACTCCCAGCGAGATTTCGGGGTCGTTGCGGGTGGCATAAACGATCGAGAGCAGGTAATCCAGCAGCGACTCGTCAGCGTGAACCTCCGGAACGCGCGCCTGCAATGCCAGCAGTTCCTCGAGCGAGAGCACCGGCTGCAATGTTTCCAGCGCTTCGCCCGCACCGCCTGCCCGGATGAGCAACTTCTCGTCGGCGTTGTTTGGATAGCCGATGCGCAGCCGAATGAGAAAGCGGTCGAGCTGAGATTCGGGCAGGGGATACGTACCGACGTGTTCGACGGGATTCTGCGTGGCGATTACCAGAAACGGGTTTGGAAGAGCGATACGGCGCTTCTCGATCGAGACCATTCCATCGCTCATGGCCTCCAGAAGCGCCGACTGCGACTTCGGCGTCGCACGGTTGATCTCGTCGGCAAGGAGGATGTTCGCGAAAATCGGCCCGGAGATGAACTCGAAATCCTGAAACTCCTGATTGAAAATCGTCACCCCGACGATGTCTGCCGGCAGCAGATCGCTGGTGAACTGGATGCGGTGAAAGGACAGGGAGAGCGATCGGGCGATGGCGTTGGCCAGCGTCGTTTTTCCAACTCCCGGTACATCCTCGAGAAGAATGTGTCCATGCGCCAGTAGCGCCGCCAGCGCCAGTTGCACGACTTCGGGTTTTCCGCGGATGACCCGTTCGACGTTCGCCTGGAGCTCGGCGATCCTCTTCAGGGGAACGGAACGGACCGGCACGGGTTCAGTGACCATGTCTTCAGGCCCCCCTCACAGCTTCTTGTAATGAGGACCGCCTCCCCCTTCCGGTGGCACCCACGTAATCACCTGGTACGGATCCATGATGTCACAGGTCTTACAGTGGAAACAGTTCGTGAAATTCAAGAACGGCACCTTCCCCCGTCCGTCAGCCGTGGGCCTCGGCTCGTAAACGTTCGCCGGACAGAAGTTGAGGCAGGGATTCCCGTACTCCTCGGTGCAACGGGTGATACAGACCTCCGTGTCGTGTATGAGGAGATGCGGCGGTTGATTCTCCTCGTGAACGACGCCTCCGTGATAGACATCGGTGACCTTGTCGAACGTGTAGGAGTTGTCGATCTTCACCGTCTCTCTCGGTCCGGTGAAGTTGCGGATGGACTTCATCCGTTCATGACCGGCACGAGCAGCAAGACGGTTGGAAACGCCGAAGCCGCGGCCACCGGTGATCATCCCCAATCCCGCGTTGAGCATGCCCGCCCACTGACCGTGCTCGAAGGCCTGGTGGAAGTTGCGCTCCTTGAATAACTCTGTGCGCGCCCATGATTTTTCGAAGCCGTCGTCGTAGGCGGAGAGCGTCTTCCGGGTGAAGTCGCCGGTGCGAAGTGCCTGAAATGCGGCTTCGGCAGCAAGAATGCCGGACTTGATCCCGAGGTGAATTCCTTTCAGACGGGCCCCGTTGAGATATCCCGCGGAGTCGCCAACGATCATGTATCCATGACCGGACATTCGCGGCATCGAGTAGTAGCCGCCCTCCGGAATGGCCTTGGCCCCGGCGCTGATCATCTTTCCGCCGCCGAGAATTTCGCGAATGGCGGGGTGCAGCTTGTATTGCTGAAAGAGTTGCTGCGGGTCGATGCGCGGATCGAGGTAATCCAGCCCGACGACGAGTCCTATGTCCACAATGCGATCCTTCATCCCGTAGATGAATCCACCGCCGAACGTGTCGGTATTCAACGGGAAGCCCATCGTATGAATGACGCGACCGGCCGGGAAACGATCGTCAGGCAGTTCCCAGAGCTCTTTCACGCCCAGTGAATAGACCTGCGGATTCCTCTCGTCGTAAAGGTCCTGCTCGATGGCCAGTTGTTTGGTCAGCGTGCCCCGCGGACCCTCGGCCAGAATGACGATCTTCGCCCGAATGTCCACGCCCGGTTCGTAGTTCGCTTTCGCCTGCCCGTTCTTGTCGATTCCCTTGTCGCCGGTTCGAACTCCCACGACACTCCCATTTTCGAGAAGGATCTTCGAAGCTGGAAACTCTGGAAAGACATCGACTCCCGCCTCTGCCACGATCGGCGCTAGCCAGCGCACGAATTCACCCAGCGAGATCACGTAATTGCCGTGATTCTGCAGAGGCGGTGGGAGGATGGGTGCGGCCAGTTTCCGCTTTCCGGTCAAATACCAGAATCCATCGTCCCCGACTGGCGCTTCAACGGGGCATCCCCGATCCAGCCAGTCCGGAATGAGCTCGCTGATTCCCCGAGGATCCATGACGGCACCGGAGATCGCATGCGATCCGATCTCCTCCCCCTTTTCAAGCACGGCAATCGAAACCTCGCCGAAAGTACTGCCGTCGCTTTCCCGGGCCTGGCGCAGGAGTGAGGCCAGGTGATACGCAGCGGCCAGTCCAGCGGGACCGGCACCGACGATCACTACATCCATTTCGAGCGATTCCCGCTCACCGTTCGGAAGCTCTGCCATTCGTCCCCTCTGCCGCTCTAAGATACGAAACGACCAATCGCGGATGCAGTCGCTCCCCCGCCGCCCTCGATGCCTCGGCAAGCCGATGCAACTTAACTGCTCAATCAGCTGATTTGCAAGCGGGAGTCGTCCGAAGGATGACAGTCGGGCAAGCTTGTGGGGCCTGCACGTAGCGTACAGCTACATTGCCGAGGAAACGGGCCGGGCCGAAACCGCCAGCTGCCATGGATAGCTACCCGGCATCGTTCCCGGCGTCAGCCGAGCGCGCAGGTTCAGACGACTAACGAACGGAGCGGATCCGACGGAGGGTCGTACGATCCACCCGTCCGAGCCCGCTATCGTCGCCTCAAAGTCCGGCCCGCGGATCTCGATCGCGCGGACGACGCCCCTGGGCATCGCGAACTCGAGAATGTAGCCCAGCGGGTCGTTCGTGCGCACTGTGAACTGCAGCGGCACCGCAACGTCCACGAACCCGCGCGCGGCGTCCCCACTGCTGACATCCAGAAATTCAGGGGCACTCTCGACGTGCAGCAGGCATCGTGCGACGACGATGGCCGAGACGCGCATCTCCGTCGAGGCGATTCTCCGCGCAAACGTGCACGGGGTGATGAACAGCACTGTGGTGACGATGCAGAAGCGCACAAAGGCTGCCGTCCTGAGCACGTGGTGATCCCTCCTGAAAGAGAAGCCATACCCACCGCTCCCGAACACGGAACTGATTCAGCTCCGCGGAGCACTCTATGCAGACTTTCGCCCGCATGCAAGCGAGGCCTTGAACATCAACGGGATCGACAGGGAGGTCAGTACGCGGCGCGGGCTGTTCGATTACCGAGAATCAATAGTTCACGGTGACCGTCATGACGTCGGCGTAGTTGCCTGGCACGGGATCCTGCCCGGCCGGGATGCGCCCGAATGCGGTGAAGGCGCCACCGCCCAGCGGCGTACTCTTGGAAGTCGACGTTGCGGAGTTGGTATTGGTAGCGTTCCAGATGATCGAACGCGCCCCATCCTTATAAATCTCATAGGAAAGGTACCCGTTCACGCCGGTCCTCATTCGCCGAACCGCTCCCGAGGCGTTCGCCCCGCCACCCATGGTGAGAATGCTGGCCACGCCCTTTGTACAGTACACGGTCACGGCCGAGCTGGAGTCTTTGGGAGTGATGGCGTTGATCACCAGAGGATCATAGGCTCCGAAATTCAGATCGGTGGTGGTCGCGGTGCATTCGGGGATCACCGTAGCCCTGACTTTGAAAGTTACTGTATCGCTCTGGTTGTTGCCCCATGAGAGAGTGGCAGTAATCGTATCTTCGTAGACTCCGGCCGAGGCATCCGCAACAGCCGGAACGCGGATGTAAATCTGATCGGTGAATACCTTGTCATGGGGCTCGCCGTTGTAGACCTCATAAGCCGTCGTTCCACTGGTGCCATCGCCCCATATGAGTGTCGCCGCGGCGTCGAGGTAAGCGTTGTAGGGAAGTTTCAACGCTCCCTGGGCCAGCGTTCGAGGGGTGTAGCTCGTCGAGCTGCTGCCCACACTCAATTTGATGGTGCCGGTTGTGTTGGGATTGCATCGAATCGTGAACGACGTGACGCCATCGAGAGGCGCTGGTGAGAATACGGAATACGAGCCGGCGTCAGCAGCGGGCGGAGCGGTGCTCCAGGAGCATTTCCCGGCGTATGCGCTCGAAGCGAACGAAAGGCCGAAGGCCACGAACAGCAGTCGTCCGGCGATGGCCTTCATGGCTTCGAACTCTGATCGCAGTGCTGCTCAGGAAGTATCACGAAACTATCATCCGACGCAGGTATGTCCAGTTCGAACGAACATTTCTTGTTCCCGTCATACCGAACCTCGGCCCGGTATTTTCCGGCAGCGAGGTTCTCGAAGTAGAACGCACCGTCGGATCCGACCGGCGAATCGGCAGTCTTTCCATGGGCATCATCAATGCTCATCTCGCCATAGCTGGGAATGACTCGCGTTTTGCCCTCGATGATCACGACCATTCCCTGCACATTCTGAATCCTTCGGACCGGGAAGGTGACAATGGCGCCGCCGCGGTAGGGAGGTGCGACAATTTTTTCAACGCTGTCGACTTCGTGGTCGAGAGGGATGTCCTGGTCCTGGATGCCCAGTCGGTTCCCATAATAGGAGAGGAGATTGGGGATGAGAAAATCTCCTTTCCGATTCGTCGTGCCAATCACCTGATTGCTGGCCATTACATCCACGCCGTCAACTCCCGGAACTCTCATCAGAGCGAAGCTTTCCTGGACGGGCCGCGTGGCGTAGAAGCCGCCTCCGATGGCCACGATCCCCCCCGCGACGGATACGTTCAGACTCTGGCCTGCCTGTCGCGGATCGACGCTTAGCTCGTACCGGCCGAAGCGGTTCTGGTATTGAGCCACGCTCTGCGCAATGCCCGGCGTGGCAGCACCGATGGGGGTGTTCAAACGATACCCGTACCCTGTACCTGCCGGCAGCGACTTCTGGAGTTCCACTTTGCTGGTAGTGCCACCGGCGCTCCGCTGCGTGGAGATATTCGCTGTTGTGTTTCTTCCGAAGAAGTAGCTCACTCCGGCGAATACATCGTTCGAGCTGCCGCCCGAATCCTTGCGCCGCGTTGCGGAAAGGAAGACGTTCGATTGCCTCCCCGCCAGCAGAGAAACCGAGACTCCGATATTCCTGCTTCCAGGTTTATCGCGGTATTCAGTCTCCCCCGCCTGCACGGAAAAACTTCCGCGGCTGAACGGAAGACCGGCGAATGCCACGACATCGAATTTTGGCCGGTCATCGAGAGGGGCAATCGTCAGGTTTGCGTAGTGGTCGCTGAGCGTGCGCAGCGTCCCCCCGATACTCAATGAGCGCCGGACCAGGTAGGTATAGGCTGCCGAGCCGGCAAATCCCGACTGCTGCTCTCCGCTGCTTGCGGCCGCAGAGAAATCCAGCTCTCCGATTGGAAGACGAAGAGCCATGGATGAACCGCCGCTCACAAGATCAGAGCTCGCTTCCAGCCGCCCGCCGATCGTGACGTCGTTCGTCAGACCGAAACGATGGTAGGCAAGCAACGCCGGTTTACTGTAGTCGAAACTTTTGTTGGCGAGCATGTTCCGTCGAAAACCGAGGCTGTAGTTGTATTCGGAGAGACCTCTGGCCAGGACACCCGCCGAAGAATAATAGGAAGAGGAAAGCACGCGTTCCTGTCCGAAAACGTCGCGGATGACTACCTGCGCCGAACCCGATCCAATAGGCAGCGCCAGGTTCTGAAATTCAAATTGGCCAGGAGGCAACTCTTCCTGACGGACGAGGCTTCCATTCACATAAACCTCGGCCGTCGAGGGAGTGGCTGTCGCGCCCGAAAAGGCCAGGGACGGATATCGCACGAAGTAGGGATCGAGATTGAAGTTGCGGGAGATCGTCAGGCCTCCCAGCAGCGCCGAACCTCCCAGCGCGTCGGATGAGACAAAGCTGTCCCCCAGAACCGTTCGCCGCAGATGGGGCAAGTCGTCGAACGTAACATTCGAAAGTCCCCTGGAAACCTTGCCCTGCCCGTCGACGGAAACGCCGGAGAACAGGAGCCGGCCCCGAAGACTTACTCCTACCTCTCCAAAACCGCTGAATTCGCGAAAGCGATGGGTGCTGACGGCGTAGTTCAAGAAGGCGCTCGTGTCTTTGCTGTAGGAAAGGTTCTCCGGGTGGGCCGTGCTCAAATCATAGCTGCGTGACCCGAGAAATCGTGGATCGACTGTGACCTGAAGAATCAGTTCTTCCTGGTCGAGAACGAAAGTGAGTTCCGGTGCCATCGAGCTCAGAGAAACATACGAGGGATCGGCGTCGTTCGGGTGAGATCCGCGCAGACCGTGGATTCCACCCTCTTCCAGCATTGATCGAGGAACGAGCACGTCATTTCCCCTGAGGACAGCATTGACCTCGCCGCGTGCGACGCCATTCACCTCGAAGGGAAGGATGACGCGTTGCTCGTCCCCGGCGACCGCCGAACTGCATACCCCGAAGCAGGCCATGGCCAGGATCACAACGAAATGGACAACAGAAGAACGACGGGTGGGGAGCACGATGAGCTCCACCCTAGAAGTCGACCTTGGCGGTGACGACGTCCGTATAGGCACCGGCCGGCACGACCTGCCCGCCTGGAATTCGACCGAAGACGGTCACTTCCACGGCCGAAGAGATCAGACCGGTGCCGGCGACGCGTTCCCCAAATTCTCCGTCCGCCCAGATCGCCTGGCGCGCGGAATCCCGGTAGAGCTGATAGTCGAGACGATAGGTTCCGAGTTCAAGTTGCCGTACGGATCGTGCAGAGGTGGAGTGCCGGCCCTGATCCAGAGAGACGACCACGGCCAGGTCTTTCGTACAAACCAGATTGAGCGTGGCTGAGGCGTCGAGACTGGCCTGGCTGTGAAACCCGAGGGGGTCGTAATCACCGAATGAGAGGTCGGTCACGCTAACCCGACAGTTACCGATCACCGTCGCCCTCACGTCCATGCTTGCGGTGACACTGGCCGCAGACAGAGGGCGTGCCGACAGCAGCATCAGACCGGCAACGATCAAGAACCATTGGCGCACGAAACGGTCTCCCTGGATCCGACTTGTCATCAGGACCCGCAGCGAATTGCGGCCTGGAGAATCTGTTCCTTCAACTCCGAGAAGTCCGACGTACCGGGCACTCCCGTCTGGGCCGTGACTACGATCTTCTGAATCTGCGAGCAGTCCGTCGGCGGAATTTCCGTCTGATAGGAGCGCTTTCCGCCGGCCAGTACGTACCAGCCCTCGAACTGATGCTGGAAGATCTTCTTGCCGTCAGCCCCGAAACCTGTGGCTGAAGCGCCCTGAAGCATGTAATGGACGCTGCCACCGTTGGCGACATCGAACATGAGTGTCCCTCCCGCCACCCGCACATCTTCCAGAGCTGACTTCAACGACACTTTTCTGGGCTGGAGGAAGACTGGAACTCCCATTTTCGTGAGAACGCGAATCTGGGCTTTTCCGTCCTGCGCACTATCGATCGGCCTCATTTCCTCGAAGAAGAGCCGGTATGTTTTCTCCACATTGCCCCGCTCCGCTCCGGAGAGGCCCACTCGAACTTTTCGTTCCTGGCCGGGCGCTACCGAGAGCAGCGCTGGAAAGAAGACGATTTCGTTCGTTGGCGTGAGCTGCATCTCCCCCGAAGGCTGCTGATCCCATGTGAATGCCGTGATCTGAAACCGAAGTTCCTCTGAACTCTGGTTGGTGATGGTCAGCAGATCGCTACTCCTTGCTCCATCGAATACCACCTGCACCGGGCTCACTCTGAATGTTGCCGCGGTGGTCGGCTGAGCCCAACCAGCAGTCAGGCCCAGCACAACCACCATGACGACGCCAGAGTTGCGGAGGCAAAGGGATCTCATCAGCATCGTTCCTTATCCGATGATCAGAAGTTCACAGTGGCTCGAACCACATCACCATAGGTACCGGATGGAGCATCTGCCGCCGCGGGGATCCGGCCGTAAACGGTGAAAGGCCGCGCCGCTTTGCTCGGAGCTGCACCGCTGCTGAAGCTGGTCCACACCGCCAAACGCGACGAATCCGAGTACAACTGGTAGTCGAGATAGCCGGCTGATCCGTTGGACATGGCTCGCGTCGTGAGGGTGGCGTTGGCTGCGTTATTGCCAAGGTTCATGTCGATCGTCGCTCCGTTGCCCTTCGTGCAGGTAATGGTCACCGTGCTGGTCGAATCGACGTTGGCAGCAGCCAGTGGATCGAACGCCCCGAAAACCATATCCGTGGCGTTGATGGTGCAGTTGGCAGCGACGCTGGCTGAGACATTGAAGTCCTTGAACGCCGACGTTGCGGCAAATGCGGACATCGACAGGCCTACCCCGACAACTACTGCAAGAACCACTCTGGTAATGCTCTTCATGATGCTTCCCTTTCTTTCGCTTCTCACCAATTCGTCTTCCTGGTTGATCTTGTTCCCTGCCGACAATCGCCAGAGATTCCTTTTGAAACTCTTTGATCTCGTTCTGAGGCGTTGGACCTATGAGCGCGAATTTACGCAGCTCTCGTCATTCCGTCGTCAGTCCGATCGTCAACAAAGCGTCAATTTGCATAGTTATTAGGGAGAAGGAGAAAAAAGATGGCTGATTACGCGGAATTCGGGGATTGGCCGGCAACAATCTCGTGACGGCCTCCGGAATCAGGGGACGGGGTTGTACCGGGAGCCTGCGATTCACCTTGGAGAGATATCTTCAGCCGGAGGCCGAGGGGAAGCGTCCGGGTGGCTCGAAACTCCCCTCTTCGCGCGGCAAGAGCAGCGCAATGAGTCTTGAGGACGGGGGGGCCCGTCCTGAGAGTTCAATGCTGCGCTTTGGCTTTCTTCACTTCCTCGGTCAGCACCGGCAGGATCTCAAAAAGATCACCGACCACTGCCAGGTCCGATACGCGAAAAATCGGGGCCTCCGGATCCTTGTTGATGGCGATGATGTGCTTCGAAGTGGACATCCCGGCCAGATGCTGGATCGCCCCGGAGATCCCGACGGCGATGTAGAGGTTCGGACTGACGACGCGTCCGGTCTGTCCAACCTGGTGTTGATGGTCGATCCAGCCTGCGTCCACGGTGGCCCTCGAAGCGCCCACGGCGCCACCGAGAGCAAGAGCCAGGTCGCGGATGTAGGAATAGTTCTCAGCGTCCTTCAGCCCTCGGCCGCCCGAGACGATGATGTCCGCTTCGGCGATCGTCAGCTCTCCCGCCGCCGGCGCCTTCGTCTCGATGAGCTTCGTCTTTGGTTCACCAGCCTGCCATTCCACGGGAACGACTTCGCTGGGAGCCCCTCCGGCATCCTCAGCGGGAACGGCGTTCGGCCGCACAGTAGCCACTGCCGGCTTGCCGGCTGCTTCGAAGTGGGCGATGACTTTCCCTGAATACAACGGACGAGTTCCGCGCAGTTTTCCGTCGGACCATTCCAGCGAAGTCACGTCCGAGGCAACCCCGACATTCAGACGGGCCGCCATTCGGGGCGCAAGGTCGCGTCCGTTCGTACTGGCAGAGAAAAGCAGGATGTCAGGCTGCGCCATGGCAACGACGGCCTGGAGGGCCGACGTGTGCGTTTCGGTCATGTAGTCGTCCAGCGATGGGTCGTTCACCACAAAGAGTTTCGTCGCGCCACCGCTTCCCGTATCCGATGCGAGATCGGCCGCCCCCGTCCCGAAGGAAACTGCCGACAGCGTTCCTCCGCTTTCCGCAGCCAGTTTTCGCCCAAGTGAAAGAATTTCCCGGGACGGCTTCCGAAGCTTTCCCTCTTTGCTTTCGCACACGACTAGGACACCCGACATGGTTATTCTCCTGAGGACACGAAGCTGCGGATCAATTTTTCCCCGTTACGCGACCTTTCGAGGCCAGCCTTCGTCAGCGAAGCGGGAATTCTGAAAACAAGGTTGAAGAAAACTGCAACGGCTCCGATCAGATGTTTCACCGAAAGGTCGAAGACCTTCCATGCCTCTCAGTGGCCGGCTTTCGGAAGCTGAGGCTTCCCCGAAGGCGTCCGCCAGGCAAAGGTCAGAAGGCTTTCACTTCCTCCCGGATGTAACGAACGATTTCTGCTGCCGCGGCGGCGGTATCGGAACCTTCAATCCGGCGCCCGCCAGCCTTTTCAGGAGGAAGCTCGAGGGATGTGATGCGAATGCCGCCCGCGTTCAACTCTTCGTCGGTGACTCCCAACTCGGCCGGCGTCGTCGATTCGATGGTGATCTTCTTCGCCGCCATGATTCCTTTCAAGGAGGCATACCGCGGATCGTTCAGACCCTTCTGCGCCGTGATCACCGCAGGCATGGCCAGCGCGATGACTTCTTCCGCTCCCTCGATTTCACGATGCGCGGTAAGTTTTCCGTCGGCCAGTTCCAGATGCGTCACGACATTCACCTGGGGCATCGACAGAAGCTCGGCCAGCATGGGCCCGACGAGTGAGTTGTCCGTTCCCACGCCTTTGATCCCAAGCAACACCAGATCGGGGGACATGGGTTTGATCGCCGCAGCCAGAACTTTGGCGATCCCGAGCGAATCCACGCCCGAAGGGTCTCCCTGGATATGCAACGCTTTCGTCGCACCGCGAGCAAGACATTCGCGAAGTCCCTGGGCGACGCGGTCCGGTCCGAAGCTGATGACGGTGACATCGCCGCCGTGGGCTTCCTTCAGGCGGATTGCTTCTTCGAGCGCGTACTCATCGTAGGGCGAGACAATGAACTTCAGTCCCCCTTCCTCGATTCCGGAACCGTCCTGATTGATCTTGATCTTCGATTCGGTATCCGGCACGTGACTGATGCAAACAACTGAATTCAAAAGGTCCTCCCCTCGGGCTCCGAGTCGCTGCGAATTCTAGGAGAAAGGAGTCCTCACCGCAAGGAACCGGAACCCGGGCATGGGCTTCGCAATGCCGCTGCCCAAGCACTTCCGAGAACCGAATAAATCTTGAAAAAGCCAGGGACTCATCCGTTGTTCCCGACCATCGGATGAGCACTTTTCACCGCACGCGAGCAAGGTTCATGGGCAGGCTCGGCGGACGGCACGAACAACCGGTCGGACGTGGATCGCATACGCGGAGGCTGTGATGATATTCCCCAGTCGCTCTACCGAGAGTAACGGTTACCGGCCGACGGCGCGCCGTTATGGTGGCGCTTCCAGCTTTTCGGACATGAAAAACGGTTCGCGAAAACCTCGGGCCAAAGCCGCTCCCCCCGATCAGACCAACGCCGAAAATTTCTATTATCTGAAACAGATGAACGCCAGGACTCCGATGGTCATCGTGCTCAGCGACGGCGAGGAACTGCACGGGTGCATCGAGTGGTACGACCGCAATTGCATCAAGCTCAACCGGGACGGCGAGCCGAACCTGCTCATTCAAAAACAGTACATCAAGTATCTGTTCAAGGCGGACGAACTCTAACCGTCGGTCCACCTCGACCGCTGCCGGCCAAAAGTCCTGGGGCTCCTGCGTTAGACTCGTTTCTGTGAAACAGCTGGCGATCACTCTCGGCGATCCGGCCGGCATCGGCCCCGAAATCGTTCTGAAATCGGTGGAGAGCTTGTCGTCCCCGGTCCGACTTTACGGATCGTGGGATCTCACAGTGCAAACCCCCGGCATCGGGACCATCCTCGACTCGTTTCGAAGACTGCAGCCGGGCAGCGTGGGAACCGGCCAGCGGCGCGAATTCGTCGACGTGGGAGATTGCCAGGCTTTCCGTTTCGGAGAAGTCTCGGCGGACTGTGGACGAATCGCCTTGAACAGCATCAATGCTGCGCTGGACGATCTCGACAGCGGCCTCGTCAGGGCCCTCGTTACTGCTCCGATCAACAAAAAATCCATCGTCGCTGCCGGAAGCAGCTTTCACGGGCACACCGAGCTACTGGCAGCACGTTCCGGACTGGCAGAGTATGGGCGCGACTACGCAATGTTCTTTCACTCCCAAGCCCTTCGCGTCGTCCTGCTCACCGTTCACGTACCACTGGCCAGCGCCGTGGGCATGGTCACGGCACGAGCCGTTCGCGAGATCGCACTCCTCACCGTCAGGGAGTACACGCGCATCTACGGCGCCCCTCCGCGCATGGCCGTAGCGGGCTTGAATCCTCATGCCGGAGAGGGCGGCCTGTTCGGACGAGAAGAGGAAGCCGTGCTCGCAGGAGTCGAGGATGCTCGACGGGAGGGGGTTGAAATCACTGGTCCCTTCGCCGCTGACACTCTCTTCCGATCGGCCATGCGTGGCTCCTGCGATGTAGTGCTGGCGCTGTATCACGATCAGGGTCTGATCCCGATCAAAACGGTGGCCTTTGATTGCTCGGTGAACGTCACCATCGGCCTCCCCTATCTACGCGGTTCCGTGGATCACGGCACGGCCTTCGACATCGCCGGCAAGGGCATCGCCGATCCTGCTCCCATGAAATACGCCATCGACTGGACTGCAGCACATGCTGGAGCCTATGCATCGTGAATAAGTGGGCGGCGCGCATTCTCGGAGCTCTGCTCGTGGCCTTCCTGCTCCTGGTCCTTTACGGAATGCAGAGAACGCTGGAAAGAATGGTGCGCGCGCGGCAATCGTCATCGCAGAGCCCATAGGGTGCGCGATTGAGGCGCCCCTCACCCGTCTCATCCTGCTGCACGGCGGACAAGGGCCACGCTGGTCAGCGTGGCGGGCGAAGTCGGGTACACTGGAATGACGAGGTCGGTTTCACAAAATGACTCCCCGGATCCTGGTCACCAACGACGATGGCGTATATAGCGAGGGTTTGCGCAAGCTGGCAGCGGCGCTGACGACCATCGGCGAGGTGACCATCGTCGCCCCTGACCGCGAGCAGAGCGCAGCCTCGCACGCGTTGACGCTGAACCGTCCGCTGCGGCTCCTTCAGCTTCAGCCCAACGAATGGATTGTGGACGGCACTCCGACGGATTGCGTAAACCTGGCCGTGCTCCACCTGCTGAAAGACCGGCGGCCCGACATCGTTGTTTCCGGCATCAATTTCGGCCCGAACCTCGGGGATGACGTCACCTACTCGGGAACTATCTCCGCCGCGTTCGAAGGAGCACTTTTGAATATCCCCTCGATCGCCTTCTCCGCGCTCATCGGGGAGAATTTCTCCTTCGACCGCTGTGCGACTTTCGCTGCTGCGCTGACCCGGCATGTACTTGCCGGCGACCGCGATCCGGGCATCATTCTCAACGTGAACTTTCCTGTCGAAGTGTTTCAGGGCGTACGTGTCACGCGCCTCGGGAAACGTCTCTATTCCGAGGGTGTCGTCGAACGGCTCGATCCCCGGGGCAAAAAGTATTTCTGGATCGGGGGAGATGCTCCGAGCTGGCAGACAGCCGAGGGAACCGACTTTGCCGCGGTGAGCAGCGGTTTCGTATCCATAACACCGCTGCACCTGGATCTGACCCATCACCAGTCGATCGAGAAATTGAAGGGTTTGGAGCAGAGTCTTGCCATCCAGTCCATCGAAAACTGATCCGTCGTCCACCGAGGCGCGCGAGTTCGCCCATCAGCGCCATCTGATGGTGGAACGCTACGTAGCCGCGCGCGGAGTGAAAGACGAACGCGTTCTGGAAGCCATGCGCCATGTTCCCCGTCATCTCTTCGTCCCCCCTGTCGTGGCCTCCAAGGCCTACGGGAACTCCGCTCTGCCAATCGGGCAGCAGCAAACGATCTCGCAGCCCTGGATCGTGGCCAGAATGCTGGAACTGCTCGAGCTCAAGGGAGGCGAGAAAGTCCTGGAAGTCGGAACCGGAACAGGCTATCAGGCGGTGGTCCTCTCCCGTCTGGCCGGGAAAGTGTTCTCGATTGAGCGGGTGAGCGATCTTGGCATCCGCGCCGCCGAGATCGTCCGGAACCTGAAAATCGCAAACGTCAGCGTGAAGATCTTCGACGGTACCTACGGATGGTCTGACCAGGCACCATTCGACCGCATCATCGTCGCCGCGGCGGCGCCGGAAGTGCCATCTCCACTTGTCCAGCAGCTCTCGAGAACAGGAAAAATGATCCTTCCAATCGGAGCCGTTGGCGCCCAGCGGCTGGCCCGGATCACCCGTGCCGGAACCGGTATTCAGATCGAAGACTGCGGGCCGGCGGAGTTCGTCCCGCTGCTCGGTAAATTCGGCTGGAAGGCCTGACTGCCGGCAGGCGGGTGCCGATCCTCCGCTTCGCGGAGGAGAAGTGGCATCGTTTTTTCTCATGCTCAGGATATGCGCTCGCGTCCTCTGCTCATTCTTGCGGCTCTGCTCCTGCTCCTGGCGGGGGGCGTGTTTACGTGGCTCCTGCTTTCGATCCCCAATGATCTGCACGCTGACGCCCTCCTGAAGGAGGCTCGAGAAAACATCAAATCCGGGCATCGTGAAGAAGCGCGCGAGAAGCTGCTGGCAGTCGTTCAGCAGTTCCCGCGCACCGACGCAGGGGCCACGGCTCTGGCCATTCTCTTCCGGATGGTGGATGAGGACCGCGACGGAATCCGATCGCAGATCGACGAGATCAACGGCGACCGTAAGCGGACTGCGGCTACGCTGAAAAAGATGTCTCAGCCGGTAATCACCACCATTGCCGCACCAGCGGCCACGCCATCTCCTGAGGCTGCGCCGACACCCGGAGCCAGCCCATCGCCAACCCCTGCGGCGAAGAAACCGCCAGCCAAAGCCACTAATTCGCCCGCCGTCCGGCGCAAGACTCCGACGCGGCGACACTGATCCCCCGAAGGTCAGGGACAAAGTGTCGCCGCTTTTTTTCAACTCTGTATATGATTTGACTGCTAAGAAGCGAGGCGCGAGATTAATGAAGGAAATGCGGATACTGAAGATCCACGGAAAAGTGCAGGGAGTGGGCTACCGTTTCTTTGCCACACGCGTGGCCCGGCGACTGGGGCTCAAGGGGCGGATTGAAAATCTCCGCGATGGAAGTGTCGAAGCACAGGTCGAGGGAGATTCCAAGGCCATCGACGACTGGATTCGTGAGATCAAGGAGGGGCCGCGCTACGCCGAGGTTACGCGTATCGACCAGGAATCCCGCTCCTTCACTGGAACTCTGGAAGATTTCGACGTAAAGATCTGACGATGACGTTGGGGACCAGGGAACTCGAGAGTTTGATCCGGGACGTTCCCGATTTTCCGAAACCTGGAATCGTGTTCAAGGACATCACCCCCCTGCTGCGAGCTCCGGAGGCATTCGAGACGACCCTGACCCTGCTGGGCCAGCCCTTCCGGAACAGAGGCATTACCGCCATCGCTGCAATCGAGTCGCGGGGATTTATCTTTGGCGCCTGTCTGGCTCGGGAGCTGGAGTGTGCATTCATTCCCATTCGGAAACCAGGAAAGCTCCCATGGACGACCCGGCGGCATGAGTACGTTCTCGAATACGGGAGTGATTCTCTCGAAATTCACGACGACGCGCTCTCTCCAGCAGACCGTGTCGTGGTGGTTGACGATCTTCTGGCAACGGGTGGAACCGCCTCCGCCGCTATCACTCTCGTGAGAGGATTCGGCTCCGAGGTCGTCAGCCTGGCAGTAGTCATTGAGCTGGACTTTCTGAACGGACGCTCGCGCCTGGAGCCGGTGCCAGTCCATGCTTTGCTTCATTATTCGTGACCGAACGGAGCTCATGACTGAAGCGAACGGAACCGCCGCAGACTATGACCTGATCGTCCTCGGGAGCGGTCCCGCAGGGGAGAAGGGAGCAGCGCAGGCTGCTTACTTCGGCAAACGGGTGGCCCTCGTCGAGAGGGAGCCCGTCGTCGGTGGGGCCTGCGTCAATACGGGGACCATTCCTTCCAAGACTCTCCGGGAGACGGCGCTGCATCTCGCCGGTCTCATTCAGCGCAATATCGGTGGTGTTGAAATCTCCCTGCGGCGCGATGTGTCGGTGCTCGACTTCATGCGTCAGAAGGATGACGTCGTCGCTCGTCAGCACACGCAGATCGAGAGCAACATCCAACGGCACGGCATCGATTACTACCGCGGGGCGGCGCGGTTCAAATCCGCCGATACCATCTCCATCGAGAGCGCAAAAGGAACCGAACTTCTGCGCGGACGCGTCATCCTCATCGCCACCGGCTCCTCTCCTCATCAGCCAGCGGGCATCCCATTCGATCATCAGAAAATTTACGACAGCGACACCATCCTCACCATCGATTGCATCCCGCAATCGCTGGCTGTCGTTGGTGCGGGCGTCATCGGCTGCGAGTACGCGTCGATTTTCGCCGCTCTGGGCGTGAAGGTTTCACTGATCGACGGACGAACGGAGCTCCTCGGACACATCGATGACGAGATCTCCGACATTCTGCTCGACCAGCTTTCCCGGCGGCTAAAGATCGAGCTGCACCTCGGCGCCGATGTGGCCTCGATCGAGCCCGATGAGGACAGTGTCAATCTCACCCTGACCGACGGCCGAGTAATCGACGCCCAGAAAGTTCTCTACGCGGCGGGGCGGCAGAGCAATACGGGCGATCTGGACCTGGCCGCAGCGGGCGTCGTCACCGGGAAACGGGGTCTCATTCCAGTCAACGAGCACTATCAGACCAACGTAACGACCATCTATGCCGCCGGCGACGTCATCGGGTTCCCTGCTCTCGCTTCCACTTCCATGGAACAGGCCCGCGTGGCCGTGGTTCACGCCTTCGATCTGAAATACAAACAGAGCGTGGCTACGCTGCTTCCGTTCGGGATCTACACCATTCCTGAAGTGGCCACAATCGGCAGGAGTGAGGAAGACTGCCAGAAGGCGGGCATCGACTATGAGGTTGGCCGGGCCTGGTTCCGCAACAATCCCCGGGGGATGATCATCGGCGAAACGGACGGCCTGCTCAAGATCGTCTTCGACCCTGAATCGCGGCAGATCTTTGGAGTGCACATCGTCGGAGAAAACGCCTCCGACCTGCTGCACATCGGGATGATGGTCATGCAGCTCGGCGGAACGCTGAGCAGCTTCATCGACAGCGTCTTCAACTATCCCACCCTCGGTGACGCCTATAAGTACGCTGCCTACGACGGACTGGGGAACCTCGCCCGACGAGGAAACGCCAAGAGCAGGGAAGCGTAATTCGTAAGAGGTCGTCGCCGCTCGAGACCCCGATTCAATCTCCGCGGTATGTCACGCTGTTCCGCTCCGTCTCCTGCAGGACGATCTGGTAAAGCTCTCCCTCGTCGATGGCCCCGACCAGACACGCCCAGAATGCGCGAGTGAGATTTTCCGCTGTGGGCACGATGCCGTGAAGAAAATCCACATCCTCGTTGAGGTTCTTGTGATCGACTTTGTCCACGACTTCCCGGCGCACGATGTCTTTCAGCTTTTTCAGATCGATGACCATTCCAGTTTCCGGATCGATCGAACCCCGTACACTGACCTCGATGCCGTAGTTGTGGCCATGCCCGCCGGGGTTGTCACACTTGTCATAGACACGCCGGTTCCACTCTGCGTCCCGGTCAGGGTTGTGGAGACGATGGGCAGCTGAAAAATCGAGTCGGGCCGTGACGATCATCCGCTGAGTTTACGATAGAGGATAGCCCGGCTGCCAAGCCGGCAGGGAAACGGGGCTGGAAAGTGTAGAGTCAGCAGACCGAACATTCCGGAGGTACTCATGGTCTCTTCACTGCGATTGATTGTCACGGCCTCGGCGTTGCTGGGCGTTGCCGCTATTGCTTCTGCTTCGGATACCCCATCGTTAAACAGCGGATCCTCCGCGCAAATCCTGGACAGAGCGATTGCGATCGAGCAGGAGCTTTCCGCGAAATACGGCCAAGCCGTGAATCCCCGTCTGCACCGGGGCCTGCAACAGGTGACCGCATTCTGGAGGGCTGACGACGGCAGCGCAGCAGATTTTGAAGATTTCGTTCGCACGAACTTCGAGCCAGACCAGAAATCGCTCGACGCTCTCTTTGCCAGGCTGGAGTCTGCCATGGAGCAGATCGACGGTCACATGCTGGAGATTTCGCGTGAGCTCAACCGCCAGTCCGACCTCGACCTTGGCCCCATTCAGCCCATCGACGAGATCATGGCCGGCTACGATCCATCGTCCCATCTCAACGACGATTTTTTTGGCAACAGGCTGGCCTTCGCCGTGCTCCTCAACTTTCCCCTTACCACTATGGAGCAGCGCCTGGGCGAGGGGGCACACTGGTCCCGGCGGCAATGGGCCGAGGCCCGCCTGGCCTCCCGCTTCTCGCGGCGGATTCCAGCCGAAGTGAATCTCGAAGCGTCGAAGGCCCGGGCGGAAGCGCAACTCTACATTGCCGGATACAACATCTGGATGTACCACCTCGTCGATGCTCAAGGACGGAGGATCTTTCCACCCGGGCTCCGCTTGCTCTCGCACTGGAACCTGCGCGACGAACTCAAGGCCGATTACAGTGATCCGAAAGGCTTGGCAAAGCAGCGACTGATCGCCCGGGTGATGGACCAGATCGTCACCCAGCAGATTCCGGCCCAGGTCATCGACAATCCCCGGGTCGACTGGAACCCTGATAGTGGCCAGGTTCGACCTGCGGCAAAGGCCGACGACGGTACCGTGCAACCCGCGGATTTTAAGACCAGCAATGCCCCTGAGCCCGACACACGCTACGCAGTCCTGCTGCGCAACTTCAACGCCCAGCGGAAGGTTGATCCGTATTCGCCTGAGGCACCAACGCTCATCGCTCGCAGCTTTGAGAATCGGGAGATTCCGGAACAGCGCGTGGTGGCAATGTTCGAGCAAGTGCTGACTTCACCGCTCGTCCCGCGCGTAGCCAGTCTGATTCAGTCGAGGCTGGGCCGGAAGCTCGAACCGTTCGATATCTGGTACAACGGCTTCCGCCCACGCGGAAAGTACACCGAGGCGGAGCTCGATGCCATCGTTTCGAAGAAGTATCCGAACGCAGAAGCCTACGCCGCTGACATCCCGAACCTTCTACAGCAGCTGGGATTTTCGCAGGAGCGTGCCCGCTATGTGGCAGCGAACATCGTCGTCGATCCCGCTCGGGGATCCGGTCACGCCATGGGTGCAGCCCGCCGTGGAGATAAATCTCACCTCCGCACGCGGGTCGAAGCGGGCGGGATGAACTACAAGGGGTACAACATCGCCGTTCACGAGATGGGTCACAACGTCGAGCAGACGTTCTCTCTGAACGACATCGATCACACGCTGCTTGCCGGAGTCCCCAACAATGCCTTCACGGAAGCGCTGGCCTTCGTTTTTCAGAACCGTGATCTGGAATTGCTCGGCCTTTCCCGCCCTGACGCCAGCAGCGAGTCCATGAAGACCCTGAACGATTTCTGGGGCACCTACGAGATCATCGGAGTTGCGCTCGTGGACATACGGGTGTGGCACTGGATGTACGAGCACCCTTCGGCCACTCCACAGGACTTGAAAAACGCTACGGTAGACATTTCCAAGAGCATCTGGAACCGCTACTACGCGCCAGTCTTCGGCCGGCGGGATGTGACGCTTCTTGGAATCTACTCGCACATGTTCGACGAGCTGCTCTACCTTCCCGACTACCCCATCGGCCACATGATCGCCTTTCAAATCGAGCGTCAGATGGACAAAGCGGGCGCCATCGGCACTGAATTCGAGCGGATGGCGCGGCAGGGAAACATCGCGCCCGATCTCTGGATGAAGGGCGCCACCGGTACGCCCGTCGGCCCGGAAGCACTATTGGAAGCGACGGCGCAGGCGCTTTCGCAGCTGGCCCCTGACTAAGAATTACATCGAGATCCGGGCCAGCTGCGCCCGGATCTCGTCCTGCTGCCTGAGAATCTCCGCCTGTATCTTTCGATATCGGGAGTCGTTCGCCAGGTAGCGGAAAAGGGGATTGTGCAGGATGTAGCTGCCGCTCGGCTCGCCATGCGCCACGGCAGCCTGCAACGAGTCGATGACACCTTTCTGACTATCGAGCAGTGCGTAGACCTCGGCGCTGTAGGTGTAGGGCACGTTCTTCCACGAAGCACCGGCCTGGGCTTTCTTCAATTGTGCTTCCGCCTCGGTGCGATCACCGTTCTGCGCCGCGATGTAGGCTGCGAGCAGAGGCTTTCCGTAGCCGGGATCGAGCCTGTCCAGTTTTTTCTGCTCCAGCTCGGCGATGGTCATCATCCGGCGTAGAACGGCCACTCTCCCGATTTTCAGAGCGAGGGCCCCATTTTCCTTCTGGTCATTCTCGATCTCGAAAAGAGGTGTGGCCGACTTGTCGATCTGTCCGGTGGCGAGGAGAAGATCGGGGGCGTGAAACCGGGGCGCCTCACGAAGCAGCGGTTGCAGGCGTGCCAGAGCTTTCGTGAAGCGGGCCTCGTCGTCAACCGCCAGCGCATAGAGAGCAACCGCCTGCAGGGCTTCAATGTCATCCGGACGGGCCGCCAGCACCGAAGCGAACAAACTCAGCGCCTCAGCCGGAGTGCCACTCTGCGCCTTCCAGCCCGCCAGCTTCCGACGCACATCGATATTACCGGGGTCCAGAGCAACTACCCTTGTTGCCGAATCGATGGCCGCCTTCCGATCGCCGGCGCCCGCCAACAGATCAACCGCGGCCAACTGGGCGGGAAGATAGTCCGGATCGCTCTTGACGGCCTGGCGGATAGGTCCGAGCGCGGGTGTCGGATCAGTTCCCGATTCCCGCACGCGGATCGCCTCCGCAAATTCGTCGAAAACGGTCGCACTTGTGACGGGAGCGGGCGGCGTCTCCAGACCAAGCTGCTGCCGGATCCAGCGAGTGAAGTTCGCCGCCGCGTCTTCGGAAGTCGCAAACGCGAAGGGCGGACCCTCGACCGGCTGGCCGTTGACATATCGAATGGGAACCAGTTGCGTCACACCCGCACCTGGAACCACGTGGGCCGGCTGACTGGTGCTCACCACAGTAGCAGGCGCGGCGCCAGGGGAAGGTGCCTGCAGCGTTGACGTGGCCATCGCCGCAGCGTTCGCCGGTGCGATGAGACGCGCGCTGAATCGTTCTGCTCTTTGTCCGGCTGCCGAGCCGTGTACGAGAAGTGGCCGGGCGATCGCCAGCAGTCCAATCGATCCGAAGCGGATATGATCCGCCGAAGCCTGAAGAGAGGGGTTTCCGGCGTCGAACGAAAACGCCTCGATAGTAACTTCACGCACGGCAGAGGCAGCCACCGGCGGTGGCTTCGGGGGCTCCGCGGCGCGGCTTCTCGCTTCCTCTACATCGAGATGGCGGTCAAGCCGGGACACGTACCAGGCGATCGAGGCCAGCATGAGAAGAATGGCCCCCGCTACGGCAGCGATTACCGCCAGCTTCGTTTTCTTCTCCGCAGGAGTCTGTTGCTGTGCAACGGACGGATCAGAGGGAACTGACGGGCTTTCGAGCGGAATGACCGGATGCGCCGGAAGGGCGTAGAAAGGAACTCCTTCCACTGATGTCAGAGGATCGCCGGACGGCAGCAACCTGGCCTGATCGAGAACAGCCGGTGAGGCCACGATCGTCAGTGGTTGAATCCGCTGGGATGCCGTCTCAGCAACGGACACGGCTGCCCCGGTCGCCGCTCCCCGGACGAGCGACACTTCACCACCGTGGAGCACCATACGCGCCGGAACCTGCAAAGCGACATCCCGCTGCCGCCGGTTGTACGCCTGAAGCTCGTCGCGGCCCTTCCGCGCAGCGTTGATGGCGCGGAGCGGGTCGGAGAACTGTGCCACGAGTTTCGTTCCAAAGGGATCGACGATTCTTCCGTCGAACATGTACGCAGCTTCACCAAGAATCTGCTGCATGACCCCGGAAAGCTTCCCGTCGCCCTGCGTGGGCTCCGGGAGAGAGGCGAAGAGAATGACACCCGCCGGCGCCAGCGCCGTGTCGTCACCGATCAGGGTCGACTCGAGCGCTGGCGAAGGCCGCGCCGGAGTTGAAGGTGTTGCGGATGCGGCCGCATCGGGCATTGGTACTGGCATCGGTGGCGGCAACGGAATGTCTTCGCTGAAACTGGCCAGCCCGGAAAAAGTCATCAGCTCCGGCCGCTTCTGGTTCAGTGCGGCGAGGTCCTGAATGAGAACACGCAGCGATTGGTATCTCTTTGCCGGGTCCTTCTGCAGACACTTTCCGATGATCCGGATTCGCGTCACGTCCAGCTTCGGATTGTGAAGACGGGGATTGGGCGGAGACTGCGAGACGACGTTCTCGCAGACTTCATCGGCGCTGGCGCCACTGAACGGTACAACTCCAGTGGCCATCTGATACAGCAGAACGCCGACGGCGAAGATGTCAGTGCGGTGATCGATGGGCTCTCCAAACAGCTTTTCGGGAGCCAGATACAACGCGTGGCGCGGTTCCTGAAGAAAGTTGCGGGCCTCCGCCGACAGATCACTCCGCCGGCCGGTTCCGAACCCGGAGAGTCTGAGTGCGGAATCTTCTCCGATGACGACGTCATTCACTCGCAGATTCCCGTGGACGACCCCCTGGTCGTGAGCAGAGGCAAGAGCTTCGGACATCCCTTCAGCCAGCCGCACCATCAGGGCGTCCGCAAGCGGATGACCATTGATGAGGTCCTGCAACGGCTGGCCCTCGAACGGCTCCGAAGCAATTACGACGAGGCCGTCAATCTCGATGGCTTCGACGACAGGACTGACGAGCAGATGGTCGAGTTGGCATGCAACGAGAGCCTCGTCCAGAAACTGCTTCCTGATTTGCGGATCTGCCGTAAGGACGGGATGGAGAATCTTCACCCGCACCGACGCCCGCGTGTGTGAGTGCTGCGCTTTCCAGATTTCACCGAGATAGTCGCTGTCGAGCTTCTCGATGAGAAGAAAACTCCGAAGGTTTGTCCCCGCGGTGAACTTGTACTCAGTCATTTGCGATTCATGGCCCGCATATCCGTCAGATTATAGGCCGAGGTCTGCGCTGGCCGCAGACCGAAGGTGTAAGAGAAGGCGAGACCTTCGTTGGGCCCTCACTCGCCGCTGGCAGGGACCACCAGGAGAAGCTCTTCGCCGTTTTCGACAGTCTGTCCCTCCACCACCCGGAGCCGGGCCACAGTTCCTCCGTGAGGAGCCACGATCTCGTTCTCCATTTTCATGGCTTCCAGAACGAGCAGGGCCTGCCCCCTCACCACTTGCTCCCCTTCCGCAACGAGAACCCGGACGATCCGTCCGGGCATCATGGCGCATAGCGAGGCGCTGGTCTCTGCCAACTGCGAGCGGCGTCGATTCATCAGGAGCGGATCGAGCAACTCGACGGTCACCCGCCGATCGGCAAACGAGATCTCATGCACGCCGGCCCTGGAGCGGTGACTGATGAGCAGGAACTGTTCGCCGCTTCCCAGACGCAACGAGCGGAAAAATCCGTTCGCGGCGAGCAGATCGACCTCAATCCAGCGATCGCCGAGTCTGACGCGATAACTCCCCCCGTGCCGTTCCACTTCAACGGGGAGGGTTTCCTGGCCATGGCGAGCTATGAATTTCAACGGCAGCCTCGTTCGATAGCCTCGGCCCGGCCGGCACGCTTCCACCCGGATTGCCCTTCGTCAGGAATGCGAATGTCCTGCGATTGCTCGTACTCCAGAATCGCCGCAGCAGCGATGGCTGCGTCCAGGTGGAACTGTTCGGCCGTTTCCAGGTCGAGATCGGGAAGCAGACGATCGATGAAACCCGTATCGAATCTTGCGGCGGCGAAGTCCTCACTATCCATAATGCTCAGATAAAACGGGATCGTGGTCTGCACTCCATCCACTCGGTACTCTGAGAGCGCCCGGCGCATGCGCGCAATCGCTTCCTCGCGGCTCGAACCCCACACAATCAGCTTCGAGAGCATGGGATCGTAGTAGATGGGGACCGTATACCCGGAGTAGACGCCGTTGTCGTTTCTGATCCCCGGACCCTCCGGGAGAATGACGTTGCGGATGAACCCGGGCGACGGAGCAAACTTCCGTGACGGATCTTCCGCGTAGATGCGGCATTCGATAGCGTGTCCCGTAAACTGAACGTCCTCCTGGCGCAAGGCCAGCTTCTCGCCCTGAGCGATCATGATCTGCGCTTTGACCAGATCGATTCCCGTGACCATCTCAGTGACGGCGTGTTCGACCTGCAATCTTGTGTTCATCTCCAGGAAGTAAAACTCTCGATCGGGGCCGGCTAGAAACTCGATCGTTCCTGCCGAAGAGTAGTCAACGGCTGCCGCCGCCCGAACAGCAGTAGCGCCAATCCGTTCCCGCATCTCCTCGTCGACAATCGCCGAGGGGCATTCCTCGATGACCTTCTGATGCCTGCGCTGCAGCGAGCACTCGCGCTCGCCCAGATGGATGATGTTTCCGTACTGGTCGCCGAGAACCTGCACTTCGATATGCCGGGGAGAGGGAATGTACTTCTCAGCGTAAATCGAGGCGTCCCCAAAGAAGGATTGCGCCTCACTGCGCACGCGGTCGTACGCTGCGATGAGCTCATTACGATCGCTGACCATGCGCATACCCTTTCCCCCGCCACCGGCGCTGGCCTTGACCATGACCGGGTAGCCGGCGGATTCCGCGAAGCGCAGAATCTCGTCGACCGAGGAAACTGCCTCTTCAAGCCCGGGAACGATCGGTACTCCCGCCGCCTTCATCCGCTGGCGGCTCTCCGTTTTCGAACCCATAGCCGCTATCGAGGACGGCGACGGGCCAATAAAAATGATTCCTGCGTCGGCACAGGCCTGAGCGAAACCGGCGTTCTCGGCAAGAAATCCGTACCCCGGATGGATTGCCTCGGCGCCGGAAGACTTTGCCGCCTCAAGAATGCGGTCCACGCGCAGGTAACTCTCCGAGGAAGGAGCGGGCCCAATCGGGTAGGCCTGATCGGCGTATAGCACATGCAATGCAGCACGATCCGCTTCCGAGTAGACGGCCACGGTCGGGTAGCGAAGCTCCTGACAGGCCCGGATTACGCGGACGGCAATCTCCCCGCGATTGGCGATGAGAACTTTCACAGGCAGGACATTGTAGTTAGTTCGGGACTTACCGTCGGAGTTCGACGGTCAGGCGAGATCGGCAGCCTTCTCCAGAAACGACTCCACCATTCTGCCTAACTGCAGCTTCTCGGAAAGGTCTGCGGCAGCGTCAAAGTCCCCCCGGAGCCGCGCCGCTTCAGCCAGGTAATACTCTCGAAGGCCCGGCCGTATGGAAAACTCGGGATACTTCTCCGCGAGGCTCTTCAGCCAGTCCTCTGCCTGTCGTCGTTTGTCGCGGTCTCCTGAACCCTGTTTCAGCTCCTCGATCAGGCTCAGAATCATGCCCCGGAGCATCTCCCGGCTCTGGTCAGGCTTTGCATCCTGTTCGGGGGGACGTTCCTGTGCAGACGGGTTCTGGTCGCTGTTTGTCATCGTCGACTCCTCGCTTCGCTCGTTCGATTGCCGGCACACAAAAAAGAAAGACAGGCAATCGCCTGTCTCATCTCATCAGCATTGGTGCCCAAGGCCGGACTCGAACCGGCACGGTTTTCACCACACGCCCCTCAAACGTGCGCGTCTACCAATTCCGCCACTTGGGCAAAATTCATTACTTTACGGGGGACTGGGCCGGTTTCGGGGCAGTCGGGGCAGCCTGACCTCCGTTCATCACCGACGCAGCCGGCTGGGCCTGGATCACTGCCAGCGCGATCGAAGTGATGACAAAGAGTATAAAAAAGGCTGTGGTGAGCTTGTGAAGCACCGTGGTGGCTCCACGCGCACCAAACACTGTCTGCGAGCCTCCACCGCCAAAGGCTCCCGCCAGATCCGCTCCCTTCCCCTGCTGGAGAAGGACGATCAGGATCAGGAAAAGGCTGATGAAAACATGCAGAACGACTAACAGAATGATCATGAACGCTCCGGTATTTGCTTCCCACCAAACGGGACAGCGGGAGGAATTCTTCCCGGAACGCCCACTGAAGTCAAGGCAGTGACCAGCAGGCAGGTTTCGCGGGCCGTGGCCATCAGATGGCTTTCCTGACCGCATCGTAAATGACTCGAAACTCGGCGGCATCCAGGCTCGCACCACCGACCAGGAAGCCATCGACTCCGGCTACCGCGGCCAGTTCGCTGGCGTTCTCAGCCGTGACGCTACCCCCGTAGACTATCGACGTCCGCCCCGCCTTACCTTCGGAAAAGATCGTGTTCAGACACTCACGCATGGCAGCGATTGCCTCCGCAACAACCTCCGGAGTGGCGTTTCTACCCGTTCCGATTGCCCACACCGGCTCGTAGGCGACGATCAGTTCCTGTCGGGGGTCGAATCCGCTCAGCGAGTCCTGAAGCTGGCCGCAAAGAAAGCCACTTACATCGCCGCTGTCCCGGATCTCCAGTGCCTCCCCGACGCAAACAATCGGAATCAGTCCGCCGGCTGATGCGGCAACCGCCTTCTCCGCGACGCGAACGCTGGTCTCTCCGAACATCGCCCTGCGTTCTGAATGTCCAAGAATTACCGTAGAGGCTCCGGTCAGCCGCAGCATCGAAGCGGACACTTCACCCGTCAGGGCTCCTCCCGGACGTTCCGAGCAATTCTGGGCGGCAACCTCGCAACGAACCCCCAGGACGTCAGCTTCGGCCTTGATCTCGGAAAGAAATGGGAAAGGAGGAGCGACAGTGAGCACAACCATATCGCTGATCTGCCAGGCTGCAAGCGCCGCCAGGTAGTGATCGATCCCGCTCGCCGGAAGGTTCATCTTCCAGTTGGCGATGACACGCTTTCGTCGCAAATCGGACCCCTGCCGACGCCATCAAGGGCGCCGGATCGTACCGCTCCAGCATTATATGGGACCGTATCCGGCTAACCTGCCCTCAAGGTTCCTCTGGGGAGCCTCGACGAACTGTAACCATAAGCGATAATGCAGACTGATGACCGCCGAACAGAAACTCGTGCCGTTCCAGGCGGAGGCACTGAGGGGTGAGAAGCTGCTCGTGCTGGCCCCGCATCCTGATGACGAAGTCATCGGCTGCGGAGGCCTGATCGAGCAGCACGTGCGCGAGAGGCGCCGCGTTCGGGTCCTGATCGCAACGGATGGGTCTGCTGCACACGGTTCGAAGGAGCAGCCGGATCTCGCGGCGGTTCGGAAAGCAGAGGCAATCGAAGGACTACGAATATTGGGAGCCCCGGCTCCACAGTTTCTCGGCTTCACGGACCGTCAGCTTTCCGACGCCGGAGAGGACCTCATCGCCGCACTGCGAAAAGAGATTCGCGAGTTTTCACCCGACCTCATCGCCTTGCCCAGCCCGATCGAGATTCATCCCGACCATGTAGCTCTGACGCGGGCATTCGTGGACCTGGTCCAGAGCGAAGTCGATCGCCTTGGAAGTCTTGCAGTGTGCCGCGTGGCCTTCTACGAAGTGAGCCAGCCCATTCGTCCCAACCTTCTGCTCGACATCACTGCCTCGCTGGAAACGAAACTCTCGGCGCTACGCGCGCACGCCACGCAGCTCACGACGCGCCGCTACGATGCCTACGCCCGCGGGTTGAACGAATATCGAGCGATGACTCTGCCGGACGGCAGCTCAGCTGCGGAAGCGTACTTCGTCGTTACGGCCACGACGTTACACACCATGGGCTGGGACACCCTCTGCCGCCGGATCGCTGCGGCGGTTCCCCTGCCAACCGAACCTGAAGCAACCCCGGTATCGGTAGTGGTCAGAACCAAAGACCGGCCAGCACTGCTTCGCCAGGCAATCCGGTCCATTGAGGAGAACACGAATCCTTCCAGGGTGATCGTTGTCAACGACGGTGGCTCAACGGTCGGTGAACTTCCGCAGCCCGTGACAGTCATTGAACATCAATCCTCGCTGGGCCGATCCGAGGCGATGAATGCCGGAGTGCGGGCGGCGACCACCGAGTGGGTTTCGTTCCTGGACGATGACGACATCTATTACGCGGATCACCTGCAGACCCTGATGGCGGCGGCGGAGTCGGGCACTCATGTCGCGTATTACACCGATGCCGTCTCCGTTTTCATGGAGATGTCGAGTGATGGCCGCTACGCGTCCGGTGACCGGCACCGCTTTTACGCACGAGACTTCGATCGGGAACTACTGCTCTTCGACAACTACATTCCCCTGCCGACGCTGATCGTTCGCCGTGACGACTTTCTCGCCGCCGGTGGATTCGACCCGGAACTCGACCTGTTCGAAGACTGGGATTTTCTTCTGCGCCTTGCACACCGGGGCGACTTTCTGAGAATTCCCCGCGTCACCTGCGAGATCCGCCACTACCGAGCCGGAAACTCCGTGATTCTTGCCAGCGCCGAAGGATCGGAAGCATTCGAAGAGGCACGGCTGAAAATCTGGAAGCGGAACGAGCAGATGATGACTCTTCCGGTGATCGCTTCCGTGTTCTCGAAACAGAAAGCCAGAATCACCTCGCTTTACGGTCACTCCATCGAAGAAAGCGGCCGTGCTGCCCATCTGGAGAACGACATCACGCGGCTGGCCCGGGAGGCCTCGATTCTCACAGAACAGCTGATCACGCAACGATCAGAACAGAGCCGCCTCGCGGGGGAAATCGACAGCGCCCGCACACATCTCGCGGAGCTCTCCGCCGAACTTCATCGCACTCGCGATCAGTTCCACGCCGTGTCCGGCGAGGCTGCAGCCCTCCGGGACGGACGAGAACAGCAGGAAGAACTGATTCGGACGCTCTATCACGAGATCGAAAGGGTCACCGGCCTTCTCGATCAGGTGTACCGATCGAGAACCTGGAAGCTCCATCGCATGCTGGAATCGGCGCGGGGCAAGAGTTGAACAGTGAGAGAGCGATCAGCAAGAGGCATTCAGCTCCGGATCAGCCGGGCAGGCCAGAGCGAGGAATGCAGCTCGTTCCTTCAGCGGTTGAACACACGCCTGCGCTCGTGACCTCGATGCCGGGCCCCAGCCAGCCATGAACAGTCGCATCCTGCTCGTCTGCCCTGAGCCTCTATCCGAAGCGAAACCCGCCGGTGTCGGAATCAGGTTCATCGAGTTCGCCCGGGCCATCGTCGAAGACGGCCACGAGGTAACGGTGCTCAGTGCGGACGGCGGCAGTGTTGCCGGATGCGCCAGCGCAAAACTCGATCCTGCTTCCATCCGCCGGTTCAGCTCCTCGAGCGATGTGGCTATCGTCCAGGGTCACAGCATCAATGACTTCATCGCGCACGCGGCGGCCATCCCCCTCGTCGTCGACCTTTACGATCCCTGGATCGTAGAAAATTTTCACTACCGTGACGAGCGAGGCCTGGAAGTTTTCGAACATGATCACGCCACTCTCCTGGCGTCGGTCAGGCAGGGAGACTTTTTCCTCTGCGCTTCCAATGCCCAGCGACTTTTCTACCTTGGGTTTTTTCTGGCCGCCGGACGTCTGAACCCGGACGTTTTCGCTGCAGATCCCTCCCTCATTTCTCTCATCGACGTCGTTCCCTTCGGAGTTCAGCCTCCGCGAATTACTGCAGCAGGCCCGGTTGGTCATCGTCTGATCTTCGGAGGGATCTACGATTGGTACGAGCCACTGCTGGCCATCGAAGCCACGCGGCTCGCCAGGCATCATGTCCCGGATCTCACGCTGAGCTTCACCAGGCACCCGAATCCCGAGATTCCCCAGAGTGCCGCGTCCGAGGCTGCGCGTTTCGTCGCGCAAAACGCTCTGGACTTCGTCTCCTTCGACCCATGGGTGGCCTACGAGGAAAGGGCGCGGTATTACGAGAACTACGTGCTGGCACTGCTGACCTTCGCACCCTCTCTCGAGACCGATCTGTCGATGCGTACGCGCGTGTTCGATTTTCTCTGGGCAGGCATTCCGGTGATCTCCAGCTCTGCGCCTGGAACGGACGAGATCATTGAGCGTTACGGCGCGGGCTCGATCGTTCGCTCGAACGATCCTGCGCATTTCGCCGAAGTCATCGAGACCATCCTTGCCGACCCCGACGAACTGCGGCGAATGCGCGCCGGTGCACTGGCCTGGGCTGCCCAACATCCATGGTCGACGACGGTGCAACCGTTGCTTCGCTTCATTCGTTCTCCCCGCTCGGACCAACACGGATCTTCGCCACGTGGGAGCGCCGGTGCCCTCTCTCCAATTCGCCGCTCTGGGTTGAAAAAGTTCTACGACAAGCTCGGAGGCCGCCTCTGAGCCTGTCCTGCGACGTCGTCATCGTCACCTGGAACAGCCGCGAGGACACGCTCCGCTGTCTGCAGGCGGTCGTGCCCCAGGCCGATGAGCTGGCAGGTCGCGGCTCGGTGATCGTCGTCGACAACGGGTCCAGTGACGGAACGGCAGAGGCCATTCGCCAGCGTCACCGCTCCGTTGTTGTTGTCCCCCTCGATAGCAATACCGGATTCACCGGAGGCGTAGGATCGGGAGTGGCAAGATCCAGCGCCGATACAGTCGTGCTTCTGAACAACGACGCCATCCCCGAACCGGGGTGGCTCGGAGCGCTGGTCAACGCCATGGAGACCGCCTCTCCGGATACCATCGCCGCAGGCGGCAAGATTCTGGATGCCACGGGCCAGCGCGCCGACTTCGTGGGAGGGATGCTCACCTTCGATGGTCACGCCTTTCAACGCGATTTCCGGCGCCTGACAAACGAGGTCACTCCACCGGCTGACGGGGAAGAAATCCTCTTCGCCTGCGGAGGAAACATGATCGTCCGCCGACGTGAGTTCCTCGATCTGGGCGGGTTTGATCCGGACTACTTCGCCTACCTGGAAGATGTCGATTTCGGATGGCGCTCGTGGTTGAGCGGTTATCGCTGTATTTTTCTCAACGATGCTCTGGTCCGTCATAAATCCTCCGCCACCAGCGATCGTCTCGGGGCCTACGAGCGCGGAGTTCTCTTCGAAAAAAACGCCATCCAGACCGCGATCAAGAACTACGACGATGAGCTCTTCGCCCGTTTTGCCGCACCGATGTTTCTGTCTCTTCTGCACCGTCAGCACAGGTATGTCACCGACCGCAATGGCGATACTGCAATGCTTCGTCGCACTCCGCTCGGATCGGATCAGACTGTCAGAACCGTGGAGGTCCCGCCCGACGGCCTGCTTTCACGAATGCGCAGGAGTCTCGGCCGGAAAATCGCCGTTCGCCCCGGGGCGGTTGTCCTCGATGATCCGCTCACGGCCATGCAGTTCCGGGCCACGGAGTGGCTCTTCCGCAATGAGCAGCAACTCATGGCCAAACGATCCCAGGTGCAGAGCCGCAGGAAGCGGCCGGATAGCGAAATATTCGCGAAGTTCCCGATCCATTACATTCCTACATATCCGGGTGACGGCGACCTGATGAGCTCAGCCCTTTTCCGCGCCCTCCGTCCGGACGTGCATTCTGTAGACAAATCGCTCGAGGAGATCATGGATCCGTGAGTGCCCGTCCGATGATCAAGGGCTTTTTTGTGCGGGGCGTGTTCTGGCGGCAGGTCCTGAGCTGGGGCGTGCGCAGCGTTCCCTTCGTACTTTTTCCCGTGACGATCGCCTGCTGGAGTTTCCTCTTTTTCGTATTCGGCAAAAACGAACGTCGAGGAGTGGTAGCCAATGTCCGGCGGATTCTTCCGCACTGCTCCCTGCCCGGCATCTATGCCCGATCGTGGGTCGTCTTCTGGCACTTTTCCTGGACGATCACCGACACGGCGCGATTCCGCGAAACAAAAGCCCCCGTGGACTGGGAGTTCGACGGGATCAGCCACTTCAATGAACTCCTCAAAAGCGAAGGAGCGATCATTCTCACTGCCCACATGGGCAACTATGATCTCGGGGCGTATCTCTTCGCGGAGCGGCTGAAGCGCCCTCTGGTAATCATCCGGGCCCCTGAAGAAGATCCCGAGACGCAACGCTTCGAGTCGGACAACCAGGAAAAAGTAAAACTCGATGGAATGCAGGTGGACTACAACACGGCCTCGCCGACGCTGGCCCTGGATCTCATCAACGCTCTGAACGAGGGAAAGGTCGTCGCCATCCAGGGAGACCGCGCCACCCGGGGAATCAACGTCATGCCCGCCACGCTGTTCGGGGTGGAGACCATGCTTCCCTCCGGTCCTTTTGCGCTTTCCATGGCCACGCGCGTACCGATCTTCCCGCTGTTCGTCATCCCGGTTGGCTGGCGGCGCTATCGCGTCGTGACGCTTCCTCCGTTTCATTGCCAACGAACGGGCCGGGACCGGGAAGCAGACATGACCCGGGCCATGGGGCACTGGACATCGGTTCTTCAACAGGTCATTCGCCAATACTGGTTTCAGTGGTACATGTTTCATCCCATGGATGAGGAGCCGGCTCGATGACCGCCAGAAGAATCGCGGAATGGAGTCCGTCCCGGGCCTACCTGTCGTTCTACAAGCTTCTGGGATTCCTCTTTCTTCGATCGAAGGTCTCCGATCCCGAGGAGGGTGATCGAACCGAGTTGCTGGCCTTTGTGCCCCAGCAGAATTCGTTCGAAGCGTTCTCTTTGGGAGGCATCTACTACGTTTTCGCGCTGATCTTTCTGGAGACGGGCCTGCAGCGGTTTTCGGGTCTACCGGCCGTGGCCATGATCCTGCTCCTGCCCGTGGTGGCCTTCGCCACATTTTTCGTACTGGAGATTTTCATGCTGGTCATCATCATTCCCGTAAGCAGAGTTCGCAGCATCCACAACGCACGGGCCTACGATACGCGCCGGGTATCCCACTGGGTTTTCGTGGCTGTGTACACCTGGATCTCATGCATTCTCATCCGCCAGGAAGCCACGGTGGCCTGGGCGGGATATTGCTGGCTGGCGCTTGTGGGACTGAACATCGTGGCTTCGGCTCTGGTTTTCATGCTGCAGAAGCCGATCGCCGCAGTCGATCTCCGCTTCCGGGGGGATTCCCTATTCGAAAACTGATCCTCGGATTCGCTCTCGTTGCGCCATTCGTGGCACTGCTGGTGAGCTGGTTCTCCATTCCGCTTGCCATCGCCATCATTGCGCTCTCACACGCGCTCATTCTTTTTCCCACTCTCCGGCCGAACTCGCAGTGGCTCGGACCGGTAGTTACGAATTTCGCTACAGAGCAAAACGAACTTTGGCTGACCATCGATGATGGTCCGGACCCGGATGATACGGTCCGGATTCTCGACCTCCTCGACAACTACCAGGCGCGCGCAACCTTTTTTGTGAAAGGGGAACGGGTTCGCCGCTTCAGGGAGGCAGCAGAAGCGGTCCTCTCACGCGGACATCAACTCGGCAACCATTCTCATACACACCCCAGCGGGTCCTTCTGGTGTCTTCCAAAGTCTCGCATCGCCGCGGAGATAGACAACTGCAACCGTGCTATCGCCGAGCTGTCGTCCGAACCCTCGAGAGTTCCGCTGTTCCGGGCACCGGTCGGCTTCAAGAACCCTTTCGTACACCCCCTGCTCCAATCTCGAGAGATGACGTTGATCGGGTGGAGCGCGCGCGGATTCGACGGCGTGCGCACTGACCGCGAATCGATCGTCAGGCGAATCGTCCGCGACGTCAGGCCCGGTTCGATCATTCTGGCTCACGAGGGACGTCGTGATTCGTCAGGCGAATCGCTGAACTACGCGGTGATCGAAGAGCTCCTGGCGACGTTGAGTGCTGCGGGCTTCACTTTCGTCGTTCCGGAACCCTCGCGGTTCGTCTATGGACGGGCAAAGACGAAGAGGTAATTGTTGTAGGGCGTCCTTCCCCAGAGTGGGATCCGTTCCTCGGTGAAACCATGGGCGCGGAAGGGGGCGCTGATCATTTCCGCACTCGGGAAATTGAGAACGGGAACGTGCAGCCAGCCGATCTTCGTGGCAAGCAATTCCTCGAGATAGGTGGCTCTGTAGCGAAGAGAAGAATCGCGCACACAATCACGGATGAGGACCATCCCGCCGGGAGAGACCCGTTCGGCAGTCTCCCCAAGCAGACGATCCCGATCGTCGTCCCCCATGTAGTGAAGCATGTCCGCCATGACTACATTTCCCGAGCCTTTCTCGAGTCCTCGCCGGGCGTCCGCCACTCTGAAGTCCAGCCGTTCGTACCGGCCCCTGGCAATGGCCCGAGCCGTATCGATTTTTTTTTCGTCGGTATCGATTCCCACGATGGGTGGATGAAATCCTCTCGCTCGAAGATAGAAACTGAGGATGCCGATTCCGCATCCGACATCGAGGAGGGGAAGACTCGATCGCTCCAGCCGGGAGCAGACTGCCTCGTAGAAGGGATCCCACAACAACTTCGCATGAACGTAACTGCGTAGCCCTCGCGTGGGATAGAGCGAGGCAAGATCGCTGCGCTGGCCGCGATTCAAGGCGCCACGTGCTCGATCAGGTCCATCAGATCACTGAGGTTGAAGGGCTTCGGTAAAATGGCGGCAACCCCCATTTGCAGAAGAGCCTGCGGCTCATGTTGCAGATGTGCCGAGATCACAATGACGGGAATCCTGCCCCTCTTCCCCGTTTCCTGCAGACGCTGCAGAAAGTCCCAACCGTTCACCTCGGGCATCATCAGGTCCAGGAGAATGACGTGAGGGGCATAGAAGCTGAGGGCTCGTTCCGCTTCACCACCGTTTTCCGCAAGCAGCACTGCGAAGCCTTGCCTGCGCAGGGCCGCCGAGAGCATTCCGCGCACTGGCAGGTCGTCGTCCACGACCAGTACTCTGCGCCGCTCGACGTCCGAGGTCCGCGGAGGCGAACTGCGCTGGAGGGGCGGTTGCTGCTCAGGCATAGAAGTTCATTCTAGCGGATCACTGCACATCGTAATCGCCGAGCGTGTAGTAGAGCTCTCCAGGCCGCGGGAGTTCGTGCTGCGTGAAAAATCGGCATTCCACGGAGTGATCCCGTTGCCTGGCCTCGAAGCCACACGACTGCAAGATTCTTGCTATGGGGTGGAGCGGCGAACACCAGAAGATCGCCGGCTTTCCAAAACGCGCCAGCACCTGCACCAGCGCCGATAGAGAAGGACGCGAAAAACTTCCCCCGATCTCCATCACGTACAAAGCCTCCTCCCCCTCGCGTACGATCGCTCCGATCCTCGGATGAACGTGAAAGGGCCGTCGCGCCTGCACCAGCCGGTAGCGATACAACGGATGTTCGAGATACCTCCAGCGCAGGTAAACCTCGTCCCTGATGGCCCCGAACTCGATGGGCAACTGGCCGATCAGCTTCAAGTGTTCGGGCAGCAGTTCCTGGGATTCGCCGTCATGACCCGCCGGTGCCAGAACGAGCTCTCCTACCCGCTCGATCGATCGATACCCCAGCAGTTTTTCTCCCAGCAGGCGGTGGCGCTCGCCCGGGAATCCGTACACCAGGGGAATGGCCGTCGGCCCGCAGTGCGCTTTGAAAAAGGCATGGGCGGTGCGAACGAATACACCACCGCGCCCGATACCACCGGGATAACCGGGACTGCTCATGAAATCCACTGACTGCAGCGCCTGGTACTCCTTGCCGTAGTCGGCGAACCTCACCGGCAGGCCGGCACAATGGGCGACCAGCCTCCCTTCCGCCTCGCAGACATAACTGGCAGCTCCCCGTGGGTTCTCGAATAGCTTCCAGCGCCAGATGGCCTCGTCCCGTTCCGCGCCGAACGCATCGCGAAAGAGGTCGGAGAGTGCGCGGGCGTCTTCGGAGGTGGAGGGGCGGATGATTTCGCGTCGTTCTGTCGAATGGGCGTCAGCGGGCATGCGTAGGCTCTACGGTGCGGATCGGCTGAAGATCCAGCGGAGGTCCTGAGCGCCTGCGGGCCACCAGTCGAATGGAACCGGAGCCAACAGGGAGCGGGTCGGGAAGCAGCGGGAGAACAAGGCGGACCAACGCCGCGGCCGCGGAGCTGAGCTGCTCCACACGCGACATCAGAAAGTCGTGTTGAACATATTCGTAGTCGGATCCCGCCAGCTCGATCTCGAAGCCCGACCGCTCCAGCAATTCGATCAGAGCAGATCTTGAATAGAGAATCAGATGCTCCGGAAATTTGTAGCTCACCCAGCGCCGGCCCGAGATTGCGCAGAGAAGACTCTCCGTATCCGGGGTGATGAGAAAAACAACGCCTCCGGGTTTGAGCAGATCCTTGATTCTGGCCAGTGCATCGTGCGGATCGGCGAGATGCTCGAAAACGTGAAACAACGTCACGGCATCGAACGAAGGGCCGGTGTTCACGAAGTCGCTGAGGCTGGCCCGGTAAACTTCCAGACCGCGAGCGCGTGCCTCGCGGGCCGCCCTGTCCGCAAGATCGATCCCTACGTAGTCGTACTCCCTCTGCACGAAATCGCCGAAGAGACCCGTGCCTGCACCCACCTCCAGAACTCGTCCCTGAGAAGGAACCATCTTCTTCAAAATGGCGAACCGGCGGCGATTGGTTCTCGCTGCCGCTTCGGTCGGTTCACCGGTCCGATATCCGCGATCAAGTTCGGCGGTGCTGGCGAAGTAGTCCGCCGCGTTGTAGAGCTTCTCCAACTCCTCGGGCGAAGGAAACGACGCCAGGAATCTGCACTTGCACCGCCCACAGGCACGGATGACGTATTGATCGATTTGTGTGAGCGTAGTTACCTCGGACGAGAAGCAGATCGGACACCGGCTGCCCATCCGGTATGCCATCTGCCTGTTCATCAGCCGCACCCGGAAGACGTCCAGCAGCATGCGCACAGAGTCACGGATGAGGCGCACCTTCGACTGGTGGCGATGGGTGAGCGAGACCGGAATGCGCTCCACGCGGAAACCGTACTTTTTCGCCAGAAACAGCACTTCGAAGTCGAACCCAAAACCGCCGATCTTCGACTCGGTGAAGAGAAGCTGCGCCGCCTGCGCAGAAAACACCTTCAGTCCGCATTGCGTGTCGGGAATCTCGGGAAGGAGAAACGTCGTCACTACGATGGAAAACGTCTTTCCCATGAACCGCCGCAGCAGAGGATAGGAGTAATCGGCTTTCGAAGCAGGAAGGTCCCGCGCGCCGATGGCAATGTCCGTGCTTGCCGAGTGCACCAGGGCGATTGCATCACCGAGGTTCTGCGTGCTGTAAGGGAGATCGGCGTCGATGAAGGCGATGACCTCGCCATTGGCCTCGTGAACGCCGCGCCGCAGTGCGGCCCCCTTACCCTGGTTCTCTGACAGCGAAATCAGTCTGCTGGTCGAGCCGCTACTCGATGCCGTACGCACGACCGCCGCCGTCTGATCGGTCGAACCGTCATCCACGACGATGATCTCGAAGGTGAGGCCCGTGCCGCGAAGATACTCCGACAACGCCTGGAGAGTGGCGCCAATGGCGAGCTCTTCGTTGTAGGCCGGAATCACCACGCTCAGACTGGGACTCATGAGCCATCATTGTAGCTGCTGAGATCGCGGTCCTGTTCAGAACTCATCCCTCTGGAATTGCTCGTTCACCGCTCGGAATGACGCGTTTGCGGAGCATTCGCAGCGCCGTCATCCCGAGCGTGAGACTGTGTCAAAACCTGATGAAATTCAAAGAAGGACGATCTCGTAGGGCCGCAC
>JBDTRY010000009.1:0-42540 GCA_039931435.1 Acidobacteriota bacterium | reverse complement strand
GCCATTCTCCTGCCCATGGCCATCATCTCTCTGTGGAACGGGTTGAAGCTGCGCATTCGATTTCACCGCAAGATCGCCCGCTGGACCTTTCCGATCTGGATGTACGTATCGGTGACGGGAGTGCTGGTGTACTTCTTTCTCTACCAGTGGTTCCCGTCGCGCTAGGCGATGGTGCAGCGCAAGGCGCGCCCCACTGCGCGCAGGCGACGGAGGAACCATGTCCTGCCCAGCCTTCAGCCGGACACGCGAGCCATCAGCGCAGCGGCAGATACTTGACGTAAATCCTGTAGAGAAGATCTTTGGGCTGGCCGGTATAGCGCTCGGCGATATCCCTGCTTCGTTTGGCCATGATGTCGTCAGGATTCGACTTCAGAACGGCATCGAATTCTGTGATGGCCTCGTCCAGTTGATCGGTGCGCAGAGCGGAAGCACCGAGATTGTAATGCGCGTTTTCGATGAGTTGCTTCACATTCTGGTTCTCGGGATCCTGCTGCTGAAGAGCCTCCAGATTCTGGATCGCGGTGGCGTAGTTCCCTTCCTTGAAAAGAACGAGAGCGCTGTCCAGTTTTGCGACCTGCTGGACTGAGTTGTCCAGATCGCTTTTGGCATCGGCAGGAAGGGGCAGAATCGTCGACGCTTTCTGAAGAGCGTCCCGTGCTCCGATATAGTCGTGCGTTTCGAATGCGTTCCTGCCGCTGTTCACCAGCTCTGCGAATACCTCCGCCGGTGCTCGTCCGTCGATCAGGTCCGGTCCAGCGGACTTTCTTCCCTTCAAATCGGCCAGAAGATCGAGGACCTTCTCGTGGTCGGGATCGTTGGCGGGCACCGATGAGAGAAGAGCCACTGCGTCGGCAACTTTGCCCTGTTTCGCCAGCGCTTGTGCCCGCATGATCGTCAGCTGGGTCTGCGCGGAGGGCTGACCAGCGGAATCCCGCGATGACCACCAGCTCCAGGCGAAGTAACTGCCAGCTGCCAGTGCCGCCACGGCGATGATGGCGATCACAGCGTTCCGGTTCGTGCGGCGCGGTGCGAGCGCGACCTGAACCGGTTTTGCAGCGCGTTCGGGAAACGAGGCGCCCGTACCATCCAGCCGCGATTCCGGGGTGGTGGAGAATTCGTCATACTCTGCGAGCGTCC
Organism: Acidobacteriota bacterium; assembly: GCA_039931435.1. Taxonomy (GTDB): domain Bacteria; phylum Acidobacteriota; class Thermoanaerobaculia; order Gp7-AA8; family Gp7-AA8; genus JBDTRY01. Next base: position 41,403 of record JBDTRY010000009.1, on the reverse strand, counting down.
CCCCCGCGTAGATGTCCGCCAGATCGCCCGGCGTGGACGGCGGAGGGATCGTCGCAGAGGATGGCTCGTCCCGTGCTCCGGGAGCGCTGGCAAGCTCGCGAAGGGCGTCGGCAGCGACCTGGTTCATGGCATCGATGCGCAGGACCTCTTCGTAGAGACCGCGAGCTCTCGGCGCATCCCCTTTGGCTGCGGCCGTCGAGGCGGTGGACATCAGAGAATCGACCCTCGAGTCCAATTCGTCCTGTCGCGCCCGGGCTTTCTCGATGCGTTCGGAGGCTCCATGATTCGTGACGTCAATCAGGAAAACGCGTGACCAGATGTCGGTGGCCCGCTGATAATCCCCGGCCGCGAAAGCTTCGTCGCCCTGGCTGAGGAGCTCCTCGATCTTCTTCTGATCCTCGGCCGTGGTTTCTACCGACGCAGTTGTGAAGTCGAATGTCTGCGCCTCACCGATCAGCGGGGGAGGAGCAGCCTGTCCCGAAGATGCGGAACCGGTGGAAATGGGCGTTGACTGCGGAGATTCTCCAAAGGAAAAATCGCTCGTCGGTTCCACCGCCGGCGTCGGAGGAACCTGCTTGTCTTCCTCGAAAGAAAATCCGAAGTCGCTTGCCGCTGATGTGCGGTCTACGCCGCCCGGAGGATCGACGACGAAGGAGGAGCTCGGCGTTGAGGCCTGTGGAGTTCCACCGAACGAGAAGTCGAAGGGTGACGCCGATCCCCCGAAATCAAAGGCGGGGGCATCGACCTTGCTTCGTCCGCGGGGCTCGGTGGGTGCATTCAGAGGAGCGGCAATGGCTGCCTTTCGCCACTGCTCAAATTTCCCGATTGCGGGGTGGTGGGCGTCGAGAGCCTTCGCTTTCGTCAACTCCGCATTGGAAGCGGTCATGTTGCCTTTTTCCGCGAAACTGCGGGCCTTTGTCACGAACTGTTCGACGAAGGGACCGGCCTCGAGCTTCTCCTGTGCTTCGTTGCCGACCCGCTGCGCTTCCTCGTTGGTCAGGTCCACGCGGAGAACTTCGTTGGTCAACTCGATGGCAGTGTGAAAGTCCCGGGACTCGACAGCCCTCCGGGCCTCAGCGAGCTTTGCAGCCGCGTCCTCCGGAGTGGCGCCGGGGCGTCCGCCGGGAACTCCACCCCTGGACGAGGCGAGGAGTCGCTTCGCGGGTTCGAAGAGCGGATCCATTTTCAGCAACAGCTCGCAACCGGCCTTCACATCGGCCGTCATCCCCTGCCTGGCAAGCTCCTCGAGTTGCTCATAGGTCGTGAGAACGCGGTTCCTTACCTCCGGGGGAAGATTCACGCTCCCCGGATACCCGTCGTTAGCCTCGTCCATCAATCCACCCTTCGCGTCGGAAATTATAGCAAAGACTCAGCATTCAGCCCGCGATATACTCCGCCCCAGATCCTGTGAAGGAGAGATCCGTCATGAATTACTGCTCCACAGAAAAGGCGCCCCGCGCCATCGGGCCATATTCTCAGGCGGTCAAAGTTGCCGGAATGATGTTCACCTCAGGCCAGATTCCGCTCGATCCGGCAACGTCGAAACTCGTCGAAGGGGACTTCGAGACCATGACGCGTCGGGTCTTCGAGAATCTGAAGGCGGTTCTCGAAAGCGGAGGAGCCACCTTCGCCAACGTCGTCAAAACGACCGTCTTCCTGAAGGATTTCGGCGATTTTCAGAAGATGAACGCCGTCTATGCCGAGTACTTTGGCGACCACAAGCCGGCCCGGAGCACGGTGGAAGCGGCAAGACTGCCCATGGACGCCCTCATCGAGATCGAGATGATCGCCGTGGTCTGACTCGGTTTCTGGTCATAGCTGATAAATATTGCAACGGCTGGCATTTCCGGCGCCGGTAGCTATGTTATTCATGGCATCTGGATTGCTCAAGTATTCTCGGTCAGTCCAGGTCGGCACAGCAATTTTGATGATCTGCATTCACGAGTGACTCTCACAATGCGAAAACTAGCGCCAGCGCTGATTCTTGTGACTCTCCTGCCGGTCGCGCTTTCGGCCTCGACGCGCCTGACTTATCTCATCAAGCCTGACCCCAGCGCCACGTCCTCGACTCCTACGTCTCTTTTCTGGCCGAAAGCATCGTTCCCCATTCCCTACAGGATTGATCCCAGCGCCGCAACGATGCTTCCCGATGGACAGCCGTCGATCGATCGCGCATTTCAGAAATGGGCCTCGGTTCCGGACTCTTACGTTCGCTTTCGCGCCGACGGAGTTTCTGCCGCCAGAGCCGGCGAGGATGGAGTGAACAGCATCAGTGTCAGCTCCGATCTTTTCGCCAACAGCGGATTCATTGCCTACACCACGACCTGGTTCGACAACGCGGGAACGTTGCGCGAGGCGGATATTCAGATCGACGCCTCTGCGGCCGCAGACATGCAGAAGCTGGACGGACTTGTCGAACACGAAATCGGGCATCTGCTCGGCCTTGATCACTCGGGAGTTGTTTCTGCCACGATGTATCCGTTCGTATCGCCGAATGGAGTTGCCGATCTGGATATGGACGATCGCATCGCCATCGCTTCGCTTTATCCCGGCGACGGTTTCGCGGCCAGCACGGCCGTTATAAGAGGATCCGTTTCGGGAAGCACCGGGCCGATTTTCGGTGCACAAGTTGTAGCCTACGATTCTACTGGGGCGCCGGTCAGCAGTTGTTTGAGCAAGACGGATGGATCATACGAGCTCGCCGGACTTCCGCCCGGTACCTACTCACTCTACGTAGAGCCCCTTGACGGCCCGGTCAGCCCGGGGAATCTCTCGGGGCTCTGGCAAACGGCCGCTGATAAACCCTTTCGGACCGAATTTCTCGCTTCGCAGACGATCAGTGTCACGTCTGGAGGCGTCTACGAGAATGTGGCTTTGCGGGGAGATTCCCCGACGACTTTGAATCCGAAATGGATCGGAAGTTTTCCGCCGGCCGGCAACGCCATCCAGCTCGGATCCACGGCCGTCAGCGTCTCTGCCGGACAGACGATTGCCATTGCCGTCGGAGGCGACGGCATGGTCGGCGGCATGACGGAGTTTCGTCCTCTCAACCCCAAGGTGCAGCGCGTTTCAGAATTTCAGTACGGGCCGAACTATGTCTGGGCCACGTTCAAAGTTGCGCCCGATATCCAGTCCGGTTCGGTTGTGCTCCTGGTGAGCAGTGGAAATGAAGAAGCGGCGTTGACGGGTGGTCTGCGCGTTACGGGTTCGGCGGGTGGTGGCGGGGGTCGGACGCGTCCTGTTCGATGAGGAATGCCAGCCGGTCGAAATCCTCGATCGATAGCTGCTCGGCCCTGATGTCTGCCGCCAATCGCGCCTGCCCGAGAAGCTCCAGTGTCCTCTGACGCGTCAGATCGCGGTAACCTGATAGATTATTCACCAGCGTTTTTCGCCTCATCTGGAACGATACTGAAGCCAGAGCCACAACGGCAGCAGCATCGCTCTGCAAGCGCAGGGGACGCGGGTCGAAAACTACCACCGAACTCCTGACCCTGGGTGCGGGAAAAAATGAGCCCGGGTTGAGCGTCAGAAGGATGCGCACGCTGGCCAGCAGTTGCGCATGCACAGTGAGATAACCGTACGCGCCCGTCCCGGGATCAGCCACGATTCTGTCGGCCACCTCCTTCTGCAGCATGAACACGGCACGGCGGCAGAACGGGCTGGCGACGATCCGCTTCACGATCGGGGTGCCGGCGTTGTACGGTAGGTTTCCCACAGCGCGAAATGTTCGTTCGGGGAGCGGGTAGTCGGTGGCGTCCCCTTCGATGACGAAGAGGCGCGAATCCTCGTAGCGGACGCGAAGCTGTTCCGCGAGGCTGCGATCAATCTCGATGGCCATCACTTCGTTCGGTTTGCGCAGAAGGCGGCCGGTGAGTACGCCTTCCCCCGGCCCTATCTCGAGAATGAGGTCCTCGGGGTCGGGCTCCAGCGCCGCCACGATGCGCTCCGCAGCGGTATCGTTCCGGAGAAAATTCTGCCCCAGAGATCGCTTTGGCCTGTGTGGCTGATCAGGCCCTTGCCGCCTCACGGGTTCTCCCTTTCCGAACCTGTTGCCCGATGCGCCCGCGCATTTCGTTGTTTTGCCATGATGATGGTTTCCGAATGTTGGCCCCTTCCCGGAATGATTGTCTCAGAGGCGGCAGTTTCAGCAAGTAGTCCCGCCGCTCTAGGGCATCCGGATTTGGTTCGCACGCTCAGATGGAGGATCGATGATTGAAGTGAATGAGAACAATATCGACGCATTGCTGGCGAAAGGGCTCGTCCTGGTGGAGTTCGGCGCGGAGTGGTGCGGACCGTGTAAGACTCTCCTGCCTATACTGGACCGCTTTGCGGGCCAGGCCGGAGAACGCCTGTCCATTGTAAGCGTCGACATCGATCAGTCGCCGTCCGTGGCCGCCAGGCACGGAGTGATGAGCGTCCCCACAATGGTTCTTTTCCAGGACGGCAAGGTCGTGGAGCGGGTGGTGGGAATGATCAGCGAAGGAAATCTCCGCAAGAAACTGCAGCCGTACGTGGGGGCGCTTTGATGCCCGCGGACGAACAGGTCGTTTCTGACCAGATCGCCGCCGCCCACGAAGTTCTCACTACGCTCAGGCGCGAGGTCGGACAGTTCGTAGTGGGGCAGGAGATTCTCGTCGATCGGCTGATCATCGCCCTTCTCACCCGCGGGCATGTTCTCGTCGAGGGCGTACCGGGGCTGGCCAAGACGCTGCTGGTGAAGACTATGGCTGCGGCCATCGAGGCCACCTTCAAACGGGTTCAATTTACGCCTGATCTGCTCCCTGCTGATATTACGGGGACGCTCATCTTCGACCCGCGTGGCGGCACATTCAACGCCCGCTTCGGGCCGATCTTTGCCAATCTCCTTCTGGCAGACGAAATCAACCGGGCGCCGGCCAAGGTACAGAGCGCTCTGCTCGAGGCCATGCAGGAACGCCAGGTGACGATCGGGGAAACCTCGTATCCACTTCCGGAGCCGTTCGTGGTCATCGCCACGCAGAATCCCATCGAGCACGAGGGAACCTACGCTCTGCCGGAGGCGCAGGTAGACCGCTTCATCATGAAGGTGCTCGTCGGCTATCCACGGAAAGAGGAAGAGACACGGATTCTCGGCCTGTACCTCAACCCGGTCCAGTCGCTGCCACCGGTGCGGCGCGTCCTTTCCCTGGAGGCCATCGACAAGCTCTCACGCCTGACTGCCACGGTCCATCTCGACGAGCGCATCGCCCGGTACATCGTCGATCTGGTGACGGCCACGCGCCAGCCGGCCGACTACGGACTGCAGGCACTCGCTCAGCAGATCGAATTCGGAGCATCACCCAGAGCCACTCTGGCCTTTGCTCACGTCGCCAAAGGGTACGCTTTTCTGCAGGGCAGGCCTTTCGTCATTCCGGACGACGTCAAGCAGATCGCCCACGACGTGCTTCGCCACAGGCTTCTACTCAGCTACGAGGCGGCGGCCGAGAAGGTCTCCGCCGATCAGATCATCGACCAGATTCTGAGGGCGGTCGCCGTTCCATAAATGAGATTCCTTTCGTTCGGCAGAAGAGCGAAGTTCTCCTCGAAGCCGGTTTCGCGGCGGATCGACGAGCTGGAGATTGTTACCTCGCGCCTGATTCGTCTCGGGTTTGCGGGGGACTATCATGCGGCCTTTCACGGACAGGGGATCGAGTTCGCGCAGGTGCGGGAGTACCAGCCGGGCGATGACATTCGCACGATCGACTGGAACGTGACCGCCCGGAGCGGCATCCCTCACGTTAAGCAATTCATCGAGGAGCGTGACCTGACAATTCTCGTGGCCGTGGACGTCTCGGGGTCCATGCATTTCGGCTCGCTGGACAAGACCAAGTTGGACCTGGCCAGCGAACTGACGGCTGTGCTGGCGTTCTCGGCCGTGCAGAACAGCGATCGCGTCGGACTGCTGCTCTTCGACGACAAGGTGCGGACCTATGTTCCGCCGCGCCGCGGCAGGATGCACGTGCAGACGCTGGTTCGTTCCGCGTTGCTGGCAGGCAATTCCGGAGGCGGCGAGACGAACTTCCCGGAGGCCGTTCGTTTTGTGGAGCGAGTGGCCACAAAGCGCAGCGTGGTCATCGTCATCTCGGATTTTCTGGCCCCTGAGATCGAAAGGCCACTGCGCCGCATTTCGCAGCGGCACGACGTCATTGCCCTCAGCATCCGGGATCCCCGCGAACAACGATTCCCGAAAACGGGACTGATATGGCTCACCGACAGTGAAACCGGCCAGCGTCGCATGATCACCGCCGGGGAGGCGGACATCGGAAGGCGCAGCGTGGCGGTGGAACGCTCACTCGTCCAGCTGATGAGGCGGAGCGGTGTGGATCTCGTCCGGATCTCGACCTCGGCACCCTACGATCGGACACTCCTGAAGTTTTTTCAGGAGAGGGTGATGAGAAGACGATGACGCTCCTTCTTACTATCCTCCTGACGACGCTCTCGGTTCGCCAGCACCCGGCTTCGCCTTCTGTCGGTGATCCCATCACTCTCGAGTACCAGCTCGCGCCGGGACAGAGGCTCACACTGCGGCCGTCTCCCGATTTCGAGATCGTTTCCTCCGGAGATCGGTCCTTCGTCGTACGCGCATTCCAAACCGGAAAATTCATCCCGGAAGGAATGGTGAGCGGACCGTCGGAAAAGCGTGAGCGCGTGCGAGGACCGCTGGTGACGATCCGCTCGGTGCTGGCAAAAGACGACCAGCTCAAGCCCGCACCTCTGCACCCGCCGGTGCCGCTCCCGCGCAACCGGGCTGCCGACGTGGCGCTGGCCGCCGCTGCAATTGCGGCGATGGCAGCGTGGGCGTGCGTCGCTCTTCTTTCCCGCCGCAGGGGGAGCGGGTCCGTCCAAGCGAGCCGTCTCAGTCCGGATGAAGAGTTTTTCGAAACGCTGCAGGCCCTGCGCGACGCCGCGGATAATCCCCAATTGCTCATTGCCGTTGCCGATGCCAGCCGGCGCTATCTCTCGCGTGTCGAGGAACGCTGGGGCCGGGAGCTGACCACGTTCGAGCTGCTCGGTCAGGCTGGCGGCGCCCTCCCCGAGCACACACTGAGATCCCTAAGGCACATTCTTACGGCGGCCGATCTGGAGAAATTTTCTCCATGGGGCTCACGAGTCTCAGGATTCCGGCAATTCGTCGAGGAAGCCCGCGGTATTCTCATTCCCAAAAAAGAGGAGCCTGCGGCATGAGCCGATTCGCCGATCCTCTGTGGTTTCTGCTTGTAATTCCAGTCGTGCTGCGGGTGGCACTGGTCGTCCGCGATCGATCGACCGGGAGCGGCAGCTTTCAATTCTCGTCCTTCGACCTTTTGTCGCCGCGGAGGAGCCTCCGCACCCGGCTGGAATGGCTTCCGCTGGTTCTGGAGACTCTTGCCATCTGCCTCTTCATCGGGGCCATGGCCCGCCCACAGCACGTGACCACGGTTGTCTCCGAGAACCGCTACGGGATTGACATGGTTGTGGCCCTCGATTCGTCGGGAAGCATGGCTGCCGAGGATTTTCGGCCGCGGAACCGGTTCGGAGTGGCCAAGGAGTTGATCGGACGCTTCATCGACAGCCGCGTGAATGATCGGCTGGGAATCGTCACGTTCGGCTCGCGGGCGGCGACCCGGGTGCCGATTACGTTTGACCATGATGTCGCTCGGGGCATTCTCTCGAACGCGCAGGTGGGCGAGAACGGCGACGGAACCGCCATCGGTCAGGCCATCGCCACGGCGGTGAACCGTCTGCGCAATTCGACATCGCGGAGCAAGGTGATCATCCTCGTCACGGACGGGGTGAATAACGCCGGATCGATCGAGCCAGCCACCGCAGCCGACCTGGCGCGACGATACGGAATCAAGATTTACACCGTGGGCGTGGGAAGCAAAGGCAACGTTCCCATTCCCGTGAAGGTACAGAACCGGTTCACAGGCGAGATTGAAACTGTCTATCAAATGATGCGCGCCGATCTCGACGAAGAAATGCTCTCTGCAATTGCCACACGCACCGGAGGCGCTTACTTTCGCGCCGTCGATCCGAATGCCATGCAGTCCGTTCTCACTAAAATCGACCGTCTGGAAAAAACGCAGCTGAGCGCACCCAGGATCCAGACCGTTCGGGAGCTCTACGTCCTCCCCCTGGCGGCGGGACTGGCGCTCCTCACATTTGCCCTCACTCTCGGAGAAACGATATGGCTGAAATTGCCGGCCTGAGCTTCCGGGAATGGCGCTGGCTCTGGCTGCTGGCGGCCCTTCCGCCGGCGGTTATGTTCCTCGTGGCCAGGGAACGACTGCGGCGGTCTCTGGCGGAACGTTTTGCCTCCGAGAGGCTACGAGGGGTTTCGAACCCTGTCCGAACCCTGAGACCGGCGCTTCTGGCAATCGCCCTCCTCTTCACGGTGACGGCCATCGCCGGTCCCCGATTCGGGTTTCAGCTGGTACCCATCGAACAGTCGCAGGCAAACAGAATCGTCCTGCTCGATCTGTCCGACAGTATGGGCGCCGAGGACATCGGAACGGCGCGTCTTTCCGCAGCGAAGGCGATCGCACAACGAATCATTGCCTCCCACAACGGCAAGGTGGCGCTGGTAGTCTACGAGGGCGTAGCTCAGACCATTTCTCCGCTGACGACCGATCAGGAGGCCGTGACCACCCTGCTTCAGTCGCTCGGTCCGGGAGAGCTTTCCCAGCCCGGTTCGGACATGTCCGCAGGCATTCGCGAAGCGTTGAAGCTGACGGAAAGAGCCGGTGGGCAGAACTCCGATATCATTCTCATCAGTGACGGCGAGAATCAGGGTGGGGGCACCGAGGAAGCCGCAGGCGAAGCGGCAAAGCGGCACGTCCGGATTGTCACCGTCCTCGTTGGAACGACCCAGGGCGGTCGCATTCCGCTAATCGGACAACCTGGGTTTCTTCGAAATGAGAACGGCGACGAGGTGATCACGCGGGCGAACCCCGATGTCATGTCGCGGATCGCACAGGTCACAGGCGGCCGGTTCTTTTCCAATCCTTTCGACGAGCGATCGATCGAAGCGATCGCCGAGCTCAGCCCGCGGGGAAAAGGAACTTCTACCCACGAGGTGAGGCTTCCCACAGAGAGGTTCCAGTGGCCGCTGGGGGCGGCATTCCTGTTCTTTCTCATGGCCTCATTCGCTCATCGAGGTGCGGAATGAGGGCACTGGCCGCGATACTGATCCTTTCTCTTTCCGGCAGCGGCTGGACGTTAGGTCGTCTGCTCGGTGATACCAGTTCTCGTGCTGCGGTATCACGCGGGCTTTCTGCATTTGCAAAAGGGGACTTCAAGAAGGCACTGCAGTCGTTCAGCAAAGCGGATCAGCTGAATCCATCAGCCAGGACGGCATTCAACCTCGGTACCACCGAGCTGGCCTCGGGAGATCGGCAACATGGAAGCGTCACGATCCAGAAGGCGATGGCCGACCCCGGGTTGAAGCCGGGCGCCCTCTACAACCGCGGGAGCAGCGAGCTTCAGGCGAAAGAGTACGATCCCGCCATCCGCAGTCTGATCGAATCGTTGCGGTTGAGGCCGAATGACCCGGCCGCGAAACGCAACCTGGAGATCGCCCAGTTGAGAAAGCGTCAACAGCAACAGCAGCAGGGCGGCGGCGGACAACAGAAGAAGCAGCAATCTCCGAATGGCCAGCAACCGAACCAGCGGCAGAAATCGCCCCAGCAGCAGAAGCCTGCGGAAGGAGCGAACAAGGACCCGGGAAAGGTCGACGCCGAGTCGGTGCTCCGATCAGTAGAACAACAGGAGCGTGAGGAGCTTTCGCGGATGCGGCGGGCAAAGCGGGACAATGAAAAGATCGGTTGGTAGGTATTTCCCGCCAGGTGCAGTCCTTTTTCTGGTCGTATGCGCAGTCTGCTCGCAGGCACTGCTTGCGCAGGAAAATGAGATCACGGTGCAACCGGCGACCGTTCACGTCGGTGAGGCTGTTCAGATTGTCGTCACCTTGAACGGCGACCTGGCCACGGCGGACTCGATTTCCCTTCCGCTGCAGAATCTCGTCATTGATAACGGTCCGTCCGTGGCATCGCAGTTTCAGTGGGTCAATGGAGATGTCTCCCGTCAGAAGGTTTTCACCTATGCGGCGCACGCCGTTCACCCCGGGTCCGCTCAGGCCGGGCCCCTCATGTTTCGTGACCGGAACAACCGCCAGACGGTCGTCCCGCCATTCCTGATCGAAGTTCTTCCGGAATTGGAAGTCAGTGCCGGCTCTCCGGAGGAAACACTTCGCGACCTGAGAGCAGCCGGCAAGCAACGCGTTTTCATTCTTCCGGAGATTGACCGGAAATCAGTGACGGTTGGCGAACAAGTTGTCGTCACCTGGTATCTGTACTCTGCCGATTCGGTCCGTGATCTCGAGATTCACTCGATGCCGTCCTTCACGGATTTCTGGGCGGAGGAACTGCCGATCGAGAGCGAACCAACACGCGAGCTTCCCATGGCAGGCACTCTCGTGCAGAAGGTCCCCATCCGGAGGCTGGCGCTGTTCCCATTGCACAGCGGGAAGGTCATTGTCGGTCCACTGGCCGCAGTGGCGGAAGTGATCGAGCCGGTGCGCGACCCGTTCGGCTTCTTTTCGCTTCTGGACCGGACCGTTCAGACCGTCGAGTGCCGCTCGCCGAAGATCGACGTCGATGTCGCGCCACTTCCGCAGGGTACATTCGCGGCCGTGGGCACATTCGTCATGAGTTGCTCGGCGGCACACTCACCGCTGGCCGGTCCGGTCGTTTTGAATGTGCAGGTATCAGGCGCTGGAAATCTTCGATCGGCCTCGCCACCCCGGATGCTCGGCGAGGTGGACGGACGCCTCGAAATTCAGGAGGGGCCCGTATCTGTGGATCGTCAGAGGTCGCGGGTTCGCATGACCCGTAACTGGAAGTACCTCGTTTTTCCTGCAAAATCGGGAACGCTGCACATTCCCGGCCTGGCACTCACGACATTCGATCCTGAAACCAACTCCGCTCGCGAACTGCAGTGTGACCCTTCGGATGTCTTCGTGCGGGAGATCAGCACCGGGCCGGCCGTTGCTTCCGGCGCTATAGCACCTCCCGAGGCGACCGATTCGAGTCGCAGCTGGTTTCTGCTCGCCGCCGGCGCGGCAGCGCTACTCGGAATCGCAGTCCTGTTGTGGAGTGGCAGGCGTCCGCCAGCCGGGATGCTGCGGGAACTGACCGTGGGTGATGATCCGCGTGAGCTTCGGCGACGGCTGTATTCACTTCTGGAAGCCCGGCAAATCGATCCCCGGGTCCTCATGGACGAGGCGTCCGAATCAGGTGACGCCTTCCGGTCACTTCACTCATACCTCGATGCGGAAGAGCGTGAAACTCTCACCCACAGACGCTCGGATGGCGAGCTGCGGCGGAGAGCGTCCGAGTTTCTCCTGGCATGGCAACGCCGTGGGTAGATTTCAGTTGCCGATACCCGAGTTGAACCCCGGCGGCAGGAATGCCGCATGCTCACCGCCGGGCCAGTGCCCCTCCCAGGAGGTCATGGGACTTGAGCTCGTGACCGAGAAAATTTCGCCGTACGTTGCGAGCCAGAGAACGAATCTCGAAGATACTCAGATCCGGGTGCTGACCGCCGGCGAAATCCTCCGTGCGTGACCTCATGAGCAACTCGATGGCGTCGGTTGTATCGTTGGGGAGAACAGCCAGAGAGCGGGGAGCACAGTTGCGGCAGACGAATCCGTTCTGTTGTTCGTCGTAACGGAGCGGCCGCTCCAGCGATTCGTGGCAGTGACTGCAGTTCTTCATCGAAGGGAAAATCCCGGCGAGTTTCAGCACCCACACTTCGACGTATGCAACCACGTACGCCGGATCGCCTCCACCGAGAAGTACCTCGCACGAACGGTCCAGGAGCCGGTAAAGCGTCTCCGAGGGATCGTCGGGCTGCGCAAACGTGTCCACTGTTTCCGCGATATAGGTTGCAGCCATGCTGCTGGCCAGGTTCTGATGGGCATCGAAGAGCGAACGCTGCAGATCGACTGATTCGATGCGCACAACCTCATCTGTCTCCCGTTCCAGATAGCCGATGCGCACCTTGGAGAGCGGCTCCAGCGCGGCGCCAAAGCGGTTCTTCATGCTCCGGGAGCCGTAAGCCCAACCCTTCTTCTTTCCGTGATCGGAGGTGAGAAAGACGACGAGCTTGTCCCTTTCCCGAGATGGGAAAGTGTGCAGGATGATCGCTTCGGTGCGTTCGCGTTTCACGGACTCGTACTCCTGGAACGAGTACGACCGGGCAGCATTTCCCGCGGCTCGTCAGACGCTCTTTTCAGGACCCAGTCAACAGCGTACTCCTCGGCCCAGTATCGCGACTGCCAGGGAAAGACACCACCTACAAACCCGACGTGTCCACCTCGTTCCGTGACGAGGAATTCGACGTGGGCGGAAGCCAGGCTATGGACCAATGGAAGGACCTTCGGAGGAAGAAACGGATCGTCGAGAGCGGAAATACACAGCGTGGGGACGGCGATACGCTCGACGAATCGAATGGAGCTGGAGCGTGCGTAGTAGTCCTCGGCGCTGGTGAATCCGTGGAGCGGAGCCGTGGCCGCATCGTCGAATTCGATCATGGTCCGGGTCCTTGCAATCTGCGCCGGGTCGAGCGTGGTCTGGCTCTCGAACTTTTTCGTCACCCAGATCGCTTTCCGGCGCAGAGTACGCATGAAGGAGGCGCTGTAGACGCGGCCCATGGCAGTTTCCTCGAGATAGTGGGAGCCGGCGCTGAGATCGTAGGGGACCGAGAGCGTTGCCGCGGCCACGATGCTGCTCTTCGGGCCGTTCTCGCCAAGCCACTTCAGGAGCACGTTCCCGCCAAGCGACGAGCCGATCGCTACCAGCGGACGTGCGGCTTCACGTTCGCGCATTGTTCGAACGACAAAGTCGAAGTCGGTGGTCTCGCCGGAGTGGTACATCCGTGGGCGCCGATTTGGGAGAACGCGGTTGACGTTCTTCGGATCCCGGGCGCAGTGCCGGAAGTTGATGACGGTGGCCGGAAGGTGGCGTCGCCTGATCTGCGAGAGCATGCCCTGGATGTACACCGAGTACGAGCTTCCTTCGAGCCCGTGCAGGAGCAGAAAGCGTGGTCCGCTGCTCGCTCCCTCCATATGATCGACGACGAGCTCGTCGCCGTCGGCCGTGGTGAGCGATTCGCGCTGAAAGGGTATCAGCCGCCGGCTTCTTGTGGCCCGGCCCCAGATCGTCTGCAGGTGGGCGTTTCGAAGCCACCACGGTGGCTGGAATGTCGCTTCGACTGCGCCCTCGTCCGCTGTGGAAAGAGTCATTTGACGTAGATCATCGAGCTGTCGGTTCGTCCCTCTTCGTCCCGGGCGACGATTGTGTGGCGGCCCGGACGCAGCGGCCATCGCAGGGCCCGGTCGGCCGTGGCAATTCCCACGAGGTTTCCGTTCACTCTCCAGGTGATGCGGCTGCCAGCTTGCGCCGCTACGGCACGAAGGGGAACGCTCTGGAAGTCCTGGCGCAACGTGGGATCGATCATATAGGTGGCTCCGTCGGGCGGGCTTGCGATTCGTAACGGTCTGCTGCGAGCAACATCTCCTGGCGGGGAATCCTTCGAGGCGGCTTCAATGGGCGCAGTGAGACCACTCTTCAGCGCCCAGGAACGGTACTCCGCCGGCCAACGCACGTCCGCCTGCGACGTATTGTGCCAATCGCAGTCATGGGGGGGCGAATCACCCGGCAACCACTCCGTCTCCACCGCCGGGCAATTCAGCGACGGCCGTAGTCCGGAGAGGGCGCACACGGACTGCAGGGTCAGAGAATCCGGACGATCGGCAATGGGAGCATCACCCGGCCCGGGAAGCCTCCCGAGCACGCTCTTTTCTGCAGCGAGCATGACTGCGTGAAAGATCGGGGCAGCTCCGGTTACTCCCGAGGAATTCCTCAGGCCTGTCCGGTCGAAGTTTCCAACCCAGACGCCTACCGTTACTTCCCGTGAATATCCGATGGTCCAGTTGTCGTGATACGCCTGAGAAGTGCCGGTCTTGACCGCCACAGGGAACGGCAGGTCCAGACTGCCGCCCTGTCCAAAGACGAACGCGCGCGCCTCCGAGTCGGAGAGGATATCGGTGATCCAGAACGCCGTGCGCTGGGACAGAATGCGCTCCGGAGGGGGGCGGCTCGGCGAGTTCTCCCGGCCGTCAGCGAAAAGGACCGAGCGGATGGCTGAGGGGCGGACGATTGCGCCGCCGCGGGCAAAAACTGAATACGCCGAGACCATCTCGTCGAGCCTGACTTCAGCGTCGCCCAGGGTGAGGCCCAATCCGTAATAGTCCGAATTCTTCCGGAAGGTCGTGAACCCCGCCTGATGCAGAAATCGCAGCAGCGAAGGAACCTGAAGTTGCGAGAGCAGCCAGACGGCTGGAACATTCTCGCTGCCGGCCAGCGCTGCTCGGGCGCGAAGAGGACCGCGAAAGGCTCCGTCGTAATTGCGGGGGCTGTAGAGAATGCCCTGCTCAGCGGTGGGGAAGTTTGAGGGGATGTCGGGCAGGACGCTTGCGGGCGTGAACCCATTCTCGAATGCCAGCGCATAGGTGAATGGCTTCAGCGCGGATCCGGGCTGGCGTGGAGTGGTCACGCCGTCGATGGCACCTCCGGCGGCATCGAAATAATCTCCGGATCCCTCCCAGGCAAGCCACTCACCGCTGCGGTTGTCCATAACGACAACAGCCACATTGTTCGCTCCATGTTTCTCCAGATTCTGCTGCTGCATCTGCAGAATGGCATGCACGGATTTCTGAAGTTCGGCGTCGAGGGTGGTATTGACGATCAGGATCTTTCCGTCCGTAATTCCTGCTACCTCGTTCAGAACATGCTCGACGAAATGTTGCGCTACGATCGGCCGCTCATCCGCAACGAAACGAAGTTGCTCGGAGCGGGCAATTCGCCACTCTTCCCTGCTGAGCAGACCGGCGGCGTTCATACGGGCCAGCACGCTCTCCTTGCGCGCCATCGCCGCGGGCAGGTTGCGGCGGGGATCGAACCGGCCAGGGCGTTGCGGAAGTCCCGCCAGAAATGCAGCCTGGGCTACCGTCAGATTCTCCGCAGGAACGGAAAAGTATCCGCGGCTGGCGCGTTGTGCACCAACGTACTGATTCCCGTAGGGCGCGAGATTGAGATAGAGGGCCAGGATCTGCCGTTTGCTGAGGTGGTGTTCGAGGCGCAGCGCCAGGACGGCTTCCCGCAGCTTCGAACGGAGGCTGCGATCCCGGGGAACGAGCTGCTTGACGACCTGCTGCGTAATCGTCGAGCCGCCCTCCACGAATCGGCCGGCTCGCACGTCATGAGCGAGTGCCCGTGCGGTGGCGATGGGATCGATGCCGGGATGATGGAAGAAGCGTCGGTCTTCCGCGGCGATCGTGGCCTCGACCAGCGCTTGCGGCAGCGTTGATTCGTCGAGGTGAGCAGACCGCGTCTCAGCGGCTGATAGGGTTTCGTAGAGGACCACGCCGTTTCGGTCCACGATCCTGGTGGAGGCGTTGCGGGTGCTGCCGAGGAGGCCCGGAGGCAGAGGCCCGCACCGGATCCACGCGGCGGCCGCGATCAGCAGGGCCGCCGGGATAGAAATCGTGAAGATGCGTCTGGTTCTCTGTCTGGTCATTCGTCCGTCGGGTCAAAGGATCGCATCCTTCAGTGGTTTCAGCATCTGCAAGCGAACGTCACGGGTTCGCTCGAGGATGTTCCTTCGTTACGGTTCGACGGTCACCACCTCCGTCGCCGCTCTACCAAAGACTTCCGGTTCGTACATTTCTTCTGCGTGCGTGGGTGCGGTCCGGAAGGTTCCAGCTGTCGTGGCCCTCGCCGCATAGGTGTAAATGTGCGTACCTTCGCTGAGACGTGTGGCGAACAGATCCACGCGGTCGTCATGGCGCTCCACGTGATCGAACCCACCGCGCCTCCACCAGCTCGTCCAGTCGTCCGGCGTTTCCTCGTCGCCTTGCTGGGCGGCGTTCGTGTCGCTGGCAGTGGTGGCAAAGAGTGACTCCACCGGCTCGAACCCTGCCGGAAGGGGATCGGTGACGGCCACGTAACGGCGCTCCTTCGTGTTCCGTATGGTCAGCGTCACCGTGACGAGATCGCCGGCTTTGAACGTCGTCGCATTTCCTTTGGGATTACTGCTGATCGAGTAACGACGCTCGACTCTGAAACCGGACTCCAACGGTTTCTGGAACAGGTCGAGGGAGGCGTACCGGAGAGAGGCCATATAGAAAAGCGTACCTGAACCCGTTTTACGGAAAAGCAGATCCTGGCGCTCGCCTGCCGGCCTTTCGAGTAGCGACTTCATGGGTAGCTCGGTGGTCTTCGTTTCCGTCGACCGGCCTTTGAACGTGTCGCTGCTGATCTCACTGGCTCCCAGAGTGACGATCGAAGTGAAGTCGGGCACTTCGGACTCGTACTTCCGGTAGTAGGCCACGAGTGCCTCCATGGCCAGTGCGTTCTCCTGGGTGTTTCCCCATCGCCCATTTTTTCGCACCTTCATCAGCCATCGCACGAGCCCGCGCACCAGGGCGGGGTCCCCGTCGTTGACGAGGCTCCTGAGAACGATGGCGCTGGAGCGCACGTTCGAGTTCCAGAACCAGAGCAGGTACGGGTCGCTCAGTTCCTCGACGTGCGAGGAACCGCCCTCAGGCTCGATGGCGTTATAGATGCGCCGGCGCAGTTCCTCGGTCCGCTTTCCAGTTTCTTTCCTGGCCTGAGCGGCGTCGTAGAGGTACGAAATCGCAAAAACAGGCATCCTGTCCAGATATCCGTAGAGCCGGTTGAAGTTGCTGTCTTCGTTTCTTCCACCCTCGGTCAGCACTTTCACCGCGAATGATTGCCACGCCGTATATGCCGGCCACCATCCCTCGTTCTCAGGCTGAGGCTCAGAGAGAACCTGATCGAGATAGGTGTAGCCGCGTTCCAGAACATCGGGAGTTACCACGTACCCCAGACTCTTTCCGGTCTGCAGAACATGGAGAACGTAGCTTGCGAGGTAGGGCGATGTGTACGCGCAGTCACCGGGCCATAAGGCGAAGCCGCCGTTTCCGCACTGAAACTTCTCCAGCTCGCGGAGGTTCTTCTGCGCGGCATCTTTGGTCTTGTTCGCATCGATTCCGGGCAGCTTGAATGCTTCGCCGAGGTCGGACACGAGGACGAGCGCCAGGCCGCGCGAGGAGCGCTGCTCCGCGCATCCGTACGGATACTCGACCAGATAGCGCGCCCCTTCCGCCAGCCCCACCATGGCGGTGGAAGCCAGCTCCAGATGCAGCCCGCCGATGCCGGGAACTACGGCCGTGGGAATGGCCAGGGTTTCCTTTGCCGACTCCTTCAGTTCACCGTAGGCTGCGACGGTCTCGATCGATGAGATGACCTCGACGGGGATGACATCCTCGAAGGCGTCCGTCTCTCCGAGGAGTTTCACCGTCGTTTGAATGCGGGCCTTGCCGACGGCCTTTGCTTCTACCTGGAAACGGACCTCCGTTGTGCCTTTGGCGGTAACGTCGGCATTCTGAACGCCGTCACCCACGATCTGGATGACCGACGGATCGAGGCTGCGCATCGTCACTACCGCGCTTCCTGCGCGATCGATCTGACTATGGATGACCGAGCCAAAATAAGCCTTGTCACCAAGAGCCATGAAGCGGGGGAAGGCCTGGCTGAGCAGTACCGGCTTGTTCGTTCGGATCTCGGTATCCGCAAAACCAAATCGTGAGTCCCGATCACCGGCAACGGCCATGATCCGGTATGTCGTCAGTGAATCGGGAAGTGTGACCGTGGTCGAGGCCTGACCCTTCTTGTCTGTTTCGATCGAGCCCAGCCAGAAGGCAAGCGGCCTGAAATCCTTGCGCATCGCCTCGGCGCCCAGATCCTTTCCGCCTCCTCCTCCGGCATCGGCACCCTTGGGGGTGAGCACCCGCCGGCTGATGATGCGTTGCCGCGAATCCTCGTTCAGAACCTGAATGGCTTTATCGACGTAGATGGAGCCCAGGACATCGGGCGTCCGATAGTTAGTCAGCGACAGAACTCCGTAGTCCACCGCCCACAGAGTGACCTCGGAGCGGGCCGGCTTCGACTGCTGGTCTTTCACTTCCACCTCGACTGTCGCCTTCGTCGCCGGGCGGTACTCCTCCTTGTTGGCCGTGACGGTGACGTTCAGCCGCTTGGCCGAGTCCTCGACCTGCAGTTCCGTATATCCGAGGCGGAAGGACGGTTTTCCAGGATCGCTGGAGTCCTCAGTGGCGGCTTCCTTCGTGCGCCCTTTGATGAGTAGCACTGAGACGTAGACGTTGGGGATGTCTTTGATCGTGATCGGAACAGTCACTGTCTGCTGGGTGGAGGTCAGGTCGAACCGCTTGTAAGTGCGTACCCCTTCGCGTTCCGTGGTGAGGAGGGCCGTCGCGGTCTCCCACGGTGACTGAATCATGATCCGGGCGCTCTCTCCCGGTTTGTAGGTCTTCTTCTCCGGAACGAGATCAATGCGGTTGTGATCGAAACGTTCCCAGGCGGTGTAACCCGATCCGAGCGCGTAGAACGGAAGGACGGTTCGGGTGTATCGCCCGCCTTTGTCCGTCGCTGTGGCCGTGAGAACATAATATCCGCCGTTCTTCAGGTCGATGTGCAGAGGTACCGGATTGGCAGCCGTCGTCACATCCCACTTACCAGCGTCCACCTCTTTGCGTTCCGACTCCCAGGTGTAGAAGCCGTTGCCCTCAGCGCGCCGGACGCTGTTCCATTGGATCTTCTTCAGAGCGACAGTCACGCCTACTCCCGGCGCCATCAGTCCTTCCGGGGTTACGGCGATGACGTCGGTGTCCAGACTGGTGGTGGCGAAGTACGGCGGCGTGCGAACTCCCACATACCAGGGTGCGGGATGCACACGGGTCGAGATCCTGTTCGCAATTCGCTGCCGCGAGACGTCAGTCACTTCACCTTCCAGTTTGTAATCGTAGGGAATTCCGGCGGCAGCCTCCGTGGGCAGGCTCAACGGCAGCTCACCCTTCGCGTTGAGAGTTCCCTCTTTTTTCGAGATCGTGCCGGACGGCCAGGACTGGTCGTCGGACCAGTCATCGCCGACGAAGGTGTAGCGATCGGGAAAGTGTTCCGTGACTGCGGCCGGCGGACTGAATACCGGATTCTTGGAATAGGTCCAGCGCACAGGCCGGGAGGCCATCGGCGCGCCGAACAGGTAGCGAGCGCTGACGGTGCCAGCCATCTTGTTTCCGGCGATGAGGTCGGTACCGGACAGGGACAGGTCAACGCGAAAATCCGGACGACGGTACGCGGCGACCAGAAACTCGCCGTTGAGCGCCGTGCGCTGGCCCTTCACCGTTGCCGTGATCTGGTAGTTGCCAAGGGAGCCATCCGGGGGGACGTGGAAGAGCCATTCTCCCGAGCTCCATTGATTCGTTGTAATGGAGCGCTTGTCCACGTCCTTGCCGACCGCGTCGCGTACGAGAATTTCCACGGCGGTCTTCGGCGGCAGCAGCTGAATGCCGGTGGGCGTGTCACTGCGGAGGATGGCCTTCAGATGCACGTCCTCGCCCGGCTTGTAGACACCGCGATCGGCGAAGATCTCGCCGCGAAGCAGAGGCTTTGCTTCCCACAAACTGAAATTCTGATTGAAGGACCAGGGATCGACGCCTTCGGTCCAGTTACTGGCGACGTAGGCCGTGTCGCCGTCTTTCTCGGCGGTCACGACGAACTGCAGGGTGTAAAAGTCGTACCATCCCGGCTCCTCGTCCTCCGTCATCGAGTCGGGATGGTCCGCGGCCCGAGCCTCCCTGTCTTCTTTCTCGGCACGCAGGCGCATGTCGGTATTCGGCGCCAGAGCGAGACCGTTCGCATCCGTCGTCCCCGACCAGAACACCTTGTTGTCCCGAGTGCGAATGGACACATGGGCCCCGGCCACGGGAGCAGCGTTGTCGAGCCGCGTCACGAAGATGAGCGTGTTCAGTGGACTGTCTTTGACCGAGATGCCCATGTCGGTAACCTGGACGAGCGTTGCTTTGGGCTCGGAAACATCCCAGGCAGGATGGGAGTGCGGGATGGGCTCTCCATCTTTCACAGCAGCCCATACCAGTCCCTTCCCGGACGTTGCCACTACGGGGGTGATGTCCATGCCATAGGACTGGATCTTGTCCGGAGTGGGGTTCAGCTTGCGGTTGACAGGCTTGGTGGAAGGCGTGAGACGGAAGCCTGCCTTCTCTTCGTTGAGCATAGTGGGCATGAGCTCATCTAAACGAAGGGAAGCCAGCCACTGCGAAACGTTCTTTGTGTTGCGGGCGGAAAAAGGTAGCAGCGGACCGCCGGAGGCCTCCCAGACGCCGTGCCCGTCACCGAAGCTCGTGAAGGCTGACTTGTGCCATTGTTCGAGGATGCCGACCCAGTGGTAGCCGAGTGTCTGGCCGTCGGACGCTTTGAGGTCGGGGGCAACACTGATCCGATACGTGCGAGCCGGCAGAGTGGTAAACCCGAGGTCCTGCAGGGTGATGGCGAATTGCTGGTCGTAATCGTAGTCTTCGCCTTCCTCCTCGACGTCCACCGTTTTCTCGCGCGCTTTCTGGGGAGTGAGGGTCACCGGATGTGCGGGATCGGTGACATCGATGACCGTAATGCTTTTCCGGGCTTCGCTCACCGGAACCTTTACTCTGAATCGAATCGGGTTCCAGGACTCCGGATCGCATGCGGATGTGCACTCCAGTCCGTCAGCGAAGAGCGTTTTCGACAGCTTCACCACGTACTCCTGCGGGGCGTCGGGTGTGGCCGGTCCTTCGAGGGATGGAACACCGCTGTCGATGGTGAGTCGAATCCAGCCGTCCGCGGGCAGGCCAGGCCGGGTCTGAAGGACGACAAGATCATTTGACTGTGGAAACTGCTTCTTGTCCCAGTCCTCGGCCAGGAACACGAAAACCGGTCCCGATGCCTGGACGACCTGATCCGTTGCGGCAACCTTCCGATTGAATGCGGAAATGGCCGAAGGATCATTCTTCTCCAGCCACCCACGACCGGCCGGCGGAAGCTCGGCTCGCGTCCAGTCGTGAGATACGTACGCGAGCTTGATGTGGGCGGCGAGCTTGGCCCTGTCGACTCTCTGATTGAACCGCAGCGCCAGAACGACCGGTGCATTCGCCTGACCGTCCTTGCGATACCACTGGGTCCTCAAGAGTTTCAGAGTGGGAGTTGTGAAGGAGAAGGTGTACGGCCGGGGCAGCGTACTTCCGGACACGGCCGTAGCCGAGTCGGAAATTGTTACCTGGTACGTCGTGGCGTTGGGCAGTTTCTTCTTCGGATCCGGTGTGAAAATCAGCGTGGTCGTCCCCGACCATCGGAAGGTCCCCGGCAGCTCCGGCGAGATTCGAAAGAACGGGACCTGTACCTTGTCCGGAATCCGTCCGAGAACGACCATCGGCTCCGAGAAGATCACCCGAACCTCGTTCGCTTCGGCGATCGTGGCGATTTCGCCCACGGGCCCAGCCTTTACGACGCGAAGGGCGTCAGCAGCGCCGGCCGGCAAAGCTACCGAGAGGAGGCCTAGAAAGAACACAATGCTAGTCTTTTTCATCTGAAGACTCCGGGAGCGTGGTCGGAGAACGTCGAATGCGGAGATCAAGTCGGGGACGATTCAGCAGATGGTACACGAGTTCTACGCAGCTTCGCCTGCCGCGAATGGGCCTGGTCAGTGCGGGGAGATGATTCTGGAGAGGTGAAGGTGATCGGTGCAGTCATGGAGGTCAACTCATTGACTTTTTTATGCTTGCGTTTTTCAAGCCAACCTGGCGCGCTTTGGCGCCGTCCGGGAAAATTATTTTTGATTTCAGGGAGAGCCGTTGATGAAGAGAGCAAAACGATTCTGGCTGATGAAATGTGAACCGTCGGCGTACTCGATCGATGACCTTGAGAGGGACGGCAGGACGGGTTGGGAAGGAGTGCGGAACTTTCAGGCGCGGAACTTCCTCCGCGACGATATGAAAAAGGGCGATGGTGTGCTCTTCTACGCTTCGAATGCGGATCCTTCAGGAGTGACGGGCCTGGCTGAGATCAGCCGCGGAGGCTACCCCGATCCCTTCGCTTTTCAGAAAGGGCACCGCTACTTCGACCCGAAAAGTGATCCGGCCGATCCGACCTGGTTCTCCGTGGAGATCGGCTTCATTGAGAAGCTTTGTCGGGTTGTCCCGCTGGAGGAGTTGAAAGCGACGCCCGGACTGGAATCGATGGAGGTGACACGGAAGGGCTCGCGGCTGTCCATTCAGCCGGTGAAAGCGGCGGAATTCCGGATCGTGGCGCGGCTGGGTAGAAAGAAGAAACCGTGAAGAATCCCTTCCAATCGGCTACCTGACGTATCGGGAGTTTCGGGGAACGAGTACCGTCACCACTCGAGGTTCCACCGAGACCTCGACGGGCGTCTGCAGTATGGTGTCGCCGTCGACCTGCCCGGGCACCGGCACATTGCCTGATGCTTCGATCAATGCCTTCGATGATTTGATCGTGACCACGTCCGGGAGTCGGTGCAGGCGGCCCTGGAGCATCGCTGCGAAGTATCGGGCATAGTCCGCCCGGGACGATCCCCTGAATACAACGATATCGAGCACATCGTCGGTCGGGTCTGCTTCGGGCGCCACGATGAACTCCCCGCCGTAGAGCCGGATATTCGCGGCGATGGCCAGACTTCCTTCGATCTCCGTCGAGCCGGATCGCACGCGCACTCCGGGCGGCGAAAACCGCAACATCTCTTCGGCGCAGCGTGCGGCGATCGCCGTCCGGCCGAACCAGCGTTTCAGAAACGGGCTATGCCGGGACATCACCACGGCGTCGAATCCGAACCCGGCCATCATCAGAAACCGGTGCTGGCCCGCCAATCCCAGCGAAATCGTGAGAGGTACTCCGTGGACGAGAACGTCGGCCGCGCGCGGAAGCGATCGCGGGATCTCCAGATCACGGGCGAGCACGTTGGTTGTACCGGCCGGCAGAATCCCCAACGGAACTCCTGTCCCGGCCAGTTCCACCGCCACCGAGTTGATGGTGCCGTCACCGCCGCATACAGCGATCAACTGGGCGCCTTCGCGGATGGCAACGCGGACCCGCTCTCTGGAATCGGCCGGGGAACGCGAGGGCATCAGCGTGAGATCGAGCCCCGCCTTCGGCATTCGGCGGGCGATCGCTTCGAGCGATGCTGTCAGGTTTCTCTGCCCGGCGGCGGGGTTGTAGACGAGCAGTCCGCGGCGGTTGCTCAGGGCTGTTCGCTCACTGAAATCAACGGCATGGCCGAGCCCACGGGCGACGGGAGTGTCAGGGGCGGCTGAAAGTGACTTTCACAGGGATCCACATCTTCACCTTCACACCCTGTTTCGTCGCTGCGTTGTACGAACTCTTGCGGGCCACCCGTTCGGCTTCCTCGTCGAGAGGCGCGAAGCCGCTCGACTTCACGACCTTCACTTCCTGCGGCGTGCCGTTCTCGTCGACGAGAACGCTGAGCTCACTGGTTCCTGCAGCGCGCAGCCGTTCGGCAGCCTTCGGGTACGACGGCGGAGACCAGCGGGTGATCCGGGCGTCGACGACGCCCGCGCCCGGAGAAACCAGCTCACCCACGCGAACAGATGGGGTGGGCGGAGGTGCGGCCGTGGGCGCTGCAGTCGGGGCCGCAGATTCATGAGGCGTGGGTGTTGAACTCCGCTTCGCGGGCTCCCGTTTCGTCCGCGGTGTGGATCTTGAAGCCGGGGTGGGCGTCGGGATCTCGAGCGGCGAAGTCGAGGGTGTCTCCGACGGAAGAACGTTCGGATCCATCGTTCCGTTCAACGTTCCGAAGTCATTCATCGGAGGCGGAGTCTGAATCATCGCCGGCGTCGGGGTGGTGGCCGGGGGTGGTGGAACGATCGGTTGCGTGGAGTCGGCGACAGTCGACGTCGGAGGCGGGGCCTCGCTGGTGCGGCCTGCCATGAAACGCCAGGCCGCGAACGCGGCCGCTGCCAGAAGCGCCAGAACGACCAGGCCCAGAATGATCGGCATAGCCGAACTCTTCTTCGCAGGGCGGGTGGGCATCACGGGCGGCGGCGGAGGAATCGGACCCTGCTGAAACCCTGATGCGCTGGCGCTACCGGTGTTGTATGGTTCCGCCACGGTCCGGCCGAAAACTTCCGGCTCCGGTTCGGAGTGCATCACGGTTCGATTCGGGATTCCCATGTTCTCCAGGGACTCGACCATCGTGGCCGGTGGAGGCGGAGGAAGTTCGAACGCGGGAGCGCGAGTGGGAGTCTGAGGAGCCGACTGGCGACCTCGACCCAGGATCTCATCGGCCAGTAGAGAGCCCGCGCCCATCCCCAGAGCTGAATTCGCCTCCGGCTCCGGATCCGGGAGACTCTGCACCACAGTCCGGTCGGGAGCGTAGAACGGCTCGGACTCCGGCTGACCGGTGACGGTCAGGTCGTCGTCACCCCCGTACGGCCCCGGCTGGGACGGCGACGCGGCGGGAGGAGGGGAAACCAGAGGAATCTCCTCCGTGATGCGGTCCCGTCGTTTTCCGGTCGGGGGGGAGGATCCGAGCGAATCCGAAAATACGTTCGAGTCTTCATCCGAAGCAGCGCTGCCGTACTCGGCCATCAGCGCCTTCGAATCAAAAATCACCGTCTCGGGAATTGCTTCGCCGAGCTGATTGGGGTCGCTGGACTGCTGGCGTAACTCCGGAGGGGTTGTGCGCTGCTGAGGCGTGCCGCCGCCGAGTGAAGCCGACCCACCCAGAGGCATGGCGCCCCCGCCAAGGGGAGTGGGTCCGGTGGAGCGGGGGAGATCCAGGTCCGGTGGCTTCGGGGTGCGGGAGGAGAACGAGTCCTCCGCAACTGCTTTCTGCGTGACGGAGGGACCGCCGGTCAGTTTTTCGAGGCCGGCCATGGCGTCGGCGGCGTCGGCGAATCGTTCCGAGCGATCACGCTTGAGCAGCTTGAGGATGAACTGTTCCGCGTCAAATGGAATGCGGGGCATCGCCCCCGGCTGGTTGATCGGCTGAACTTCCTCGGAAACCTGCTTGAGGAAATAGGTCTGAGGACTCTCCGCCGAGAACGGCATCCGCTCGGTCGCCATCTCGTAGAGAACCACGCCCAGCGAATAGAGATCCGTCCGCTGGTCCAGCTTCTGATCCGGCTCGAGCATTCCAGCCTGCTCCGGGGATGCGTAGTGGAGCTTTCCGACGAAGAAGCCGTCGCTGGTCAACCCCTCTCCCCCGTCTGCCGGCTTGGCGATGCCCAGGTCGATGATCTTCACGCTCGGAGTGCCGTCGATCTCGGTAAGCATCAGGTTGTCCGGCGAGATGTCGCGATGGATGATGCCGGCGGCATGGAGTGCGGACAGTCCGCTGAGTACCTGCTCCCCGACCCGAAGGATGAAGGGAAGCTCGAAATGCTCGCCTGCACGGATCCGCTCGGCAAGCGTTACGCCGGAGATGAACTCCATGACCATGTAGTAAGAACCATCTGCCAGCGACGAAAAATCGAACAGGGAGGCCAGGTACCGATTCTTAATCGACGCGGCCAGCTTGGCCTCGCGCAGGAAGCGTTGCTTGGTTGTGTCGTCGGAAAGTAAACGGGACTTGAGGACCTTAACCACGCGGAAATCACCGAGGTGGACGTGGCGGACCTTGTACAACTCTCCCATCCCGCCGGAAGCCAGCATTTGGACGACTTCGTAGCGACCGTCGATGGTGTCGCCCGCGTTGAATCTGGTCTTAGGAGTGCTCACGTTGAATTTTGGACCGAAAGGCCGGTAAAGGCGACAGTATAAATCGAACAGCCTGTTTTGACGCAGCGATCGTCAATAACGGTAGAACAATCTCATTTGATAGAGTGCACGAAGCATGAATTCATTCCATCCAGGAGTCTTTATGACGATCAGCCGTGCCTTGCAGCTTTCCATAATACTGGGCCTGGTCTGCGTTCTGCCCATGAGTGCGCAGTTCGAACCGCCCCGCCTCAGCCAGAAGGCAACTGTTTCACAAAGGATCGGCGTCACCGATGTCACGATCACCTACAGCCGCCCCGGCGTGAAGGGGCGGACGATCTGGGGCGCGCTGGTTCCCTACGATCAGCCCTGGCGCACCGGTGCCAATGAAGCTACGACCATCGCTTTCACGGATGGCGTGAAGATCAACGGGAATGCCCTGGCCGCCGGCGAGTACGCCCTGTTCACCATTCCTGGGAAGGGAGACTGGACGCTCATCTTCAACAAGGTCTCCGATCAGTGGGGCGCGTTCAGTTACGACGCAGCGAAGGATGCTCTGCGCGTCAACGTCAAGCCGCAGGCAGCGGATGCCAGCGAAGAACTGGTGACGTTTGCCTTTCCAAGGGTGGCGGAGGACTCCGCCGACGTCACGCTTTCCTGGGAGAAAATTGTCATTCCATTCACGATCACCGTGGACACGAAAGCGAACGCCCACACCCGGGCCGTGACCTCCGTGAGCAAGGCCGCAGCTGATGACTGGAAGCCCGCCTATCGGGCGGCGGCGTACGCCTTCGAGGACAACGCCGGATGGCCGGAGAGCGAGGGTTGGCTCGATAAATCGATCGGCATCAACCGCAACTATTCGAATCTGAACCTCAAAGCGCGCATGCTGGCAAAGAAGGGCGACACGAAACAGGCCATCGCTCTGGCAGAAGAAGCGATCAAACTCGGCCAGGCGGCGACACCGAAAGCGAACACTGCGGCAACGGAAAAGCTCCTCGCGGAGTGGAAGGGGAAGTAGGGGATCCCCGCTCGGAGTGACGCCTTCCAGGCGAGATTCGCTCTGGATCGAAAGCGCAAAGAATGAGGCGTCCCGAAAGACAGACCGTGTCAAGGGTGAAACGAGGGAGCATTTCATGCCGCCCGCCCCTCTGGGATCCCTCACTGTCGTTCGGGATGACGCGGGCGTGAGGTGCGGCTTCAGGGCGCGATCGAGAATGCGCCGCGTTTCTGGACGCCGTCGAACCTCTTCGAGCTGAACGAGCTCGTTTCCTTCTCGAACATTACTTTCGGCGGGACAGCTCCCTGCTGCCGAGCACGCGGAAGCCTTCTCGCGATGCGGCTGCAGCCAGGCGAGCGTCGAGGGTGACGATCTCCAGGCTGGCCGGGCGGTTCTCGGCCGCGATGAGAGCCGCGGCCAGTTGCAGGCTGTCGGCAGCACGAAGGTCATGGACGCGCAGGAAACGCTGCGCCGCCTCTCTGACGAGGACAACCGGCTCCACCTCGTTCCAGGTTCCGGCCAGTGTGTTCAGGCGTTCGAAGGCCTGGGTGACCTCGGCGGTATCCAGTGCTTCCATCCGCTCCAGCCGGCTGAGCGCCGAAGCGCACTCCACCGCCGTTCCCCACCAGACCAGCACATTCGGATCGTCGCGAAGGGCCGTGGTCACTTCCCGTGTCCACTTCTCGCGAACGAGGAGTGGAACTACGGCCGAGCTGTCCCAGAACTTCATCGCGTTTCCTGCCGCTCCTCGAGGAGCAGTGTCAGGGCGCTCGTTCTACGCGCAGGGGAGGGCGGGGAACTCTCGAAGAACGAGCGGGAAAGTCTCCGCCTGGCTGGTCGTACGATGCCTCCGCGTTCCAGGCGGGCCAGCAGACTCTCGGGATCCTGGGCAGGCTCGATGGGCTCGATGCGGGCCACAGGGCGGCCCCGGTCCAGAATGAGTACGGTTTCTCCATTCCGCACCAGGTCCAGAATAGCGCTGAGGCCATTTTTCGTCTCGGTGATTGTAGCTTTCTTCATAAGGCTATTCTAGCCAGATTAATAAAGCTGATCAAGCGGCGAGCAGACCAGCGCGCTCCGCACTACTCCTGCAATTGTGCCGGGACTTGCCGCACCAGCTCCATCCCTTTCTTTTCGTCGACGAAGCTCAGTACGATCAGTCCCACGATGAAGAAGGGGATGATCGAGGCCATGGCCCATCGCTGGCTTCCCGAGCTGGACAGCACCGTGCCGTAGACGAACGGACCGGCGATCGAGGCCAGCCTCCCCGAGAACGAAAAGAATCCGAAGAACTCCGCGTCCTTGTCCTGCGGGATGAACAGGCCCAGCAGGCTGCGGCTGGCGGACTGATTGGGACCGACCATGAAGCCCAGAATCATTGCTGCGACCCAGAAAATCGTTCGGTTCGCAGCTGTGGCGCCGATGGCCGCGGCGATGATGAGCACGATCAGGGTGATGGCGATCGTCCGCTTGCCGCCAATGCGGTCGTTCAGGAACCCGAGCGAAAAGGCCCCGATGCCGGCCACGACGTTGATGGCGATGCCCATGATGATGATCTCGTCGGTTTCCAGTCCGAACACCGCCGCCGCGAAGATCGAAGCAAAGGCGAATACGGTAACCAGTCCATCGTTGTAGATCAGCCTGGCCAGAAGGAGCTTGGCGGCCTCGCGATAGGTGCGAAGGTGACCGAGGGTCGCTGCGATACGCCGGAACCCCTCGACGGTCAGAGCGGCGATCGATCCGGTTCGCTCTGCCGGCTTCTCCTTGATGAAGAGGAAGAAAGGAATCGAGAAGAGAGCAACCCACAAAGCCACTAGCAGGTTCGTCGAACGGATGTGCAGGTCGTTCGTTTGCGGGAGCCAGCCGCGAATCATTCCCAGGGCCACAACCAGGCAGAGCAGTCCCCCGGAGTAGCCCAGGGCCCATCCCATCCCGGAGATTCGTCCGATGTTGTCGCGCGTGGAGATCTCCGGCAGAAATGCATTGTAGAAAACCGACGACGCTTCGAAGGCGATGTTCGCCAGAACGAAGAGGATCAATGCCCTGGTCGTTGTTCCCGTACTGACGAAAAACAGCAGCGCCGTACAGATCGAACACTGCAGCGTGCAGATCAGGAGGAAAAGTTTCTTGCGGCTGGTGAAATCGGCGATCGCTCCGAGGACCGGGGTGACCATGGCCACGACGAAGGCCGAGATGTTCACCGCGCGAGTCCACAGCACCGTTCCATGCTGGGGGTCCGTGGCGATGCGCCTGGTGAAGTAAACGCTGAAGATGAAGGTGACGACGAGGGTGGTAAATGCCGAACTGCCGAAATCGTAAAGAGCCCAGGCGAAAATCGAGCGGCGATTCAGCGCGGCAGCCGGTCCGGCCGGGGCAGCGTCACCGCTCAAGTCCCACGCCCTTCATAAACGCGAATGCGCATTGCCCAACGGGATGACCCGCTCTCGGTCCAATCATGTCATTCCGAACGAGAGACTGTGTCAAAAGTATCTTGAAATCACAACCGGCCCTACGAGTTCGTGCTTCTCTGAGGTTCCCCTGGTTTTGACACAGCCTCACGAGCGGAGCGACGAGGAATCTCCGGCTCGTGTGACGGGCTCGAACTTGCTCGCGCGTGAGATCCCTCGCTTCGCGCCTCGGGATGACACGCGGGCGGCAATCGTTTCAGCCTCGGGACACAGGCGCCGGGGATGCCCCGCTGCTCAGGATGAACATCTCTCTGGTGCATGGAGCCAGGCCACTCTGATCGCGTTACCCTCAATGCGGTAGCTTCCCTTCTTTCTCCAGTTCTTCGATTACCTGGTGCGCCTTGGCCTCACCCCACTGACGTCCAATCTGCATGCTGTCGCTGGAAAGGCCCGGAAGTGTGGCGATGACTTTCTGACCCAGAGGTGTTTTATAAAAGTCCACCATTCCGTCCACGTCCGACTGTGTGTAGTACTTGTCGTAAACGGGAATCATCAGATCCACCAGCTCGTCGGGATTCAACTTCTTTTTGAACCGATCCCATACTTCTGTGGAGACTCCCGGTGCGGAACTGGCCATCCCATCGAGCATCTGCGTCATGATCTGCTCTGCAAGCTTCGGCATGCCCGTGATATTCAGCAGAGTTCGGATCGACTTCTCTTTTGCTGGTTCGACCTGCTCCGCGGGCGCCGCGTTCAGGGTCACCGAAACCACCGTGACGGCCACCAGGCCCACGAAACTTCGCAGTGTGCTCTTCCGCATTTTGACTCCTCGGGCCCAATCGAGGCCCGGATCGACTGTGACGTGCGGCCATGATACTGCAGCCTGCTTACCTCCCCGATCGACTACAATTTAATCTTGTGGCTGCTCCCGTTGGTTCCGGCGATCGCCAATGCCGTACTCCGCGTCTTCTACCGCTTCGACGTCTCCGGTGAGCGAGTACCGCGCACCGGACCGCTGCTCCTGATTTCCAATCATCCCAACATGGTCGGCGACCCTGCCTCGGTTGCTGCTGCCAGCCGCCGGCCGGTCCGATTTCTGGCGAAGTCACCGCTCTTTGCTCATCCGTTAGCCGGGGCGGCTCTCCGCTCTCTTGGCGCCATCCCTGTTTTCCGTCGCAAAGACGATCCCTCGAAGGTGCACCTCAACGATGCTATGTTCGAGGAGGTTCAGAGAGCCCTCGGCGAGGGGAGCGCCATCGGGATCTTTCCCGAGGGGATCAGTCATGGCGGCTCGTCAGTAGCTCCGCTTCGGACGGGGGCCGCGCGAATCGCCCTCGGCGCGGCGCAGCTGACCAGTGACGCGGTGGCCATCGTGCCCGTAGGTCTCGTCTATGGCCGCAAGAAAGAGTTCCGCTCGAAAGCAACGGCGCTGATCGGCAAGCCAGTCGATTGGATCGACCTGCGGGATCGGGGCGAACAGGATCAGGACGCCGTGCGGGAACTGACGGCACGAATCGACGAGGCGCTCAGATCGGTGACGGTGAACCTCGAGCAGTGGGCGGATGCTCCGGCGGTGCGCGCGGCGGAGGCAATCTACGCGGCCGAGTTGCGTCTGGCGAATGACTTCGGAGCAAAACTCGATCGCATTCAGGGAGCCGCTCGTGCCCTTGCCGCCCAGCGCCGATCCGGCGACGGCGAAGCGGAGACTCTGGTCAGCGAGCTGACTGAGTTCAGCGCCCTTCTCTCCGAGTTGCGTCTCCGTCCCTCCGACCTCGACTTCAGGCCAAAGCTTCGCCTGGTTGCACGGTGGATCGTCAAACGGACTCTTTTTCTGATTGTGGCCATCCCCGTAGTGATGGTTGGTGCGGTGGTTTTTTTCGTTCCCTATCAATTGACACGAGCCCTGGACCGGGCGCTCCGCCTGGACGACGTCGAACGGGCCACGGCCAAGATCCTCAGCGGCGCTGCTCTGTACCTTCTCTGGATCTCCGGGCTGGCGATCTTCGCCGGCCTCCGTTTCAACGCGGAGGTGGCCACCGCCTGTCTGCTGGGCCTGCCGGCGACGGGGATCTTTACGCTCTGGCTGGCACAGAGGGGCGTGGAGTCATGGATTCAAGCCAGGCGCTTTCTCGTGTTGACCGTCCGGCGACGGCTGCGGGAGGGTCTGCTGCGGAGGAGGCGTGAGCTCTTCGAAAGACTGGAAGAGGTCCGGGAACGGCTGGATGGTGCACAGCAATAAGGGACGGAAAACTACCGTCACAGTTTTGTGTCTCAGGTTCCGGAACAGGGAAGCCGGGATGTGATTTCATGGTTCGAAGTCACAGGTGGAACAACTCTCCATGAATCGAGGTAAATGAATGAATCCATCCCTGCCATTCGTCCGTCCTGTCGCATTCCTTTTCATCGTGGCCGTTGCCGCGCTTACGCCTATGGTGCAGGGGCAGTCCAATCCGCCCGGAGGCGTGGACACGATCGTGGGAGCCATTGAAAAGCTCGAAGACCAGCGCGACCCGAAGTGTCATGCCACTGCGTCCCGCCTCGAGGGCTTCATGTACGGAACTCCTCTGACGGAGGCTGCGCGCGACCGGAAGGTCGACCTGCAGAAAAAGCTCATCCTTTCGATCTGGACAAAAGCCTCCACGGAGGCGAAAGCGCAGCAGCTTCCGGAGGTCAGCACAGCGATCCTCGAGCCCATTGCCGCCGCGGCCCTCCGTCGCAGCGTCCTTCCGAACGGCGATGTCGAAGTAACCCTTGCCAGCGGCCAGAAGCTCCTTCTTGAAAGCCGCGACGTCCGCCAGTATGGGACGGTTGCGTATGCTCTTCGCGCCATTCTGTCGGTGCAGCAGGACGCGCTGCTCTCACCGGACCTTCATCTGGCTCCGCTGTCGACGGATGCCGTGAACACTCTGAAATCGTACGTGGACAACTACACGCTGGCAGCACTGAATCTCAGCGACAAGATCGCTCGAATCAAGGACGAAAAGGAACTGCAGCCTGCCACCTTCGCCGCTGGATGGGGCCAGATCGCCCCGGCCGACGCCGGGCCAGTCGTGACCGCGAAGCTGGAACGGCGCGCCGGCCAGAGCAAGCCGGGCGAAGTTCTCCGGAAGATCATGGAACAGAAACTGGCATCCTTCGCCAGCTACAACGGGAAGGTCGATCCGATCTTTTTCTCGAACATCCGGGTTTTCTACGCGCGCTATCCGTGGCCGGAGGCCAAGCCGGACATCGAAGCTATCGGTCAGGCCTTTTCTGCGGCGGCTATGGATTTCGTGGCGGACTGGATTCTCAAATCTCAGGAACAGGCGAAGCAGGCTGGCCACGCCGTCGTTCGTGAGAGCGACGTCGCCGCCGTTTTCGCAAAAAACGCCCCATACAAGGTCAACGAGTTCGAAGACGTCATTTTCTTCGCCAATCTGTCGAAGGAGAAGCAGCTCTACATCGAGGCCTACGACGCCGATTCTTTCCGTGACAGCGGGCTTCATTGGCAACTGTTCAAGCAGGTCATCGACAGCCCCGGATTTCCGCTGAAAATGGACTTCGATCCGTTCGCCGCCGAGCTTCTTTCCGAGGGTACCGCCCAGATCGGCGTGCTGCTGTTCCGCGAAGCGGGACTGATGGCCCGTGAGGCGGGTTCGTCCACGCTGAAGGCTGAGTTCATCCCGAAGGCGGAAAAGCGAATTGCCCAATTGATGAAGGAGCAGATTTCCACGCCGGCCCCGGCCAGGCCTCCGCAAAAACTCGCCTCCTCGCCGCTGAGCACGAAGACCTCGGGAAAATACTTCGACGACATCACTCTTTCGACGAAGCTGGACTTCACCCATCGCTCCTCGGATTGGTTGAGCCGGTTCCAGCGGACGTTTCTCTACTCCGTGAACGGCGCGCCCGAGGCACCGAAGCCTGGCCAGGATGTGGCGCATGACGTGGCCCCGTCGTTTTCCGGATCCGGTGTGGCAGCGGACGACATCGACGGGGACGGGTTTGCCGACATCCTCATCGTCGGCGGAGTGGGGAACAAACTGTATCTCAACGACGGCCACGGGGCCTTCCGTGATGTGACCGCGGAGGCGGGAATCGATTGGCTGGGACCAGATGGCAAACCGGGAGAGCCGCGCCAGCCGCTGATCATCGACTTCGACAACGACGGCCGCGAGGACATCCTCATTACGTACGTCAACGCCGGCCACCGCCTCTACCGTAACGTCGGAGAGAAAGGCGCACCGAAGTTCATCGATGTCACGGACCAGGCCGGTCTCGGCGGCGAGGGCCTGGTGGGATCCGCGGCTGCCGCTCTCGACTACGACCGTGACGGACTGATCGATCTCTACGTCGGTTACTACGGAAACTACGTCCAGGGGCAGGGGCCGAATCTGGCCAGAAAGAACTTCAACGCCACTCCGAACAAGCTCTTCAGAAACGTCGGGAACATGCAGTTCAAGGAAGTCGTCGGGAGCGGCACCGAAAATACCGGTTGGACGCAGGCGGTGGCCGCGGTCGATTTCGACAACGATGGCTGGCAGGACCTCATCGTCGGAAACGACTTCGGCGTGAACTCCTGGTACCGCAATCTCGGCAACGGGAAGTTCGAGGACGTCGCTCCCGCATATGGCACCGACATCCCGGCGAATTCCATGAATGTGGGCACGGCCGATCTCAACGGCGATGGACTCCCGGATGTTTACATCTCGAACATCCTGACCATGGTCAAGGATGAAAAGTACGTGCTTCCCACGGAAGAGACGAAGATGAAGCTGAACCCGAAGAAGCTGGCCACAATGCGCGTGGTGGGATTCAACCATCTGTTCACGTCCGAGAAGGCGGGGAAGGGAAAAGAAGAAAAGTACGAGCTTTCCGACGCCATCGATCGTGAGGATACCTCGACCGGTTGGGCGTGGGACGCTGATTTTTTCGATTTCGACAATGACGGAGACGACGACCTTTACGTGGTCAACGGCCTGAACGAGTACAAGATGTATGACGCCAACTTCGACATAAAGACTCCTTCAGGCGACAAGCAGACCTGGATGTTCAGCGTGCACGACGTCGAGAACAACGTCTTCTTCGTCAACGAACAGGGCAAGCTGCGAAACCGCTCCGCGGACAGTGGCGCTGACCTGGCCATGAACTCGAGATCGGCCGCGTACCTCGATTACGACAACGACGGCGACCTGGATATCGTCATCAACAACTTCAACGGGCCGGCAGTCTTTCTCCGCAACAACGCCGAGAAGCTGAGCCGTCATTGGATCGAGCTTCGCCTGGTAGGCGACCCCTCGAAACATTCGAACCTCGACGCCATCGGCGCGGAGCTCATCGTCTCTGCCGGCGGAAAGAAGGAGTGGCGCGAAGTGCAAGGCGGCACGGGGTACCTCTCCCAGCATCCAAAGGTGCAGCACGTTGGCCTCGGAGCGGCGAAGACCGCGGACGTGACCATCACCTGGCCGAACGGCGACGTGCAGACGGTGAAAGGTCTGGAGGCGGACAAGCTCCACGTGATCCGGCAATAGGGCGAAGTGGGCTTGCACCCAGAAGTCCGGATGAGGGGCGACGTAGATTGAACCAGTCCTTCTCCCCGTCGAGGCCTGGGTTGCACTGTACCTTGTGCGTAGCCCTGCGGGCGGCTCCTGCGATATTCTCCCGAATCCATGTTCGATGAAGCGAAAGAGTCGGTACGGGTGCAGCGGGTGGAGCGGGCCATCTTCACGGCCATTCAGGATCGCGACGAAGCGGTGTTGATGAAGCATCTTGATGCTTCCTTCGTGCATATTGATGCCATCGGGACGCGTCAGGATCGGGAAGCCTTCGTGCTCTCCATCACCGGCTCGCCGCTGGAGATCATGGACGTCAGCGCCGCCCCGCTGACGGTGGCCTTTACTGGGGACGTGGCCATCGCCGCGGGAATCCAGCGGGCACTCGTCCGTCTCGAAGACGATCGACGCATCGAGGCCCGGACCGCCTTCACCGACATCTTCGTTCAGAAGGACGGGGAGTGGCTGCTCACGCTCGCTCACTCCCTGGACCTCGGCGCCGACGGTCTTTCAACCTCGGAAGGCTTCGACGAAATGCCGTCCTGACCAGGAGTCTACGCGGCAGAAACGCCCGACCGCGAGAGAGTGGAGCGGCGAGTCCAGATTCGATCCGATTCGAGCGGGCATAGTGGTTCTACGTGACGAGAATCGGGTCGAATACGGGCCGCCGATCCGCTTTCGCAGCAGGGCGCCTTTTCTTCCGCGCCACTAGCTCCCGCCCGCTGGCTGCACGCTCCACGATCCGTCGTCAGCTTTGCTTAGCGTATAGGAACGCGTCTCGCCGTTGACCTGCGCCGTGACCGTGTAGTTGTTGAGCTCATCGGGCTGGGAGGTGGCCGTGACGACGACGGTGTGCACGTCCATTTTTCCCAGCTCATATTTTTCGATGGCATCCTTGATCACGGGATCATTGGGATGCTGCCATCGAGATCGCTGCTGCAGTGCCTGGGCGTCCTTGATTCCCTTCAGGCCCCGTTCGGTCGACTCCTGAAAGTCATCGGTAATGTCGTGGTGTTTCCTGCAGGATCCGAGGCTCAACGACAGGAAAAGCAGAACGATGGACAGTCCCAGTGTTCTCATGGAGGCTCCTTCAATGGATCAGGGTGTTGCCGTGATGTTCACGCGGGGGAGGGCCACGTCGTTCGCCAGCGTCGAGACCCAACTCAGCGAGGGCTGGTCGCTGATGACGCGCACGTAGAGGACTGGCTGCGGGTCCGGCGCGGTTCCGTCGCAGGTGAATGGGGCTGAACGCAGTCCGTACGCTGAGGCCACGCTGTTGGGTGCAACGATCAATTTTCGAGTCTCCACGAGGACGTCGTCGCAGCTCTGCCGGAGCTCAATAGAAACCGCCGCCGGTTCTTCGCCTCCGTTGTAAACGGTCACGTTCGTTCGTGCGTCGATGCCCGGAAGGTCTGCACCCGGATGAATCTGCGGAGATCCTCGTTCGGTGAGTTTTGCATAGACGGGCTGCGGAACCGCACCCTGGCCGGAGACGTAGGTCGGTGAGAGAAGGGGACATCCCTCCCTGCCATGAAGTACCTGCACGAGCTGGCGACTGAGCACCGCGACGTCCTGCGGAAGATCGAGATGGGCGACTCCGATGAACGGTGCCGGAGGCTCCCAGTCGGCTCCAACGGCGCCGGCAAGCGACACCGTCTGTCCCGGTGCCAGCGTGAACTGCCTCGGTGCGAACGAAGGCGGAAGGGGATAGCTCGTTCCGACCAGTCGCACAACCTCGGCGAGCGGGCCTCCGTTATGAAAAACGAGTTGATCCGCCCAGATCACCTGGGTACAGATGTCGAGTGGTGCGCCAGGAAGGTTGAAGCGAAGAACGTAGGCATCCGAGGCGAGAAGAGAGGAGGAGAAAAACGGAGTGAGAAGGATTGTGGCAACGTGTCTCATGAATCCTCCTGCGCTGTCCGCGCTGCGGTGTCGAGCGGGCCGGAGGTTCATGATACTGCCAGGAGGAGAGAGGCGCGCGGCACCGGGGCGCCGCGCGCGGATCATGTCGTGAGAAGGAAGTGAGGGTAATCCGGAAGTAGACGTGCTCCCGAAAGGCGAAGGTTTAGAGCGAGCGCTTCTTGCCGCGGATGTTGCGCCGGCTTCCCTTCGGCTTGTTTCCACCGAAACGTTCGCCACCACCACCGCCGCCTCCGCCTCCGCCGAATGGGCGGGAATCGCCTCCTCCACCACCGCCAGCAAAGGGACTGAATGACGGTGCCCTGCGGGGGCGCTCGTCGGCCGAGTTCACACGCAGAGCCCGACCGCCCAGTTCCTGGCCGTTGAATTTCTCGATGGCCCGGACGGCGTCGTCATCTGAATTGTAGGTAACGAATGCGAAACCTCGAGGACGGCCACTCTCGCGGTCGGTAGGGAGGAAAACCTCCTGAAGCGACCCTTCCTGAGCAAAAAGCTGCTCGAGCTCGTCTTTCGTGGTGTTGAAACTCAGGTTTCCTACGAAGATCTTGGCAGAAATGACATCCTCTCTTTCGCGCGGCACGTACGCCGCGCAGTTTCGCTTCGGCTGATGGGAGCCGGGAGTCTATAGGATGACAACCGAAAGCGCAGAAGAATAATCCCGGGAGGAGGCGGCGCGCCTCGCCGCTCGCTCTGCTCTCTCGGTTCCGTTGTCAAGGGAAGTGGCCGACAATTCTCATGTTCGGCGGTCCTTTTGAGCAACAGGGAAGCTCGAAGAGATCCTTCGCTCGACGCTTCAGGATGACACGCCCTGGTAGTCGTGTCATGCCTGCGACACCGGTGCCTGCGCCATTCCCACTTCTAATGAAACGCCCCGCGTTTTTACGGGACGTGGAGGACTTGTCATCCTTGAGGGAGCGAAGCGGCCGAAGGATCTCGTCAACGAGACTCGTGCCCTTCCTCACGTTGCAACCGGGAAGGTAGAAGAGATCCTTCGCTCGACGCTTCAGGATGACCCGCCGCGCAAGTCGTGTGAATGCCCTGCGGGCAGTTCGAGGGGCGAGCAGAGCTTCAGGCCGGAAGAGTTCCGTACCCGCTTCTGTTCCATCCCGCGCATGATCGCCTTTACCGATGTCAGCAAGCAGTACGGCAAGCAGGTCCTCTTCGTGGACGCGTCGTTCCAGCTCAATCCCGGTGAGAAGGTGGGGTTGGTTGGTCCCAACGGTGCGGGGAAGTCGACGCTTTTCCGCATGATCACCGGCGAAGAGGAGCCGGAGGAGGGAACCGTCAGCATTCCGAAAAAACTCACCGTGGGCCTCTTCCGCCAGGAGGTCGATGAGATGAGCGGACGTCCTGTTCTGGACGAAGCCATCGCCGGCAGCGGGCGTCTGGGAGACCTTCACCACGAGCTGATCGAGCTTGAGCAGCTGATGTCGCACCCGGATCAATCTGCCGATTTCGAGCGCGTTCTGGCTCGTTTCGGAGAGGTGCAGGAAGAGTATCAACACCTCGGGGGATATGAACTGGAAGCGCGGGCCCGGGAGGTCCTGCTCGGTCTCGGTTTTGATGACGAGCAGATCGACGGCGACGTCGGCGCGCTCTCGGGCGGGTGGAAAATGCGCGTGTCCATGGCCCGTATCCTTCTGGGCACCTTCGATGTCCTTCTCCTCGATGAGCCGACGAATCACCTGGACATCGAATCGATCCTCTGGCTCGAGACCTATCTGAAAGGGCTCGCCTCTACGTTGCTCATGACCTCTCACGATCGGGACTTCATGAACCGAATCGTCACCAAGGTCATTGAGATCGACGGAGGAGAGATCATCACCTACTCCGGCGACTACGAGTTCTACCTGCGGGAACGGGAGATTCGTGAGGCCAATCAGGAAGCAGCCTACGGACGCCAGCAGGCCAAGCTGGCCAAGGAACAACGTTTCATCGAGCGCTTCGCAGCGCACGCCGCGAAAGCGGCGCAGGTGCAGAGCCGGGTCAAAGCCCTGGACAAGATCGAACGCATCGAGTTGCCGAAAAAGCGGAGAGTGGTGCGCTTCGACTTCCGGCAACCACCAAGATCGGGGGACGACGTCGTTCTCATCGAAGGGATGGCCAAGCGTTTCGGACGGCGCAGCATCTACGAGAATTTTGATTTTCACATCCGGCGCGGCGAGCGCTGGTGCGTGATGGGCAAAAATGGCGCCGGCAAGTCGACACTTCTGAAGATGGTGGCGGGAGCGCTCCAGCCGGATGACGGTACCGTTCGCCTCGGCGCCAGCCTCAAGCTGAGATACTTCTCGCAGCAATCGCTGGACCTGCTCGACTTCGACCTCACCGTCTGGGAGCAGATGCAGAAGGATTTTCCAATGGAGAGCGTCGGCGCCCTGCGCAGTCTGCTGGGAGCCTTTCAGTTCTCGGGGGACGACGTCGAGAAGCAGATTCGATCACTGTCGGGCGGCGAAAAATCCCGGCTGGTCCTGGCGAGAATGCTCCTCGACCCACCGAACTTTCTCGTTCTGGACGAGCCCACCAATCATCTCGATCTGGCTACGAAGGAGATGCTCGTCGAGGCCCTGGCAGATTTCGAAGGAACCATGCTCTTTGTCTCCCACGACCGGACCTTTCTTCGAGGCCTGGCCAGCCGGGTGCTGGAGCTTGCCGGCGACGAACACGATCGTCCCCTCACGTACGGCGGTTCCTATCCCGAATATGTAGAACGCACCGGGCGCGAAGCTCCCGGCGTGCACTCCTGAAGCTCTGGCACCTCGCTCATTTGGACTTGCGGTCGCCCTTGTCTCCCTGCCCGGGCTTGGAGACGGTTTTGGCTTTCTTGCGCTGGTCCTGGGCCAGAGACTTCCCGACGTCCACCACTTCTGAAAATTGTCCTTTGTCGTCCCGACGAACGTAGCGCTTGTCGCCTTTGTGCGGCTCGATCAGTTCCCGTTTCTTCTCAGCCATAGCCTTTCCTCCCGCCCTGCGTAGTGCAAATGCTCTGCCGGTCCGCGGGGGCGGGGTGAGCTTCACAGTGCCGCTGCCGCGCGGAGAAATCTCCACTTCCACACGGCGAAGGTCTGCAATGGGTACCCGACGCTTTACGTCGAGGACATTGATCTGCCGCTCGGCGACCCTGGCATGGCCGGTCAGTTTGAATCGTGCATCGTCCCTGGTCACGCCCGGCGCCGGGCTGAACTACTCGATCTTGAAAATCTCGCGGTGGCCACCCTCCACGAGATCCATGTATCCAGCCATGTGCTTGCGCGCCTCGCTCTCGGCACTGCCCACGGTGTTGAACTGAGTTTCCCATGCTGCCAGGGACTCCGCCTCGTTTTCGAAGACCACCGTCCAGAATGGAGCGGAGAGGTCCGTGAGGATTCTGGTCGGTCCCATCGCCCCGCCGGAGGTTGTGATGGTCGCCTTGAACATCTCGACCAGTTTTTTTGCCTGGCCAGGTTTGCAGCGAAACACGTTTCTGATCACGATCATGTTGGATCCTTTCTTCCTGTCGACGCCTCTGCCGGGAGCTCCGGCAGCGGGAAATTATCCTCCGATCAGCGTCGCCGGGCAGGAGGGAATCATGGAAACTTCGAGGCTCGAGGCTGCTGAGAGAGACGAGAGGCCCGGCTTCGCTCTCCGGCAATCGTTGCTGTAATGAAACATGGGCCGGAGCTCTCCCTCTCAACTTCAGTTGTATCATGCAACTATTGGTGGGGTGGCCATGAACGAATCCGTTTCTTCTCTCCGTGAGTCCTCCCGGCGCGTCGTCCGCGAACTTGGCTTTCTGCGGCCCAACTTCGGTGACCCGCCGCTTGCTCATTCCCAGTGTCACGCCCTTCTGGAGATCGATCGGCACGGTTCGCTTTCGCTCACGGAGCTGAGCAGGATCCTCCGTCTGGACAAGTCCACGGCCAGTCGCCTGCTGGCCGAGCTTCAGCGAAAACGATGGATCCGGCAGACCGCGCCGGCCGGGAAGCGCACCCGGCCCGTGACGCTCACGGCTTCCGGAAAGCGGAGGCTGAATTCGATTGATGCCTTCGCCGATGACCAGGTAGAGCAGGCCCTGGCCCGGCTGTCGGCCGGTGAGATTGAGACTGTCCTGGGCGGAATGGAATTGTATGCGCGAGCCCTGACGCGATCGGCCGCGATTCGCTCGCTGTCCATCCGCCCCATTCGACGGTCGGACAACTCGCAGATGGAAGCCATCATCCGTACGGTCATGCCGGAGTATGGCGCGGTGGGTGAGGGCTACTCGATCAACGATCCGGAAGTCTCGGGCATGTTTGAGGCGTACCGTGCGGAGCGCGCCGCGTTCTTCGTATTGGCCCGGGGCAGCGAAGTCTTCGGCGGAGGCGGGATCGCGCCTCTGGCAGGAGCCGGCGAATCGGTCTGCGAGCTTCGCAAAATGTATTTCGTCCGTGAGATTCGAGGATTGGGGTTCGGACAACGGATGCTCGAGCACTGTCTTCAGGCTGCGCGGGAGCGGGGGTTCAGGACCTGCTATCTGGAGACGCTGGGCCGGATGAACGAAGCTCGCGATCTTTATGTGAAAAACGGTTTCAGACCCCGCACCGGTCCGCTGGGAGACACCGGCCATTCGAAATGCGACGCTTGGTACAGCCGTGCGCTCTAGGCGTCGTTCACCCATCAGACCCTTCGTACCGTTGTCCTCCCTTCTCCCGGCGGGAGAAGGTGGCCCGGAGGGCCGGATGAGGGTCTCGGGTCTCGGCGGAATCATCATGGATGCGAAGGTTTGCCGCCGATCCGCTTTCGCAGCAGGGCGCCTTTTCTGCCGCGCAGACTCCTAGCCCGGATTATTCACGGTGATCGGGAAGAGCCGG
>JBDTRY010000008.1:0-45311 GCA_039931435.1 Acidobacteriota bacterium | reverse complement strand
TACTTTGTCGAATGACGCCTCTCTCAATCTCGATTCTCCATACGACTGCGTAATCGTCGG
This sequence comes from Acidobacteriota bacterium, assembly GCA_039931435.1. GTDB lineage: Bacteria > Acidobacteriota > Thermoanaerobaculia > Gp7-AA8 > Gp7-AA8 > JBDTRY01. The sequence continues at coordinate 45,251 of JBDTRY010000008.1, read as the reverse complement.
CGGAGGCCCTGCCGGACTGACCTGCGGAATCTTTCTGGGACGTTACCGTCGCCGCGTACTTATCGTCGATAGCGGAGCGCCCCGCAACGCTGCCTCGCACGGCATTCACGGATTTCTGGGCAACCACGGAATCGCCCCTGCAGAACTGCTCGGGCGTGGACAGGCCGAAGCGGAAAGTGTTGGCGTGGATTTCATTTCCGGATCAGTTCGTGCCGTGAACCGGGTAGGTGACACGTTCGAGGTCGAAACCACCTCTGGCACGGCACGCGGACGCAGAGTGGTTCTGGCGTACGGAGTTCGCGACATTCTTCCGGACATTCCCGAGATCGACCAGTTCTATGGCTCGAGCATTTTTCATTGTCCGGACTGTGACGGGTATGAGGTAAGCGAGCGGAAAGTGGGAGTGATCGGCTGGGGCCGAAAGGTTGCCGGCTTCACCCTGGCCCTGATGCAGTGGACTGAAAATCTCACCGTCTTCACTCATGGCAACGATCACGAGCTGAATGAAGAGGAGATGAGCAAGCTCCAGGCGCAGGGAGTGAACATTCAGAGGGAAACCATCACCGCCCTTCTGGGTACGGAGGGAGTACTTCGAGGCGTTCGCCTGGACACCGGAGAACGAATCGAACTGGACGCGCTCTTCTTCACCATTGGCGTGGAACGGTCCTGTAGTCTCGCCGAAGAAATCGGATGCGAGGTTCACGACGACGCTCCATGCATCGTCGTCGATGATCACAAACAGACGACAATCGAGGGAGTGTACGCGGTGGGGGATCTCGTTCCCGGGGCGCAACTGGTCGTGACCTCAGCGGCAGACGGTGCCATCGCCGCCATCGCCATCAACAAGTCGCTGCTCCCACCGGCCCGCCGGGTCTGAATCACGAGAGTGACGAAGGTCTGGCGCTGCTGCTCGTGATCAGGCCGTGGCCTGAGAGCGATTGAGGCGCTTCATCTGCAGCTCGATGAACTCGTGGAGCGGCTGCCGCTGCTCAGGCGCCATGGGCAGGAACATGATCGCCGAGCGGAACACATACTCCGGGCCTCGTCTCCCCCGCCGCACCTGCACGATCGAACGGAGCACCTGGCAGGGAATGTAGATGCCCCCATACGTCGGAAAGACGAGCGTACAGGGAGATCCGGAGTTGATCGGCGAACGATGCACCACCGCTGCTCCCTGAAGGCTGAGATCGATCAATTCACCGTCGACATCTGATAGCTGGACAGGAACGGAGGGAGTGGGGTAGCGCTCGTACTTGCGTCGATTTTTCGCCATATCCAGGTCGTAAACGTTCCACATTTCCATCACCACAACCTCCCCTCGAACGCTCGCGCCGATTATATCCTCACGAGCCGCTGCAGACCATCGCCGGCGCCAGGAATCCGTGTTCCCACCGTCAGGCGGCTACCGGAACCTGGCGCCGACTGACTGGAAGAAATCGTGGGCGATTTTCGCTCCCACGAATTCTGCTGGCCCCGTGTGCTCGGAGATCATCCCGATGGCGATCCTCGGTCGATCGGCCGCCGCAAAAGCGAGAATCACGGAGTTGAATCCATGCGCACCCTCGCCAGCCGTGCCGGTCTTCATGGCGATGGGAAATCCGGATACGGCTGCCCGCTTGCCCGTCCCGTCACTGGCTTCGACCACGGCACGCATCGCTTCCGTCACTGCAGCGGCAGCGGCGTCACTGGCGATTCTCCGTGGGGGCGTGCCAGGAGGCAGGGGCAGTTCGTCACCGAGAATGGTCCGGCGGCTTCGAACGAGGCGAGGAATGGTCATCACGCCGCGGTTGGCAACCATCGAAGCCAGAATGGCCACGTGCAAAGCATTGATCCGTTCCTTTTCCAGACCGATAGCCAGACTGGCTGTGTCGTAAGGGCCTTCTACCGGACGGACGATCCTCCCCAGAGGGGCGCGAAGCAGCCCGAAGTCCACCGTCTGACCGAATCCGGCCGCGGCCATGAACGAAAGCAATCGCTCTTTGCCGATCTGCAGGCCCAACTCTCCGAAGACAACATTGCACGACACCGCCAATGCGCGATTGAGATCACCGATCTGGCCGTGTCGCTGCCAGTCGTGAAAGATCCGGCCGTCGAGGTCCAGGCTGCCGTCGCATTCACGGGGAAAGAATCCGGAGAGGCCCACACCGCGTTCCACGCCATTCAAAGCGGTCAGTACCTTGATGACAGAGCCCGGCTCGTAATCTCCATCCAGCGCCAGATCGGTCGCTGCTCCATCTCCGCCGTTGTTGGCAATCGCCAGGATTTCGTTTGTGTCCGTATCGATTGCCACCAGAGAGCCGCGATTCGTACCAAGTGCAGACAGAGCCGCCCTCTGTACGAAGGGGTCGAGCGTCAACTCCAGGGTGAACTGCCGCAGAGGGGCTGTGAGATTGGACTCGACCGTACGCGGACCGCCCGATCGATCGACGAAGGCCTCGAAATCAGAGCTCGTTGCCCGCAGGTCGTTCGTTTTGGAATTCCACTCCGCAATCGGAGTTCCATTCCGGTCCAGGAGGAGAGGAAAGACGCCGTCGGCTCGTTCCGCGAGGGCCGTGCGCAGCATCTCGTAGCGCGAGCGCTCGACATCTCCTGCCTGCACGTTTCCGAACGCAGCCTGCGCGCCGGAGATATTGCCCATCCCCGCTTCGGCCGCCGAACGAATCAGCCAGCCTTCGGATGTCTTCTGCCAGTCACGCGCTGCCCGATCGAAGCGCAGAAACTCCTCATACTTTCCCGCAGCGAGGAGTTTCCTGCCGACGACGTCCTTCGTAAAAACGGGCAGCCAGGGAGCGGACTCTCCCGATAGACGGGCCAGGGCGGAATTCGCCGCTTCCGGATTCCCGTCCGAGAGAGCGATGGCTGCTCGCGCACGGTTGTAGTCAGCAGCACGGATGCCGAAGCGCCCCCAGCGCAATGCCTGCGACGCGCCGCTGACGTCGCCGGAAAGCCAGGCGCTTCTCGCATTCACCAGCGGAAGACCGGCGGCGAAAAACAGAATCCCGGCGATCAGGGGAACTGCGAGAATCAGTGAGACCTTCGACCTCGTCACTAGCCGCATTCGCGCCGGCGGGAGCTGGGAGGCGCTGGTTGTTGAGGAGTCGGACTGCGTCTCTGAGGGACTGGGATTCGTCATGAAGTGGGAGGGAGACGATACGGCACACTGGAGCTCAGGTCAGCGGGTGGAGCGTAGCGCCTCGACGCGCGCGAAGCGGCGAATCTGCAAGACCGCTGCCGCGCTTCCGTTGGCAATCGAGATTTCGATCGTCCCGCTCGAGCCAACCACGAAGAACGGTTCCTCAGAATCCTGCTGATAATGCTCGGCGAAGCTCGAAATCTGCACGCCTGCCGCCGAGATCGTCCACTGCATCGGATCCCCAAGGGCGAGAGCAGGAATATCCGTAATTACGTTTCCGAAGTGATCGAGCGCTACTACCCGCCCGACGATGGAATCCTCGGAGATGGAAGGCTCTTCGTAATAGAGCCTGGAGAGCGTCTCCAGTTCGATCCGCGGGCCAAGTTCTTCGGGCGGAATTCCCCGGGCCAGCGCTGCTGCCACGGGCGCGAAACGATCTCGTCCTTCGAATGTGCGGCTTCCGTTCGGCAGGAACCAGGACTCATTCTCCACTGAATGAACAACGGCCCGGTCAGTCAGTACCAGCGAGAGCAGTCCATTATCCGGAGCGAGAAAGGTCAGACCATTCTCGCGCGCGGCGACGATGCGGCGCTCGGTGCCCACTCCCGGATCGACAACGATCACGAAGATCGTCGCCTCGCCGCCGTTCTCGGGAGCGTAAAACGCGGGAGCCACCGATCGCAGGAACAGCGCAGCGGCAAAGACATCGTACGGGGGAATCTCGTGACTGAGGTCGACCACTCTGGCATCACAGCGGTTCAGGATCACACCCTTCATCGAGGCCACGTAGTGGTCGCGGGCGCCAAAGTCCGTCAACAGTGCTACGAGGGCCATGGGTCCGGATTCTACAACCTCGTCCCGTATACTTCCCTGTCGGATCGATGGAACCCTTTTCCACGGCACTTCCCTCACGGAACCGCCTCCTGGTGTTTGCCCGGGTTCCGGAACGCGGACTGGTAAAGACGCGGCTGGCAGATGTGCTCGGCGCCGAGAAGACTCTGACCATCTACGAAGCGATGGTTGCGGACTTGCTTCAGTCAGTGGGGACATCCGACGAATCTTTGAAAATCGAGATTTTGTGGACCGGGAGCGAAGCTGTGCGTGGCCGCACCCTACGGCAGTACTTCGCCGAGTACTCCCTTGCCCAGCAGACCGGCGAGACGTTGGGTGTGCGTCTGGCTATGGCGTTCGCCGAACGGATCTTCTTTCATCGTACTGAGAAGGTTCTGGCCATCGGTACCGACGATCCTGGCCTGCCCCGCGACCTTATCAACACCGCACTGAACATCCTCGAAAGCTGCGAATGGGTCCTCGGTCCCGCACACGACGGCGGTTACTACCTCATCGGTTGCCGCGCGTCCGCCTTCGACCCCGATGTGTTCGAGAACATCCCCTGGGGCACGGAAACAGTGTTCGACGAAACAGTACGCCGCATTCGGGGCATCGGGGCCACCCTGGCCGTTCTTCCACGCCGCACGGACATCGACCGGCTGGAGGATCTGCAGGAGTATCTTCAACATGCCGGGACGGAAGCGGCCATGGCCCGGCTTACGAGGGATTGGACCTGGCAAACATGAAAATCCTCACTTCGGAACAGATGCAGAGCATCGACCGGCGGGCAACCGAGCAGTTTCTCATCCCGTCCATTCTGCTTATGGAAAACGCAGCCCTGGCGGTTGCACAGGCCATTCGCAGCCGCTTTCCTGAGGCTGATCCGGTGGCGATTTTCTGCGGCTCGGGAAGTAACGGTGGGGATGGGTTCGCGGTGGCCAGACATCTCGAATCCCTGGGCGTGACCCCGTTGATCCTCATCATCGCCGAGAAGTCCATGATCAAGGGAGACGCCCGCATCAACCTCGAAATCTGCGAACGGCTGCGACTTCCGCTCTACGAGCTGACAGATGACGACACTCTGGAGGAGGGGCTGGCCCGTGCCTCCCAGGCGGATCTGGTAGTGGACGCAATTTTCGGGACTGGATTGAACCGGCCGCCGGAGGGGCTTCACGCCGATGCAATACGAGGCATGCTGTCGCTGCGGCTGCCGATCGTGGCCGTGGACATTCCCAGCGGACTGAACGCTTCTTCGGCCGCTATCGTCGATCCAGTAGTGCGCGCCGATTTCACTGTTACTTTCGCGCAGCCGAAGATCGCCCATGTCTTCCAACCTGCCGCGGACTATTGCGGAGAAATCCTCGTGGCGGACATTGGCATCCCCCATGCCGCCCTGGAGGCTGAGGGCATTCTCCTTTCAGTGGCGGAGGCTTCAGATTTTCTTCCGCTGTTTGCTGCGCGAAAAGCCAACAGCCACAAGGGAACATACGGTCACGTGGGAATTGTGGCCGGGTCCCGGGGCCGGAGCGGCGCAGCCATCCTCAGTGCCCGAGGTTCGCTGCGAATGGGGGCCGGACTGACGACAGTGATCACGGATAACGAGACGGCCATGATCGTGGACTGCGTATCGGTCGAATCCATGACCCTGCGCACCGACATCGCGCCCCCAGCAGTGGAGAGAATTCTGGCTGACATCCGCAACTTCGACTCTCTGCTGATCGGACCCGGTCTGCCTGATGAAGAGCAATCGTATGAAACGATCAGAGCAATCCTGCGATCCGCGGAGATGCCGGCGGTCATCGACGCCACGGCATCCAACGCATTCGCCGGACGGCTGGATGAACTCAATCCCGATGGCCGTTCCAGAGTGATCACTCCTCACCCCGGCGAAATGGCGCGATTGCTGGGGATCACGCCGGCGCAGGTCAACGCCGATCGAATCAACATCGTCCGGGACACGGCCGAGCGGACCAGCTGCGTAGTCGTTCTGAAGGGAAATCAGACGCTCGTCGCTACGCCCGACGGACAGGTCTCGGTGAATCCTACCGGCAACCCAGGCATGGCTACCGGAGGCATGGGAGATGTTCTGGGGGGAATGATCGCCGCGCTCCTTGCCGGGGGCTGCGATCCATTCGAGGCCGCCCGGGCCGCGGTCTTCATCCACGGGAGCGCCGGCGATCTCCTTCGCGACAAATCGGCGGACCTGGGGATGGCAGCCATGGATCTCGCGGACATGATTCCTGCAGCCGTCGCTGACATCAGGCAACGATGAACTGGAACGGAGAATCGTCGCCGGCCGGGCGGACCTTTCACTGCCGGGACGAACAGGAGACCATCGAAGCAGGCCGCGAGATCGCACGCGATCTTCCCGCAGATGTGACCGTGAATCTCGTCGGGGACCTTGGAGCAGGGAAGACTTTTCTTGTGCGGGCCATGGCCGAGTCTCTCGGCGCGGAACTGCTCGACGTCAATTCGCCCAGCTTCGCCCTGATCCACGAGTATCCGAGGAAGAACGCAACTCCCATCATCCACATTGACGGCTACAGGCTTTCCGACCGGCCGCACGAGTGGGAGGAGATCGGCATTCCAGAACTTCTGCGGGCCAGGGGTCCGAAGTTCATCGAGTGGCCGAAACAAGGATTCCGGACGCGGGGACAGCGGCAGTTCACGATCGCCATTCAGGTCAACGCCGACGACTCCAGGACGATCACTGTGGACGATTCTTCGGCTTTGGTGGGCGCACCTTCCAGGTCCGACTAAAGTTCGCGGTTCCAAGCGCCTGAATCGCTGCATCGACCCTTCTGGCAGGATTCGCCGCGAATGATCTTTTCATTCCCGCCGTCGGTCACGTTGAAGGGTCTGCGGGAAGCCAGTTCTACTCCACCCTCCTGGTCAGGAATCCATCGGCGACCGACTCAGTGGAAACTCAGATTCAGTTCCTGGTTTCCGGTGAGGCGACTCCTTCTGCTGTTACCTTCTCGGATCGCCTCGGGCCGCGCGAGACCCGCCTGTACGAGAACTTCGTGGAGAGCTTGTTCGGGATCAGGCGGTCCTGTTAGGAGCGCGAATTCGAGCATCGGGAGACGTTCTGGCGTCATCCGTGGGCAAAAAAATGGCCCCGGCAGCCTTTGCCCGTCGGGGCCGTTCTCAACGCGTTGACATCCGCAAAGGGGCATCCGCGTCAAATGCTTCGAAAGCCTATCGCGCTTTGCTCAGCAGCCTCTGAATCGTTGACATCTGCGATAGAGCATTCAAGTCAGAAGCGAGTGCTAATTTAATTCGCGAAGAGAGGAAATACAAGCATTTTCGCTGTGAACTTTTCATCCGTTTTCCACAGTTCTGCACAACCCACCATCCAGGTATCTGGGCACCTCTACCGCCAACGCAGGACCAGTCCCGACTCTGCATGCAGGGGGCTGTTGAAAACTCGAGCGGCGTCAACGATCTTCCACGGGCGCGGATGACGACGTCAGCCGTGCCTCGTCGTTCCGGCAACAGACAGCCCGCAATGGTGGGCAGTGAGCCCGGCTTTCTTCGGAGATACGATGCGCACCCACGACAGGCCGCGCAGGCACAACTCATTCGTGAGATCATGAAAAATCGATCATGGACGTCCCCGCGCCGGAAAAAGCCTACCGCGAATACCGTGACCTGATGATGACGATCGCTCGCCGGCGCTTCCGGATCCCACCTGATCACGTCCTGGAACTGGTCCACGACGTCATGGTTTCCTTCCTTCGCTGCCGCAATCAGATTCAGAATCCACAGCGGTGGTTTGTCGGAGCGATCTGCAACGCCAGCCGGAGCTGGTGGACGGCTCGCGACGGCGAGCCACACTTCGGGGAAATGACCGACGAGACGCGCAATCTCGCAGATCCCGTGGGCGTGATGGAACGGCGTGTGGCTATTGGCAACCTTCTGGCTACGCTGTCCGAACGTCACCGCGACATTCTCGACCTTCACTATCTTCAGGGCTATACCGCCAGGGAAATCGCAGTGAGATACAACACCACTCCGAAATATGTTGCCAAATTGATTCATCAGGGGCTGCGCCGTGCCGCAGAATCGAGAAAGCCCAGTGATGCCACAATCGCAACATCTTTCTGATCTCGATCTGATCGAGTGGCTCGAGGGAACCCCTTCCGGCCCGATCATCACCCATGCCTACACATGTACAGAGTGTGCGGTGCTCCTCGATGCCATCGACACCCGTCCCGTCGAGATCCAGATTCCGAATGCCGAAGCGGCTCTGGAACGGGCAATGGAGAGCGAGCGAGAGATCGAAAGCGAGGAACAGAAGAGCCGCACGGAATCGGATGCCATCGTCCAGGCTCTCCGGATCGGATCGGCGCTACCTTCAAACGAGCAGGCTTCAGCGGGCCTGGTGCGCAACCTTCTTCGTTCCGCGCGGGAGGAACTTTCACGTGATCCGGCCCTGGCACTACGCTGTGCCGATGCTGCCTCCCGGGTTCTCGTGGCCCTCGATCGGGCTCGATACGAGACCCAGCAGATCGATGTCCTTCAAGGCGAGACGGAGAAGGAACGGGCGAACGCGCTGCGGCTTCTGGGAAGATTCCGCGAAGGTCTGTCGGCTTGTGACGCTGCCGAATCCGCTTTTTCCAGGATGCAAGTATCGGAACCGTGGCTGGCCATGTGTGCTTACGTACGAGCCACGCTCCTCAGAGAGCTCGACGAGTTGCAGCCTGCCCGGAAACTGACGGCATTTGCCAGCGAGATCTTCGAGAGGTTCGGGATGGAGCAGCGCGTGGTCCATTCGCGCATCCTGGAATCGACGATTCTGCTGCGTGACGGAAATGCGCTCGAGGCTCGTTCCATCCTCGAGGATCTGGCCAGGCTTCCCCTGGAACCGCTGGACCGGGCCTTCGTTCTGAATGATCTCAGCTTCGCCACGTTGCAGATCGGCAGGGTCGATCTGGCCCTCCAGCACAGCGCACAGGCTGCAGTGATTTTTCAGGAAATGGGAGCGACCCTGGAAGGGCTGCGCTCCTCATGGAACCTCGCCAAAGCGCTCCTGAGCATGAACCACATCAAGGCCGCCTTTCCCCTTCTCGACGAGATCCGCAGCCGCTTCGCTGCACTCGAGATCCGAGAGGAGGAGACGCTCGTCCTGCTGGACATCGCTGAGGGCCTCCTCGATCAGGGTTACCCGGAAACCTGCCGCGAGCTCTGCCAGGCCCTGATTGCGCGATATGCCAGCGAAAACCCCTCGCATGTTCCCCGAATCGTGCAAGCGCTCGACTCTGCCATTCGGAGCGACGCTCTCAGCCGGGCCACGGTCAGCGACCTCAGGCGGCAACTGCAGGTCACCCCGCGCTGACCAGCTCCCGGAACTGCCGCCCCTCTGGTTTGGGCCATTTCAAAAAACTTTTGGCCCGGGGGGGTATCAAAACCCGCTGAACAGAGACTCCTTCTAATTGGGGCTCGACTGCTCCGCGTATGAAAGATCATATCTGCATCCTGATCGTGGACGCTGACGAGAAATCGCAGACGTTCATATCCACGCTTCTCGGAGCCTACGAACTGACGATCTGGCAGTCGCGAAACACGGACGAAGCGCTGAAAGCTTTGGACGAGCATCGATTTGGTCTGATCCTGCTGGATCTCGCCGGCAATGCCGTAGACCCCTACAGCGTCCTGCGTTTCATGAAAAAACGCAAAATCACGACCCCGGTGATTGCCCTGACCGACCGCCCCGTAGCCAATGAGCATCTGGACGCTTCACTGGTTCGCGGGGTGGTGAGAAAGCCGCTGATCGCCGGCGAACTCATTCGTCCTGCGCTGGCTTCGGCAGGAAAAAAGATCCGCTGATCGCTTCGCTTCGAGTCCCCCCTCACGAAAAAGAATTTTTCTCCGGGTATCAAAACCTCTCAGATTCATACTCCTCAACATCAGAGGGCGCCCTCCTCAACCTGTCGTCTCGCCGACTTCACAAGGAGGGTTTCATGCGAATCATCAGAAAACACCTCTCCCGCACGGGAGAGCATGCGCTAGCTCTATACCTTTCATTGCCACTTCTGGGCTGGCTGCTTCCCGGCCGCCTCGACCCCGAAGGGAAATTCTTCGACGGAATCGTGACGCGGATCTGGGACTTCACCCGGGTCGCTCTCGATACTCTGTCCATTCCTCCAGGCTGATACTGAATGCGCGCGCAGGAGCCGCCTGAAGGCTCTGACAGGCGGCTCCTGCGACCGCGCCAGGCCCGAGTGCTCTTCGCGTCTCCTTCACACCGGCGGCGGATACTTTGCCGCCAGCTTTCGCACTGTGGTCACGTTCCGCATCGTCGACGGCATCCCGAGCGTCCGCTCCAGGAGTGCCCCGGAGAAACGCGATTCGCTGAACCTCGTTCGTATGAGGTAGTAAATCTCGCGGTCCCGCACGCGGAAATCATCTACTTCGGAGCGGAGAGCCATGAGTTTCCGTTCAGCTTCCCGGTCCAGAGGCCGCGGCAGAAATGCGATATACAGCGCATGTCCTTCAACCTCGAGTTCCTGCTGAGGAAATGCTTGAAAGTGCGCGACCGCGGCCAGATCGGTTGTGGACCGGAGGAAGGTGGCAACATCGTAGCCAAGCGCCGTTCGCAGCCGCTTCTCGATGGATTTCTCCAGGCGAGCCACGTCCCTGGCTTTCGTCTCGAAGATGACATTGCCGCTGGCGATAAATGTCTCCACGGAGGAAAGTCCCATACCCTCGAACTCGGCGCGAAGCCTGTCCATTTTCACCACATGTCCTCCGACGTTGATGGCCCGGAGGAAGGCAACGAAACGCACCATGGTGCGATTGTAGGCCACGATCATTTATTATCCGGCGTTCGGGGCTGGAGTTATCGCGCAAATGACTGGACGCATGCAGGCAATCTGGATCAAGCGCGCTCATACTGGAATCATGGATCCCGCCGCCTCGGCCACGCTCGTCGCCGGAAAGGAAATCGTCGGAAACGCCGACCAGGGAAGTCGCCGGCAGGTAACTCTGATCGAAGAGGAGATCTTGGCGAGGCTCGTGAAGGGGCTCAGTGCCGACCTGCCGACATCAACGCGACGAGCGAATTTCGTCGTACGTGATTTTCCCCTGATTGATTCGCGCGGACAGATTTTCACGATCGGCGGCTGCCGCCTGCGAGTCGGCGGCGAAGTGAAGCGGTGCAATCTCATGGATGAATTGCTTCCGGGGATGCGCCAGGCGATGTTCCCGGACTGGGCCGGAGGAGCCTTCGCGGAGGTACTCGAGGGTGGTCCGGTCTCCGTTGGCGACGAAATCGCCTGGCAGCTCCCCGATGTCGCGCACCCCCTTACGGATCCTGAGAAGGACACCGTGGCGATACAGAAAACAGAACCGGCGAAGCTGGACTGAGACGGAATGCGCTACGAAGAATTCCTGCCAGCCGCGGCCCTGCGCCGCTGGATCCAGTGTTACTGGTTTCTGCATGCCGATCACTCGGAGATCGCCCCGGAGCCGGTCCTTCCGGACGGATCATTCGAACTGGTTTTTCAGCTTGGAGACCCGTTCTCGACGGTCGTCGACGGTAAAGAACGGCGGCAATCGCCAGCGGTTCTGGTCAGCGAAATGCGAGGACCCGTCGTTGTCTCCCCCAGCGGCCGGGCCCATTCCGTCGGCATACGCTTCAGGCCGGGAGGGGCCTACCCGTTCTTTCGCCAACCACTCCACGAAATCGTAGACGCTGTTCATCCTCTCGACGATCTCTGGGGCTCCCGCGCCATGGGGGTACGATCGGGTCTCGGCGAGCTTTTCAGCAACCGGGATCGCGCCCGCTATCTGGACCGGGAACTGCTCCCGCTTCTCCACGGCACCGATGACGGGTTCGACCGAATCATGGAGGTCCTGAGAAGGCGCCGCGGCCAGGTACGCGTGGATAGCCTGGCTCGCCTGAGTGGGATCTCGTCGCGTCAACTCGAGCGCCGATTCGTCAATGCCACGGGCGCCAGCCCCAAGTTCTTTCTTCGGCTACTCCGGTTTCGTTTCGTCGTTCAGGCGATGCAATCATCGCCGCAGGACTGGCTGGATGCGGCAATGGCTCAGGGGTTTTATGACCAACCTCATCTCGTCAACGAATTCAGATCCTTCTCGGGGATGACCCCTGGCCGGTTTCTGGCGAATGAGTTCCCGCTGAATGTCGCATTTTTCCAAGACAGCAGTTCCGAAGGCGTCTAATCTCCGCCCATGAAGATCACACTCTGGCTCGCTCTTTCCCTGATCGCCCGCCTCGCCGGCGGAGCGACAACCGATCGATTGCAGGACCTGGCCTGGATGTCGGGTTCATGGGCCAGCGGTTCCAGCGAGGAGATCTGGATGCAGCCTAAGGCAGGAATGATGCTCGGTATGGGACGCACCGTCACGCCGAAAGGCGCACAATTCGAGTTCATGCGCATCACTGTCTCGGCAAGCGGCCTGGTCTACCTGGCAAGTCCGGAGGGGCACACACCAACTCCGTTTCCACTTCGTGAGCTGGCCGGAAAGCGCGCCGTGTTCGAGAACCGGGACCACGACTTTCCTCAGCGGATCATCTACTGGCGGAAGGGCGACGCGCTCTGCGGAAGGATTGAAGGGACGATCCGAGGGAAAGCGGAATCGGAACAGTGGTGTTGGAACCGTGCCGATTAGTTACTGGGAGTGATTGCAACCGCGCTCAGAGATGGAGGCGACCAGCTCCCAGGGCTTCGACAAGAAGATCGTCTTCGTCGGGAAGTACGGTTCGCAGATCCAGGGTCACCTGAGCGTTGTGAACGCGGCCGATAATCGGCACCCGGAATTCTCGCAGTCTCCTGACGAGGCGGTCCGGTGATCCGGACACTGTGAGGCCAATCGACGAGATCGCTTCGCCGGGTGTCGTTCCTCCGCCCAGGGCACTGGCGGTCTCACATACCTGCCATCCACTTTCATCTGCGATTCTCCGAGCCCGCTCTCGAAGCTCTTCGATCGTCGTTGCCAGCATTCGGTAAATCGGAATCTCCAGCTCCTGCCGACCCGTCAGGAACGATCGTAGCGTCTCGCCGATCACCGCATAGGTTTCCTTTCCGGCTCGGAGAGCACGCATCAGTGGATGCCGGCGGCATCGATCCACCAGTTCGCGTTTTCCTAGAATCATTCCACCCTGGGTAGCTCCGATCAGCTTGTCCGTCGAGCAGGTGACAAGGTCCACACCGGCTGCAAGAAGTTCACGCACGGTGGGCTTCGAGGCGAAGCCATAGCGTGAAAGGTCGACGACGCGGCCACTTCCCTCGTCGAAGATGAAAGGGACGCCCGCCCCTCGGGCAACAGCCACAAGGTCCTCTACCGAGGGAGATTCGGTAAATCCGATAATCTCGAAATTCGATCGATTGACCCGCAACAAGGCCGCCGTCGATTCCTGCACAGCGGAGGAGTAGTCCGAGGCACGGGTCCGGTTCGTTGTTCCCACCTCGCGAAGCCGCGCCCCGCCCTGCTCTATGACCTCCGGAACACGGAATGAGCCGCCGATCTCAACCAGCTCACCGCGCGAAACGATTACATCGCGCCCGCCAGCGATTGCGGCCATGACCAGCAGCGTGGCAGCGGCGTTGTTGTTGGTGAGGATGGCTTCTTCCGATCCAAAGAGTTCTGTGGCCAGCAGGGAAAGATGCTCGTCCCGCGATCCCCGTGCTCCTTCACCGAGGTCATACTCGAGATTGGAATAGTGCGAGATCGTCGTTGCGCTGCGCAAAAGAAGACTTTCATCTACTGGAGATCTTCCGAGGTTCGTATGGACGATGACGCCGGTGGCATTGATGACCGGGCGGATCGAAGGCCGCAGTCGTTTGTTCAGAGTCGTCGCTGCTTCTCTGACGATCTCCTCAACGGACTCAGGACTGCCCTGCGAGTTCCCCCGGGCCCGTGCCAGCGTCTCCACGACCGCGCGCTTCACAGGCTCTCGTCCGTATTGCTCGATGAGAGCCACAGACGGTCCACTGGAGAGCACTCGTTCGACGGCCGGGATGCGGCGCAGGCGGTTCATATCCGCTGAAGTGGCGGTCTCGTCACCCGGAGGGTCGGGCTTCTTGGTGATGTCCATCTTCAGGAGTTATTCTAGTTTGAATGGCCAACCCCACGGAGTTCGAAGAAAAGCTCGAACTTTTCGAAGAGTCTCTGCGGAAGCTGAAAATCCAGTACGACATGTTTTTCACCGGAGCGCGCCGAGTGCCTCCGAGCTTCGAGCGTGGCCGGCTCGAGTCCCTGGTCCACGAGATGAGCCGGGTGAAATTGCGCGAGCTCTCCTTGAGGTTCCGCTTCAACACGCTCACGGCCAGATTTAACCAGTACCGAGAGCTGTGGTCCCGCAGGTCACGGGAAGCCGAGGAGGGGCCGCTGGATTACCGGAAACGCGTTGTAGCACTGGAATCTCCGGTTTCCGAGATAAAAAATACTCGTGCGCCCGTAACGTCTCCGGCGGCCGATTCGTATGTAAGTGTGACCGGGAAAGCCGATCAGGAAGCGATTGTGCAGCTGCACGGCCTGATCTCGGAAGCCCGGAAGGACGCGGGTGCCGCGGCGCTCTCGATCGATCAGGTTTCGGAGATGGTCAGAGTTCAGGCAGAAAAATTGCGAAATCGGTACGGCGTTGAAGAGATCGCCTTCCGGGTCCAGATCGTAGAGGGAAAAGTGAAGCTGAAAGCCAGACCAATTCGGGAAAAACTATGACAAGGAAACTCGCATTGTTGTTCGTGTCAGTGTCCGTGCTGGCGTCCTGCCAGTCCATCAGCCGGCATGTGGATAAAGTGCGCCACGGCGACAATCCGTACGACGAAGCCCCCTTCTACGCGCGCTATCTACGCCCTGGCAACCCCATGGACGACAGGATCGCCAGCGTGGTATCCGAGTTGAAAGCGAATCCCGGCTCAGCCATGCTCCACAACGAGCTGGGGGCACTGCTGCTGGAGAAGCGTTTTCCGAATGACGCCGAACTGGAGTTCGAGCGCGCCACCTGGGCCGACGGCGATTTTTACCCTGCCTGGTACAACCTCGCTCTCATTCGCGAAGCCAAGGGAGATCCGAGCGGTGCGGTCTCGGCGCTGAAAAAGACTCTTCGTCTTCGCCCCGGTCACGGGCCTGCCCGATTCAGTCTCGGGCTCCTGTACGAGAACCAGGGCCGAATACAGGCCGCGATCGATCAGTACACGAAGGCCTTCGCCATTGATCATGCTCTTCTGGACGTTCGGACGAATCCCCGGATTCTCGACTCCAGGCTGATTCATCGCGCCCTTCTGCAGATGTATCAAGGGGAGCACGCACAGGAAGCGATCGCCTTTCAGCCACCACCTCCCGGCTACACCGAAAAGGAGGCCCCGTCCCATCAGCCTTCGGCTGATGAGATCGTGACGCCTACAGCACCCGTGACCAGTCCGGCAATGCAGCCGCCGCCCGTGTCTCAGCCTGCAGCACCGCGGGTTCCGAAGGCGCGGCCGACGCCAACGCCGATTCCGACGCCGAACGGTTAGCCTCCTGCCCGCCACGCGCCGGGTTCCTGAGGCCGATTCAAACCCTTGGCAACGGAACCTCACCGCAGATGCTCAATAGGGCCGCACGGCGCGAGCCGGTACCCTTTGCCGCTCCCAGCTCTCGAATCGCTGACAGCGTGCACAAGAGCGCCGGCCGCATGGCATGCGAGGCTACGATGTGCCGCTCTTTCAGGGGGCTCTCCCCGGCGGCGGCGATCCGTTCTGTCGGGTACAATGCCTCCGGCCGGCGACCTGCCGCCGGACGCCTGACCACAGAAGGAATCCGCGTTGACTCAGATCACTCTTCCCGCTGCTGCCGAGCGAACAGCCCTGCTCGGTTTTTCCGATATTGTCAAAATCCGTAATCGCGTCCTCGAGCTCAAGCAAACGGGCGCGAAGGTCATCCAGCTCGAGGGCGGGGAGCCCTTTCTCCCGACGCCGGACTTCATCAAGGACGCCATGAAAAAGGCGCTGGACGAGAACCACACGCGCTATGCCCCTTCCTCCGGTATCGTCCCCCTCATCGAATCGATCCGCGCCAAGCTGTCGGCGAAAAACAGTATCGATGTGCAGAAGGACCAGATCATCGTCACCTCCGGCGGGATGCACGGCCTGTTCTGCGCATTTCAATCCACACTCAATCCCGGCGACGAGACCATCCTCTTCTCCCCATACTGGACTCCCATAAAAGACCTGATCCGCTATTGCGGAGGCGTTTCGGTACGAATCCCATGGGACGAAGTGGGCGCCGGAGACATGCACCAGACCATCGCCTCGAGAATCACTCCGCGAACGAAAGTCATCTACGTCAACTCCCCTGCCAACCCGACCGGAAAGGTCCTCTCGCGAAAGCAGATGGAAGCGATCGCCAACGTGGCCATCGAACACAACCTCACCGTCATTGCCGACGAAGCATACGAAGATCTCGTATACGACGGGAGCCACGTGTCCCTGGCTTCGTTACCGGACATGCTTCCGCGTACGATCACCGTTTTCACTTTGAGCAAGTCCTACTCCATGACTGGATGGCGGATCGGATATGTGGTCGCCGACCGGACTTTCATGGACGTTCTGCGAAAAATCGTCCTGAACTCCATCAACGGAGTCTCGACACCCACGCAGTGGGCCGCGGCCGCTGCTATCGCCGACGACAGCGGATATCTTAAACGGGTGCTCCCCGAATATCGCTCACGCCGGGATCTCCTGGTGAACGGACTGAATGAATCCGGCTTCGCCTGTTCGCCTCCTGCCGGTGCCTTCTACATCCTGGTTGATGCCCGCCAGCGGCTGGGCGGAGACTCCTGGAAGGCCATGGAAGAACTCCTGTCACGAACCGGGATCGCTACGGTGCCTGGCGTCGTTTTCGGCCCGGAGGGTGAAGGGCACCTGCGCATGTCGTACTCCAACCCGATGGCCACGATCGACGCGGCCATCGAAGGCCTTCGCACGTTATGAACACCCTCCGGTGATATTGACGATCGGGACTCGCGTCGAACGTGGCTCCCGCCGGTGATCCTACAGGGAGATCATGTCCGAGTCTGAAGTTCCCGAGATTTCCGAGTCCGAGCTGATCCGCGTTCGCCGCGAAAAACTGCAGCGAATCGTCGCGGCCGGCTTCGATCCCTACCCCAGCCGCGCCGAAACGGATACGACCGTCAGCGAGATCGTGGAACGGGATAGCGGCCGCAGTTCCGAAGAGCTGGAATCAGATTCGCGCCAGGTGCGAATCGCGGGCCGCGTCATGACCGTACGCGACCACGGCAAGACAGCATTCCTGGATCTGGCGGAAGGAAGCGCGCGCATCCAGGTCTATTGCCGGCGGGACGCACTGACCGAAGCGGAATGGACTCTGTACCAGAACCTGGACATCGGCGACTGGGTCTCGGTTGGCGGTGCAGTCTTCCGCACAAAAAAAGGTGAGCTGTCCGTAAAAGCGGCCGCGCTCGGATTTCTGGCCAAAGCCTACCGTCCCCTGCCCGAAAAATGGCATGGCCTGACCGATGTCGAACAGCGCTACCGGCAACGATACGTCGACCTCATCGTCAACGATGAGGTGAAAAACGTCTTCCGCATCCGAGCGCGGATGATTCGCCTGATCCGGGACTGGTTCGACTCACGGGGATTCATCGAGGTCGAGACGCCGATGATGCAGTCCATCGCCGGGGGGGCCGCAGCCCGGCCATTCATCACCCACCACAACACGCTGGACATGGACCTCTTCCTGCGGATCGCTCCGGAGCTTTATCTGAAGCGACTGATCGTCGGAGGCATGCAGCGTGTGTACGAGATCAACCGGAACTTCCGCAATGAAGGAATCTCCACGCAGCACAACCCCGAATTCACGATGCTCGAGTTCTACATGGCCTATGCGGACTATCGCCAGCTCATGGAGCTGACCGAAGAGCTGCTCGGCGGAGTCCTCTATGCCATCCGCGGCACTGTGACGATTTCGTTCCGCGGTCAGGAGATCGACTTCACGCAGCCCTGGGCCCGGTTCACGATGAAGGAGGCGATTTCTCATTTTGCAGGGCACAGCGGACTTGCGATCTCGCCTTCGCAGCTGGACGATCGACCCTCACTTCTGCGGTTGATCGGCCTGGTTCAACAGAAAACCAAAGCGACGCTGGAAGGTCAAAACGCGGAGCAGCCGTCTGGCGACAACAGCAGTCAGGGTAAGCTGCTCGCGGAACTGTTCGAGCTGACCGTTGAACGGCACCTGATCAACCCCACCTTCATCACCGACTTTCCCACCGACGTCTCCCCCCTGTCGAAACAACGAAAAGACGACCCCGGTCTGGTGGAGCGCTTCGAGCTGTACATCGGGGGCATGGAGGTAGCGAACGCCTTCTCGGAGCTGAACGATCCCGACGAGCAGGCCAGACGCTTCGCAGAGCAGCTCGAGCAACGCCAGGGTGGCGACGAAGAAGCGCATCAGGCCGATGACGATTATGTCCGTGCTCTGGAGTTCGGGATGCCCCCGACCGGGGGCGAGGGAATCGGAATCGACCGTCTGGCCATGATCCTCACCGATTCGCCGTCGATCCGGGATGTGATCCTTTTTCCGCTGATGAGGCCCCGCGAGTGAGTTCGGGCCTTACTCACCGGGGGCCAGGGACGGAGCGCCGGCGTTGAAGTACGAAACCAGGATAGCGCTCAGGTACCTTCTCGTGGCGCGTAAACGTGCGCACACGGCATTCCTGTCTGGTATCAGCATGCTCGGGCTCGGGGTCGGCGTTGCTACGTTGCTCATCTCCCTGTCTTTGCTCTCCGGCCTCCAGGATCAGATCAAGGGACGGCTCATTGCCTCCAGTCCCAATCTGCTCATCGAACCGGAAGGCCGGAGCACAATCGAGAACGACCAGGTCATCATTCGCGCGGCAGCCACCACGCCCCTGCGCTCCGTGCAGCCGGTCATCAGCGGAATCGCCTGGGCGGCCAATCCGTCCGAAGGCAGCGGCCGGCCCGTCCAGCTTCGCTCCTTTCAAGCAGGCGTCCAGCCACAATTCGACAGATCGCTCGGCCGCGAAATGAAACTGCCGCAGACTCCCCCCGGCAGGTACGTTTACATGACTCGGGATTTTGCCGCGGGGCTGGGCCTGTCACTGGGAGAGCGGGTGACGATCGTCGCTCCCCGGACGCGACTGACGCCATTCGGTCCCGTGCCGATCGCACGGCAGTATCAGATAGCAGGGCTTCTTCCTGCGTCGACCGAAGAGAACAAGCAGGACGTGGTCCTTCCATTCACGGAAGCGTCGGATCTGTTCGATACGAACGGCCTGCCGACGTCGATCGAAATCTATGCAGTGTCCCCGTCTGACGTGGAACTGCTGCAGAGCCACCTTCAGGCAGAATTTCCGAACTTGCTCATCAAGACCTGGAAGGAAATCAACCACCCGCTGTTTCTGGCGCTTCGCCTGGAGAAGGTGGTGATGTTCGCCACGATCTCCCTGATCATTCTCGTCGCTGCCCTCAACCTGATTTCATCACTGTCGATGCTCATCGTGGAGAAGCGGCCACAGATCGGCGTGTTGCGAACGCTGGGCGCATCAGAGGGATCGATTCTCAGAATCTTCCTCAGTGTGGGCCTGCTCATCGGCCTGGTCGGGACGACGGTCGGGAATGCCATCGGACTTGGAGTTTCCTGGGCTGCCGACCGCTATCATCTCGTGCCGCTGCCGAGCGACGTTTACTCGGTCAGTCATATCCCCTTCGCCATCAACCTGCAGGACGTCCTCTGGGTCAACGCCGTGGCAATCGTCCTATCCGTAGCCGCTACCTGGTATCCCTCCCGGATCGCTTCCAGACTGGATCCGATCGTGGCCATTCGCGAAGAGTGAGGCCGGCCGAACTATCCCCACGCTCACAGTTTCGCGGTCATCACCACGGCTGATTCTCCATCCGGATAGTAGCCGCGACGGACGTAAGTGGGCTGAAAATCGAGCTGGCCGTAGAAGCTCCGTGCGGCACTGTTTGACTCACGGACCTCGAGAGAGATCGTCCGCACCTTGCGGCCTCGGGCGAATTCGACGCAGTGAGCCATCAAGGCCCGTGCAATTCCCGTCCGTCGGGTTGCTTCTGACACCGCAATCTTGTTGACGTGCATCTCGTCATGGAAAAACATGGCGAAAAGGTACCCGAGAATTTCGCCGTCCTCGCTCAGTGCCACGCGGTTGTATCGCCCCTCCGCTCCGATTTCACTTTCAAAAAACTCGATACGCCATGGCGCCTTGAACGAGGCCTTTTCCAACCTTGCGATCGCGGCGATGTCGTCTCGGGAGGGCTCGACGATGCGGACCGGCTCAACCATTTCTACTCTGTTCGAGCCTGACTTCGGCCTCGGCCAGCCTGACATAGATGGGGGTGAGGTCCGCATAGCCTTCGAGCAGACCCACCGAGGCGATGCGCCATGCGCGCCTTGCAGCGTGAAGGGCGACGTTCCCGCTTGCCATCCACTCCTCCACCACTATTCGCAACGGAACGTCCGAAGCGGCCCGCTCCAGTTGGGAAGCGGACAGAAGCCTCGGTGCGAACAGCTCCTCGAGGCCGCGGTACGCGGTGGCGTAAAACTCGCCCCGCCCGGCCTCAGCAACAACAAGCACTGCCTCAACACCCACCGCTTCAGCGATGGCGGCATGCGTGGACATCGCGCATACGGGACGGTTCAGAGAAAGGGCCAGTCCCTGAACAGTAGCCAACCCGATGCGCACGCCGGTGAACGATCCCGGCCCCCGGGTTACGGCCAGGAGATCGATGGCCGATCGGTCCGTGTCGCTCTCGCGCAGAAGCCAGTCCACGGCGGGCAGGAGCTTCTCGTTGCGCGACAACTTCCCTTCCAGAGCGACGGACCCGATCGTCTGGTCACCGCGGGTGATGGCCACAGAGAGAATCGGCAGCGAGGTATCAATCGACAGAATGGTCAGGGCCTGTGGAGAGCTGTTCATCGATCGCGCTCAATTGGCAGGTTCAGTGGATCATGAATGCGTGACTTCCTTTGCTTCGAGCTCGATCAATTCCACTCCGATTTTCGGGGCAACCTCCCGTGAACGTTCATCGCGATAAAACTCTCCGAAGTAGATGCGCCTGATTCCCGAGTTAGCGATCAGCTTGAAACATCCCCAGCAAGGGGACGCCGTCGTGTAGATCTCGGCGCCGTCGATGGCCACCCCGTTCTTCGCAGCCTGAATGATGGCGTTCGCTTCTGCGTGGACGGTGGCCACGCAATGACTATCCTCCATCATGCAGCCCGCGTCGTCGCAATGCGATAGCCCACGGATCGATCCGTTGTAGCCAGTCGAAAGAATCGTCTTGTCCCGGACGATGACCGCTCCGACATGCTTGCGCATGCAGGTTGATCGTGTGGCAGCCTGGCGGGCAATTCCCATGAAGTATTCGTTCCAATCAGCGCGCATGTTTCTCCCCGGCTGGCGATTTTAACCCCTGAGAGCGGACCGTGTCGTCAGCCACGAAGGGAGGAAACGGAGATCATCGAGTGGAAGTTCCCGCGGAGCGTCGCCCTCGTGCATGAAATATGCATCGAGGCCGCGTTATGGAATCCAAAAAACGGGTGCTGATCGTCGAGGACAGCCCCGACCTTCGACGACTCTACGCTCTGGGTCTGAATCAGAAGGGGTTTGAAGTGAAGCTCGCTTCGAACGGCATGGAGGCCCTCGAACGAGTGGCCAGCGAACGTCCGGACATCATCCTCCTTGATCTGGTCATGCCCGTAATGGACGGCTGGGAAGTGATGGACAAGCTCGAACAGAATGGGAACCACCTCATTCCTGTGGTGGTCATTAGCGGCCATTCGCCGCGTCCGGAGGAGTCCTCACATCAGTGCATTGTCGGTTGGCTGTCCAAGCCTGTTTCTCTGACCGAGCTTGCCGGCGCCATCACCCATGGTCTGGATCAGAATCAGCAGCTATCGGCGGATTCTCAATTGTCCTGAAATCCCGCCCGCCCGGAGCACTAACGACAACTACATCCAGTCGTCGAAGTTCTCAGAAACTCCCCGAACTGCTGGTCGAACCCTTCTGGTCCTCCGTCATCGCAGATCGTTCGCGGCGTCTTGCTCCTGCTCTGTGTTCCGGCGTGCCCCCGGGACCCAACGAACGACATCCGCAACCGTGTAGAATTCTCTCGATGGCCAGAGTGACTTTTCTGACGCCCGACGGTCTGGAGAGGACATACCTTCTCGACAGGAATTCCACCCTGCACATCGGACGTGATCCATCGAACGACGTGATTCTCCGGGATGCACGCGTCTCTCGAAAGCATGCCGAGATCGTTTACGAAAAGGGTTTCTTCATACTACGGGACCTGACCAGCGCCAACGGATCGTTCGTCAACGGACGGAAGGTTCGTGTGGCCCCCCTGGCCAATGAAGCAGAAATCCGGCTGGGTGGCAGCATCGGTCTTTTCACCAGCGATCACACCATCGACATGGACGGGCCGGTTCCGACCATGTCTCTGGACCTGCTGAAGTCGACCGCTTCCGACCGGGAGTCAGACGAGATTCCTCTGCCATCTCCGGAGGATCCCTTCGGCACCAGGCCGCGAGGAGTCGACAGTCCGCCTCCGAAGCCTGACGAAGATTTCGGGATCGTCTTTCCCGACTCAGGCCCGCAGGCGAACGCTTCCGCATTCGTTCCCCTGGCCGAAAGACCGCCGTCCACTCCCCCACCCGACGAACGCTTTACCCGTTCGCGGTATCTGCTCGACCTCAGTGTCCCTTACGGCGAGCGCTCCACGATCCGCGACGAGACTGGCCAGGCCCTCTTCTTCTACAAGCGACCGGTAAATCTCCTCGGCTATGTGGCGGCGATGGTGGCGTCCATGATTCTCATTGCCGGCGTCGCCGCCGCCATCGTATTGGTCATCGAAGAACTTCACGCGGCTTCGCTCCTGGCAGCGATCCTCACTGTCCTTTTCGCCCTCACTGTTCTGTTGCTCGTCCCCAGGCGACACGTCTACATCTACGACGATGCCTCCATGCTGCGCGTGGCCCTGATGATCTGGCAGGAGAGCAGGTTCTCGTATCCAAGGCTTCGTTTCAGCACGCGGATGGCGGAGGGTGAGCTGATCGGATTTTTTTCTCGGAGCTTCTGGAGTGGTCTGGGTAGACGGAGATGGTCCATTTACGACAATACCGGGAGCGCCCGGGTAGGCGTGGCTGTCGAGGACTCCTTCACTCGCGCAGTTCTCCGAAAAATCTTCGGAATCTTTTCAGGCGCCTTCCGGACCAATTTCCAGATTCTGGCCCGCGGTGAGCAGGTCGGATTTGTCGACCGGCGAGGTGCAGTCCTCAACCAGTACGGAGTGCAGCTTGCACCGGGGGCCCCCTTCGACCCCCGACTCCTGCTCGGACTGGCTGTGGTCATCGACGGCCTCGAGCAGATCTGAATCCGACCAGGCGCCGGCGGTCTCGATTCAGCTTCCGGGTGCAGCCGTGGCCGTCGTCAAAGACGAAAGCGGTACGATCTCCACTCCGGAATAATAGTGCTTGATGATTTCATCGGCCTTGCGGCCGATCAGGGCCATTCCGTAGGCGCCGACCTGACACATGCCCACGCCGTGTCCCCAGCCCTTCCCGAAAAATGTATAGCGCTCCATGCCGTCGGGGTCTGTCGACTTCGTAAATACAAAGAGATTGTCCGGGACATTCAAAGACCATCGGATTGGCAGGCCCTTCAGGACGAAGGGTTCCCCGCTGACCGGAACGACACGAAGCTCCTTCACTCGATGTGATGGGTCCGTGGAAAGGATCGTAAGTTCCTTGAGTGACTTCAGTGGTGTACGTCTGGCGATGCTCTTCACCAGGTCGTCAGAGCGATAGCTCCTGGTCCAGTTTGCGAAACTCGAAGTACGGTCGAATGAAGCACCGTCGTAGTTGGCCTGGACGATCAGGGCCACCGGGGCGCCCTGTCGCTGAATGATGGTGGCCCGGTCGCCTACGAGAAACGGCAACGATGCATACTCCTGATATCGCTCCTGCATCTCGCGCATCATCGGGATTCCTGCGGGCAGCGAGAACGAGCTCGTCTTCCCGGCCACTTTCAGGGAGACAGCTCTCCCCTCGACGCCATGAATCTTGCCCGCGGTCTCGGAGATCGCTTCGTGCTCCTTGAGCCACGAATACATCAGGGCACCGAGCTCATCGCGGGGCATGGCCACGGATAGATCGATCTTGTCGATGTTCTGTGACGGGACGATTCCGAATTTCACGAGGAAGGCGGCTGCTGCATAGGCCGCACCGTCGTTGGGCGACTGAGGAAAGTAGTAGGTCCTGCTCTCGGGAAGTACGAGTACATTGGATTTATCGGCCAGCCCCCAGACGTCCGACAGATAGGAAAGAACATCGCCTCGCCTGCTGGATCGCGGCGCGGCAACTCCATCGATGGGTACGCCCGCCAGTGCCGAAGCAGCACGAACGACCTCGGCCACGTCCGAAGCGCTCCAGCTGCTTCCGGGCCGGAGGCCGGCCATCGCTGCAAAGATGTGGCTGTGCATTTCGGTCTGCGAAAGCAGACCAGAGTTCTGACGGCCATTCAGTTTCTGCAGATCGAGCTCGACGTCCCGTACCGCCTTCAGATACGGCTCGTTTCGCCCGGGGAACATCACTCCGACATCAGAGGTCTCGCCACCGCAGGTTGACGTGAAGAGGGCGTCGATTGGCTTGCCGCCGTACGTGATCACCAGACCCTGGGTCTGTTTCACGGCCTCGTTGGACATTTCCTCTTCGGTGGAAAATCCC
Organism: Acidobacteriota bacterium; assembly: GCA_039931435.1. GTDB lineage: Bacteria > Acidobacteriota > Thermoanaerobaculia > Gp7-AA8 > Gp7-AA8 > JBDTRY01. The sequence goes on along the minus strand of JBDTRY010000008.1, from coordinate 20,551 downwards.
CCGTAGACCTGACAGGCAGGTGTGCTGCAGATGTCGTAGCCTTCGCTGCGGAAGTCGCCCATGCGGTTCACCGCGTAGGTGCGCGCAGCCAGGGCCTGCGCCTTCAAGGCCTCCAGCTCGTCATACACCTTCGATCCCATTTCATTGGGAATCACTCCCCGCACATAGTCCTCGAGGTTCAGTTCGTTGATGACGTTGATTAGACCGCGGCTGTTCGCCGTAAGACGGGCACCGCCGCGATAGGCCTTCTCTCCAATGGTCACGGTATCCTTTGAGGCGGGAAGAACCAGAAGCGACTGGCCCTCGATCGTCTGATGGTTGCCCTCGTCGTCAACGAGCATCATCGCCTTCTTGAAGGGCTGCTCGGATGGACGCTTGATGATGAACATGTCGCTCGGATATCCGAGGTCGGCCAGTTGTTGCCGCAGCGGCCGGGCCGCTTCTTCCGTGGGAAATGATCCGGCGATGATCCGATAGTTGGCAGCTCCGGGGACGATGTCCACGCGATCGCTGATCTGGGCGCGCAGTCGTTCAGCGGAGGCAGCGGTACTTTCCTTGTCGGTGATCGTCACTACCTGAACCGCGTACTGTGTTGTAGCACCGGCCAGAGGCGCTTCAACCGAGAAACCGCGCATCATTGAGGCCGATCCAGCGTCGGACCGAATCAGGTACCCTCCTTCGATCCGCGGAAAACTGGCGCGGTCCTGATCGCTGGAGAGCCCGACGCGAATGGTTGGCTCAGGGATCGTGCGGGTCGACTGTGCGTTCCATTGCAGCGACCGGGAGGTTGAATGGCCCTCCTCCGGCATCGGGTTGGACGGCGACGGGGTCGTCGTACTGCACGCGGCAACGACGAAGCAGAGAGTGGCGCTGAAACAGACGGTACGAAATGATTTCATCAAGGCTCCTGCTGATTGAATAGGTCCGCCAGCCGGGCAATGCCCTCACGCATCCTGGCGTCAGTCTCCTTTGCAAAAGTCAAGCGCATCGTGTTCAGACCGGTGCCATCGACGAAGAAAGGACCCCCGGGAACGTACGCCACGCCTCGCTCTATGGCACGAGTCACCCACTGGCCCGTGTCGACCTCAGCATGCAGCGTGAGGAACGTGAACAGGCCTCCCTCGGCGGCGGTCCAGTGTGCCAGCCCCCCGAAATGGCGCTCCAGCGCCTCGAGGAGTACATCACGTCGCTCCCGGTAGAAGTTCCTCACCGAGAGCACCTGTGGTTCATAAAGACCGCGGACACAAAACTCGTCAACCAGAGACTGATCGAGCATTCCCGAACAGAGATCCGCGGCTTCCTTGGCCAACTCGAACGAGCGCAGTAACGAAGCCGGAGCAAGGATCCACCCGCAACGAAGTCCGGGCGCCAGCACCTTGGAGAACGATCCGAGGTAGATCACCCGATTCGACGACTCCATCGCCCTGATCGGAGTGGTGTCGGCAGCGTCGTTGTATACAAGGGCTCCGTAGGGATCGTCTTCGAGAATCAGGAATTCTGCGTCATGAGCGATTTCCAGCAGCTCCTGCCGGCGCTGCTGCTGCATCAACCTACCCGATGGATTCTGAAAATTGGGAATCGTGTACAGGCACTTGATCCGCCGACCTTGCGCTCGCAGTTCCTTCAGGACCCTGCGCAGGTCATCGACGACGATGCCGCCGTCATCCTGCGCTACCCCCACCTGTTCGGCACGCCGGGCGAAGAAAGCCGATGAAGCCCCGATGTAGGTAGGAAGTTCGACCAGAACTACGTCGCCCGGATCGAGAATGGCCTCGGCCACGAGATGGAGCGCCTGCTGTGATCCGGTGGTAACGAGCACGTCATCGCTGGTGGCCTCGATCTTCCTCGTACGGCAGATCGCGGCGATCGTTTCACGCAGCCTTGGCAGTCCAGGCGTTGGCCCGTATTGCAGGGCCACTTCCTTCCGGTGCGTGAGCACGGTTTCAGCGCAGGCAAGGAGTTCCGAGGCGGGAAAGGTCTCCGGGCTGGGAAGACCACCGGCGAAGGAGATGATGCCTGGATCGTTGATCAACTTCGCGAAACTGCGGATTGCCGACGGGCGGAAGTTTCTCGCGTCAGAGGAAAGGAATGCCGACCAGTCATCCACGATGCGCAACCACTCCCTCGGCCTGACAAACGATCCCCACCACGGCGGCACTGAACCAGCTCGAGAGAAGGACCGAAAAGACATTCTGGACCACGGAGAGCACGATCTGAATGGGAATGGTGACGATCGCCAGGAGGGGAACATGATTGGCAATGCCCACGATTACGTAAAGCGCACCGAACACGGCAACTGCCCCGAGAGCGGCAGCGAAGGCGATCGCCACCACGAAGGCAACCTCGCCGAAGCGGGCCAGGATCACCCCCCAACCTCGCCTGAGATTCTCACGAAGGACAGAGTCTCCGAGGACGCATTCAGCGATCGCGAACCGGCTCCAGATCGACACCAGGATTCCGCCCACGACAAGCAGGAGAAGAATCACCACGGCGCCGAGACAGCCTGTCGCCAGGGCTGCCGACGGATCCCCAATCGACATCATCAGAATGAAGAGCACCATCACCGGAAATAGAATGACCAACCCGAAGATGGCCCATACGACGTTATAGATCAGAAACACCCTCCACCAGAATCGCCTGCCGAAGTTCCACCAGGCCTCAGCCGTGAATCGCGCATACGCCGTGCGATCGGTCCGCCCGCCCGCGGCGCGACAACCTTCGACATAGGTGGCCACCGTGGCCGCTTCAATGAAGGAGTGAATGGCCACGGCAACGATGCTGATGATGGTGATGATCACTACGATCCACGCCAGAAGAACCGTGTGTTGCAGGACCAGGTCTAGCAGATGCTCAGGGTCTGCATTGCGGAAATCGAGGTTGGTCATGGCCCCCACTCCGACGGGGACGATGATGGCCAGACATCCGCCGATGATGACGGCGGCCACCAGCACTCCTTCCGCAAGTCTGATCAGAACAAGCGGCCAGTTGGCGACGGCGTTGGTCCAGGCACCACGGATGATTTCGATGATTGCCCGTCCTAAACCCTGCGGCCAGCGCTTTTCCGGTAGTCGTCGGACTCGATTACGACCCGCTCACTCATCTCGTGCAGCCGGCTGCGCAACCTGTTTCCAATACGGTCTTCGAGCCGCTCTTCCCGCTCGCGAGGATCATCCAGGTAGTTGGTTGTGAAGATCGTTGGCTTCTCGTCGTTGTAACGGGAGTTGATCACGTAATAGAGCGTGTCCTGCACGAAGCTGGTGGGTTTCTGCGATCCGAGCTCGTCGAGGATGAGCAGGTCAGCATCCAGCAGAGGCTGCAGGATCTCGGACTTGTTGATATTGGCGTCGGAACCGAACGTGGCCTGAATTTCCTGAATGAGATCCTGGAAGTTGCTGAAGAGCAGGCGGCCCGGTTTGCCGCACTCGATGATCTCGTGAAAGATAGCCACAGCCAGGTGCGTCTTCCCGGAACCACAGGGACCCATCAGGAGCAGCCCGCGGTCGACCGTGGGCCAGCAGTTGCTGAAATCCTCGGCCCGGTTTCTGCCGTTACGGAGCGAGATCGTGCCCCGGTCGTAAAACGTGCTCAGTGAGCAATGGCGATACCGTTTGGGGATGGCCGCGGACAGGTTGCGTTGCCGTTTGCGAAGCTCGCCATAGCACTCGCAGGCACGGACCTTCAGGGTTCCTTCGATCGGAATCCAGCCGGATCCGTGACAGCGACTGCACTCGGCCGCGGACGTTCCGATCATGGCGGCGATCTTACCATGTGAGGCTGTTCTCCCCGCCCAGCGCTGCGCAGCGGACCGCCTCTTCGATTTCCACGGGCAGAAGCCTATACTCAAGTCATCCGAAAATGGCCGATTCCCTGTCCTCGTACCTGCAGCAGCGTCCAGAGGCGGCAGCGCTTCTATGCACCGTCGACCTGCCCTCCACACTGCATACGTTTTTTCCCCAATACGATCGTGTTTTTCCACGACCGTACAAGATTTTCTTCGCCGACGAGACCCTCGCTCCCGTCACCGGATTTCCGGTCCGGGACGCTTCGGTCCTGCATGAGCTCGACGAGAGACTTGGCCAGTGGATCAAGCTGGAAACGGCCTGGCAGGTCACGCGGGATTCGAGCAAAAAACAGGCTGACCAGGCCCTGGCCGCATACCTTTCACATCTGGCCCAGGTCACCGAAAACGCCATGCTCTCGAACCTGCTGGCGGACTATCACGCTATTTTCTGGCTTACCCACTCCCTGCAGCTGGCCCGGCATTTCGCGGCGGTGAAAAAGTCCATCGCCACGATGGACACCCAGATTGCCCGTTCTCGCGGGGATCAGTTGCGCTATCGAATTTTCTCACGCTGGGTCGTCGATACCCGGGAACTGATGTCGCGTGTCGCCGCAAGAATCAGCAACGTCCTGGAAGGTGAGGAAGAGAGGGCCCTGCACTTCTTCCGGCTTCTGCAGGAGAACGTCCTCATTCTCACTGAAGAATTCGTCAGCCCGGATCTGCGCGAGTTGCGTTCCTTTGTGACCGGCTATCTGAACCAGAATTACTTCACGTTCAAAGAGCGGCTGGAACGGGTGAGGGCCATCGCCAATCAACTCCTTCAGCAGGACCGCGTTTTTCGAGGGGGCGTCGAATTGTTCGCGGGCAACCTTCCGGACGACATCTCCACGGGATTGCTGCTGGACCGGCGGTTCCAGAAATTCGCCTTCTCCCATCCCAGTATCGAAGCCGAATTGCGCCCCGAAGAGCGGGAGTTGATCGCGGAGATTTCCCAACGGGTCACACAGTTCGCCATTCTCCACCAGCTCCGCCGAGGCATTCACTGGATGACCGGGGAGGAGAAGGGCGAAATCGTTTCCACCGACCGGCGCCAGGAGATCCGGTACGCCAAGACCACCCGGCCCATCGACTACGGTCACAGCGGGGTGGTGGACCCCATGGTGTACCGCTTCGGCCTGATGTACGACATCACCTCATTCTCCGAGACGCTCGGCAACATCGCCAAAGCCGGAACGAAGGGAGAGCTGGGATCGTACCGGCAGATGCTGATCTTTCAGCGCCGTCTGGACGGAATCGCGGCGCGGCACAAGCTCACACTGGAAAAATATCTCGGGGACGGTGGCTTCTACACCAGCCGGCGCGTCATTCCCCTCTTGAGAGCTGCCTCTGAGATTCAGCGGCACTACAGAGAGATGCGGCTGAAGGGGTTCGCTTTCAATCGCGGCCTGCGCATCGCTTTGAACTACGGCTACTACCGGCTCCTGCCTATGAGGGTGAACCCCAACTCCTCAGACAACAAGATGGAGTTCTACGGGCCGGGCGTGGTGGAACTGTCGCGGTTGACGACCGGCAAGTCCAACAAGGAGATCGAGGAAATCGAAAGCTTCCTGACCTCCCATGGATACGATCCGCGCACGGTTCAGCAGTTCTTCTCCCCGCTGGCCGGACTGAAGGACAGACCTGAGGGAAAACAATATCAGCGGGAGTTCCATGCAACCGTCGACGCCAACGGAAATCTGCGGAACGAAGGGATCGTCGCTTCCCTGTCTCTGCTGGAGGAGCTTTCCAGCGAGATTCTCGATGAATCCCTGCCGCTCTATCGACTCTTCGCACCGTGGGGAACCTACATCGCTTTCAATCCCGAAATCGATCGTGTGGCATTCATCGGCGTACGTCTCATCGGTACGGTCACCCTGAAGGGCCTCGAGCAACTCGAACTGGGTGAGGTGGTACCCTTCGCCAAGGATGAATACGATACGGAATTGATCGAGGAGCATGGTTCGATGGTCGCTCTCCTGCGACAGGAATTTCATCGCGAACAGGAGCTGCCCTCCATCGTGCTGCCCGAGCCTCCGGACGCCGGCCCAGAGGCACCGCAACGACCCAGAGTCCTCGAGCTGGTGCTCTGCTCGAACGACGGCGAGAAGGCCACATCGAACGGCATCATCATCGGAGAATGGAATCCCACCTCGGACGAGATCCGCAACGCCATCCGTGTACCGCGAGCCGACCTCGAGGGCCTGCTGGGATTCAAGGGACAAATGACCCGCCAGAAGCTTGAAGAGCACAAGAAGCTGCTGCAACAGATCTACCGCAAAATGCGCCAGTCGGAAAACCTTCCCACCCTGCAACTGGATTCGCTTCGGCGGCAGACCGAGTTCACGGCCTTCCTTCTCGGTGAGCGATCGCTCGACTCGGAAGTCGCTTCCTGAGCAGAAGCCCACTCTCCGTTCAGAATGACTGACATGGCCCTGGTCGAGACCCGCCTGCCGTTCCCTCTGGCCAGACGGGGGAAAGTCCGCGACGTTTACGATCTCGGCGACGCCTACCTCTTCGTCGCTACGGACCGCATTTCGGCCTTCGATCACGTCCTCTCCCCGGGCATTCCTGGAAAGGGAATCATCCTCACGCAACTCTCGAATTTCTGGTTCGAATACTTTGAAGACGACGTCGCCAGCCACATTATCGGCACCGACTTCGACCGCTTCCCGGACTACATCACCGAATTCGAAGAACTTCGCGGACGGACGGTGGTCGTCAGAAAGTGCCAAGTCATTCCCTTCGAGTGTGTGGCTCGCGGCTATCTGGCCGGATCGGGCTGGAAGGAGTACCAGGACGACGGGCGTGTCTGCGGGATCCCTCTGGAGGCAGGCCTGCAACTCGGGAGCAGATTGAGCCGTCCCATTTTCACGCCGGCAACGAAGGAAGACACTGGACACGACGTCAACGTGTCCTTCGAGACGGTGGCCGAGCATCTCGGAGGGGAAGTGGCGAACACGCTTCGGCGGCTGACTCTGAGCATCTACAGCGCCGCCGCCGAACTGGCTGCAAAACGAGGGGTAATCATCGCCGATACGAAATTCGAATTCGGTTTGCTGGACGGAAAAGTGCTCTGGATCGACGAGGCCCTCACGCCCGACTCGTCGCGTTTCTGGCCGGCGGAGAGCCACCACCCCGGCTCGAGTCCCCCCTCGTTCGACAAGCAGTTCGTACGCGATTGGCTGGAGAGCACGGGGTGGGACAAGCGGTCTTCCCCTCCAGTGCTCCCTGCAGAAATCGTCTCCAGAACCCGTGAAAAGTATCTCGAGGCCTACGCTGCTCTGACCGGCGAACGGCTGGAGTAAGCCGCTGCGGGCGAATTCCCACAAAGTGGTGTTAGTGCGGGCTCCGCGTGGCGCGACAGATCGGCGTGTGCAGACCTACTTGCGATGCTCCACTTTCACCACGGTATGAATGCCGCCTCGAATGAGGAAGTCTCCTTCAACGGACATGAGACGGGGCTCGAGGGCCTCAACGAGATCGTCGAGAATCCGATTGGTCACGGCCTCGTGGAACGTGCCCTCGTCGCGAAACGACCAGAGATAGAGCTTGAGGGATTTCAGTTCCACGCAGCGCTGGTCAGGTATGTAGTGGATGCGAATCGTGGCAAAGTCCGGTTGCGCGGTCATAGGACAAAGACAGGTGAATTCCGCAGTCTCGAAGGAGATCTCGTAGTCCCGCCCGGGATTGGGATTGGGAAAGGTCTTCAAATCTCGTGTCGGTCTGGTGGGCATGCGCTTCGCTGGCAGGAGGGAGACGATACCAGAAAGCCCTGGGGAGCAGCCGGGACTAACGCTTTGCCGGAGGTGTGGTCAGGAGCTTCTGGTTCAATTCCTTGATGCGTTCCTGAAGTTGATTGATCTTGGCCTGGGCGTCGGTGCGCAGCCGTTCGTTTTCCCCCTGCAGCCGGGAGATCTCGTCATCCTTGTCAGCAAAAGATCCCATTCTCTCCTCGATGAGCTGATTGCGAAAGTCCAGATCGTGGCGGAGATTTTCCAGCTCCTCGTCCTTTTCGGCCAGACGCATGCGGAACTTTTCTTCCTGCTCCTCATACATCTTCTTGATGTCCATGAGCTCGGTGATCTGAGAGAAATCTGAATAGCTGGGCATTTCCTGTCCTCCCTGCCGGACGCGCTCCTCGATGACCGGAAACATTTTCCGCAGCTTCAGCGAGAGATCTTCCGGGTCGCTGGAAAGTTCCATGGCGTCCTCGTAGGTGATCTTCTGATGGACGAGCAGAGTGATCAGCGACTGGTTCATCGACTGCATGTGGTAGTAGTTGACCGAGTTCTCCATCTCTTCCTGGATGTCTTTGCTGTTTCCCTCCTCGATCAGCTTAGCGATTCGAGGATTGTTCTTCAGGATCTCCACGGCCGCGGTCATCTTTCCGTCGATCTTCTTGATGAGCTTCAGCGAAACGACTCCGCGAAGAACGAGGGCGAGCTGGGCTCGGATCTGGTGATGATGCTCCGGAGGAAAGACGTCGACGATCCGGTCCAGAGTCTGCGCGGCATTGTTCGTGTGAAGAGTGGAGAAGACCAGATGTCCCGTTTCCGCCGCGGTGAGGACAGTCTCGATGGTCTCGGCGTCCCGCATCTCGCCGACCATGATCACGTCGGGATCCTGGCGCATGGAGTTCTTCAGTGCCTCTTTGAAGCTGGGGGTATCGGTGCCGACCTCCCGCTGCGAAATTGCCGAGATGCGGTCGGCAAAGAGAAACTCGATCGGATCCTCGATGGTGACGATGTGCAGGGGCTCGCGGCTGGCGATCTCCAGAATCATTGCCGCCAGCGTGGTCGATTTACCTGAGCCTGTGGGACCGGTGACGATGACCAGTCCGTCAGGGATCGACGTCAGCTCGTGGATGGCGTTCGGCAGTTCCAGCTCATCGACCGCCAGGATGTTGATCGGAATGCGGCGGAACACGGCACCCACTGTTCCACGCTGCAGGAACATGTTCACCCGGAATCGGGCCACGCTGGGCACGCCGTAGCCGATGTCCACCGACTGGTTCTGCTCGAAACGCTGTCGCTGCGCCGGAGTGAGCAACGGCAGGAGCATGCGCTCCAGTTCCTGCGGTTTGAGGGGCTCAGCTTTGACCGGAACGAGCTTTCCGTTCAGCCGGATGAGCGGCGGCCGCATCGGCTTCAGATGGAGATCCGAGGCCTGCATGGAGCCCATGAATACGAGCAGGTCGTAGAGACTGATGGCCGACGATTCCGGGGTCGAATGCACCTTTCCTGGAGCGGTCAATCGTTGTTCCTCACCTTGTACCTGGCGCCCCTGACGCCACAACTCCGAAACCGGAACCCGCGCCGAATAACCACGGACAAGTGTACGACGTTTCGCGGGAGATTTGAACTCTCAAAGCCGCATGATCGAGTCCAGAATCATCAGAAACGCCTCCTGCTGCCTGGCCTCGGTTTTGTTGATCACGGCGATTGTTTCACCGGGAAGGAAAACCTGGTGAAGTTCTTCCGCGGGATGCGAAGAGGTGACGATGATCTGACGGGGTAAGACCCCCTTTTCACGGGCGTATTGAACGAACTTCTTTCCGTCCATGCCCGGCATCTCCAGGTCCACGAGCAGCAGGTCGATCGTTTCGTCGATCCGCGCCAGCGCTTCGTAAGGATGTCTGTAGGTCTCGACCATGGCCGCGTCGCCGTAGCGTTCGTCGAGGATGTCCGCCCAGCGATCGCAGAACGCCGGGGAATCATCAACGATCACGACCCGCTTGGCCCTGGGCTTCTCGCCGGTCATGGCCTGCCGCCCCCTCCCCGCTTCGGCGACGGTTTTTTCTTGGGAGAACGGCCGGTCATCGCTTCGTCGATGTATCTGGGTTGTCCACCGACAAACGTTGCCACGATCCGGCCAGGAAGCGTTCGACCAATGAATGCGGAATTCGCTGCCCGGGAAACGAAGCGCTGCACTTCCCAGGAGCCCTCGGCATCGAACACGGTCACGTCGCCGGGGGTGCCCTCTCTCAGTGTTCCGCCAGGAAGTGAGAAGACACGAGCTGGTCCCGAGGAAAGAAGATCGATGAGTCGCGAGAGGCCGATCAGCCCTGAGGCAACGAGCGTCTGGTAAGCCACACCGAATGCCGTCTCCAGTCCCGTCACTCCGAACGGGGCCAGATCGAACTCGACGTTTTTTTCATCGAAATGATGGGGCGCGTGGTCGGTGGCAATGGCGTCGATGGTGCCGTCTGCCACTGCTTCCAGCAGCGCCTGACGATGAATTTCAGAACGTAGCGGAGGATTCATTTTCAGATTCGTCGAGAAACTCTGCACCGTCTCGTCAGTGAGAGCGAGATGGTGCGGCGTGACCTCGCAGGTCACTCTCACTCCGTTTCGGCGCGCCGCCCGAACGGCTTCCAGCGCTCCCAATGTGGACACATGGGCCACATGCAGATGCCCGCCAGTGGCCCCGGCAAGAATGACATCGCGGGCGACCATGGTCTCTTCTGAAGAAGCCGGGATTCCGTTCAGTCCGAGCAGCGTCGAATAGAAGCCCTCGTGCATCACTCCACCTTCCGTCAGGTGCAGATCCTCCTCATGGGCCACGACAGGGATCCCGAGCATTCTCGTGTACTCCAGCGCCCGTCGCATCAGCTGTGCGTTGAATACCGGTTTGCCGTCGTCGCTGACGGCGACGCAGCCTGCAGCGCGGAGTTCGGCCAGCTCTGCCAGAGCCTCGCCCTGCAGTCCCCGGCTGACGGCACCGATGGGATAGACCCGACAGGCACCATTGCGTTGCGCCTCAGCGATGACCATCTCCGTGACTGCGCGCTCGTCATTCGGCGGAATGGTATTGGCCATGGCACATACCGCCGAGAAGCCTCCCCTGACCGCGGCGGCCGTCCCGGAGCGGATCGTTTCCTTGTGCTCCTGCCCCGGCTCGCGGAGATGCGTGTGAAGGTCGATGAATCCCGGGCTGACGATCATACCGCCGGCATCGAAAGTCTCTGTGGATGGTGGGAGGTCAATCGCCGAATCCAGCCGGGCGATGTTTCCGTCCACAATCAGAAGGTCCAGATCCTCGTCCAGACCCTGAGCAGGATCGATCACTCTTCCGTTCCTGATGAGAACGTTCATCGCGTGCGGCCGCTGTCGTATCTGGGTGCAGTCATTCGCGGTCAACTCTCAGTAAGGTGTCCGCCGGCGAGAAGGTAAAGCACAGCCATGCGAACCGCCACCCCGTTGGTGACCTGTTCCAGAATCACGGACTGCGGGCCATCGGCGATGTCCGATGCGATCTCGACGCCGCGGTTCATCGGTCCGGGATGCATGACCAGCGCTCCCTCTGCGGCACGAGCGAGACGTTCGGGCGTCAGCCCGAACGTATTGAAGTATTCGCGAAGAGAGGGAAAACTCAACTTGCCCTGCCGCTCCAGTTGGACGCGGAGCATCATCACCACCTCAGCACCTTCCAGGGCCTCGTCCATCGAGTAGACGACACGCACGCCCAACTTTTCGATCTCTGCGGGCATCAGGGTGGGAGGAGCGGCCAAAGTGACCTCCGCTCCCATCTTCGTCAGCAGATGAATGTTCGAGCGAACGACCCGTGAGTGGGCGATATCGCCGATGATTGAGACCTTCACTCCGGCAAGACGACCCAGGCGCTCGCGGATGGTGAATGCGTCCAGCAGCGCCTGCGTGGGATGCTCATGAGCACCGTCACCGGCATTGATGATCGAGGCCGGCAGACGTTCGGCCAGCATCTTCGGTGCGCCGGGATGCTTGTGTCGGATGACGATCATGTCCGGCCGCATGGACATGAGATTCTCGGCGGTGTCGATGAGCGTCTCCCCTTTTTCCACCGCCGATCCAGAGGCGGCGAAGTTCAGGGTGTCGGCGGAGAGGCGCTTCTCGGCAATCTCGAAGGAGACCCGCGTTCGCGTGGAGGCCTCCATGAAGAGGTTGATCACCAGTTGACCGCGAAGGGCGGGAACTTTCTTGATCGAGCGTTCGCTGACTTCCTTGAACCCTTCCGCCGTATCGAGCACGAGCTCGATTTCCTGAGGCGTCAGCTCTTCGATTCCAAGAAGGTCCTTTGAACGAAGTGATGAAGCCGGTGTGCGCATGGGCTCGTGCGAGATTCCTGGACGACTATGCCGGATCGGTTTGCTCCATGATCAGTACTTCATCCTCCCCGTCGGTCTCGAGGAGTTTCACTTTGATGACTTCCCGGCGGTCGGTGGGAATCACTTTGCCCACAAAGTCCGCATGAACGGGAAGTTCACGATGGCCGCGGTCAATGAGCACCGCCAACTGAACGGCCCTGGGCCGTCCGAAGTCGATGAGCGCATCGAGGGCGGCCCGCACCGTGCGGCCGGTATAAAGAACGTCGTCGATGAGAACGACCACTTTGTCATCGATCGGCACGGGAAACTTCGTGGGCTTGATCACCGGCTGGGGCGCAATCGTCGTCAGGTCGTCCCGATAGAGCGTGATGTCGAGGACTCCCAGCGGCACGACGGCGTGCTCGGTCTGTTCGATGTGCTTCTGGATCCGTTCGGCGATAGGAACGCCTCTGCTTCGAATGCCGATGATGAGCAGGTCTTCGGTGCCACGGTTTCGCTCCACGATCTCGATGGCCAGGCGTTGAATAACCCGGCGCATGCGGGTGCCGTCGAGGACTCGTTTTTTGACTTCCATGGCCATCCTGTGGTGGCAGACCAAAAAAAACCGCCCGGGATGGGCGGAGCCGGAACTGAGCTGCCGAAATCGCGAGGAGAATAGCACAGAAGGATTCGCATTCAATCGGTCGCCGAGTGATGGGTGTCACAAATGATTAGTTATTTGTATTGACTTTCAGGAATCGACCGCCTGCCCCGCCTTTTATGCTGGATTGGCATATTCGCAGCCCACAAATAGCGCATATTGTTGTAGTTAGCGTAAACGACTGTTTCCCCAAAACTTACCTTCCGATGTTCCAATTTCACGCAAAAAGGAGGCACTAAAAGGTTGACAGCCCCCCCTCGTTCCATAGAATACGCCAGTCATCTACCAAGATCAGGCTAGACCAGAAGGTGTAGGGAGTCCGAATGGAACGTAGACATTCAACGATTATCTTTGTCCCCCACGCGAGGGCAAAATTCCGCAAGCTGAACGTCTCGCACCGTGTCCTCTATTCGGCAGTCTCCCTCCTGGCTTCCTCCTTCTTTCTGTCCACCTTTTTCTCGGTTCAGTACTTCACCTCGCTCTCCCAGTCCCACGAGCTCTCGAAGCTGAAAAAGGAGAACCGGGCCCTCCAGACAACCAACGAAAAGTTCAGCAAGTCCGTCGAAGCGCTGCGCGGCCAGCTCAACCAGGTCGAGGACCGCACGCGAAAGCTGGCCATCGTGGCTGGAATCAACAATCTCGACAGCGGCACCCGGGGCGGCGTCGGCGGAATCCGCCAGGACGATCCCGCCAACCCTTACCGCGACGAAGTGGACAAGATGAGCTTCCGTTCGCATCGCCTGGCCAGCGATCTCTCGATCCTGGAAGAGAAATTCGTACAGCAGGCTCAGATGCTTTCCTCGACTCCGTCCATCGCTCCCGTACGCGGAATTCTCACCGACGGATTTGGCGGGCGCAGCGATCCGTTCACGGGCGAGCCCGGTCAGCACAACGCAGTGGATATCTCCTCGGCGATTGGCCAGCCAGTGCGCGCGCCTGCTGATGGGGTGGTCGTCAAATCCGAGTGGGCCAACGGCTACGGAAACGTCATCTACGTCTCGCACGGCTATGGCTACTCGACCCGATACGGACATCTCTCCGGCTACAACGTCAAACCTGGTCAGCGTGTCCATCGCGGCGACATCATCGGTTTCGTGGGTACGACCGGCCGCAGTACAGGTCCGCACCTTCACTACGAAGTGCGCATGAACGGCAATCCCGTCAACCCGCTGGCCTATATATTGAACGCATTCTGAGTTCCGCTGCGCGGAATGAAAAAAGCCTCCGGCCACGGAGGCTTTTTTGTTGTGCATTCGCTTTCGGTCAGAACAGGCGCCGCCCCACCATACCCATAGCGTCGATCTCGTTGGTGAGCAGCCAGCCCACGACGTCACCGGGAATGAAGGCCTCGGCCATGTAATTGCCCGCTCCGAATGCCGCCGAACCCTGGCGCGCCAGTTGGGGCCGTGAGCCTGCCACGCTGCGGATTCGATCGCGCCAGACCTCGAAGTTCGCCAGGCGCAGGTCAACCCATCCCGAGGATATGAATTCTTCGAGATTCGCTGCCGTGAGGGCGATGGGACTTCCATCGGGTGATGGTTGCGGCGTATTCAATCGTGGTCCTCTCGTCAGCTCGATCGCGCCGCCACGCTGCCGGACGATGGGGATACCGATCGTGGCGACGAGGCTGCCCAGGCTTCGATTCCGGGCCAGATGTTCCTCGACGTTCAGCCGCATGGACTCGGCATCGATCGCCAGAAGCTCTTCGAACGAGGAAGTGCCCGCGGCTTCACGCAGAAGATACGATTCAATGAGAAGCTTCGACAGGCGTGGGGGCCCGAGGTGGCCAACGGCCACGGAGGGGAGTATGTCCTCATCCTTCGCCCGGAGCAGACTCTCCAGCTTCTCCATCTCCTCCGTGGCGTGATGCCGAAGAACGCCGGCGCGGTAGCTCGGCTCGGTGATCGCTCCGTCAATTGCTGAGAGCACATCTCGTCCCGTCGACGCTCCGAGGATTTCCAGAACGACGATCCGGGCCACTTCCTCCGGGGTGACGTATTCCATCTGTCTGGGATAGGTGATGGCCTGAAATTCTCCGATTGAGAAGAATCCGTTCTCACCCGTATCCGCCCCGACCATCATCAGCGGCACATCGCGATTGTCGAACCGGCCGTACGATGCCGGATCCTCACGAGGGTTCAGCATTTCCCCGAGGTTTTCCGAACGAGGCTGCACCAGATAACCGGGTTGCCGCCGATCCGAAGTTCCAGCAACGCGCACGTGAGTAAGTCCCAGGCGCTTGAAGCCGATCATGGCACCTGGCTTCACTTCCTTGACGATGGCCCCGTGGTCTCCCGTCGTCTTCTCGTCCGAGTGTCCTGCGGGCGCAGCGGGAGTGCGGGCCAGAAGAAACAGCAGACCCGTATGTGCGAAGCCGATCGCCGACTTCGAGAGCAGCGTGGCCGAGGGCCGCGACTCGCTGTGAGTGTAAGGAATATTGATTCCCATCCCGCCGGTGCCAGTGGTTCCCACTTTCACGTAAACGCGGACGTCGGTTTCCTCCAGGGCCCGGTGAAGAAGAAGAATGTGCCGGACGATCTGCGGCACACCCTGGCCGGCGAGGAGGGCACGAATCGAATGGACGAGCGAAGGGAGATCCTCCGGCCGGACAGTCTGCTCGTCCTCGATCCGGTCGAGAAATACCTTGATCCGCCGCGACACGGTGAATACGTCCTGATAGCTGATAGCGGTAGCGGTGTTGATACAGTCCACAATCAGATCGGGCTTATGCTCGTCGATGATGCGGAAGAGCATCGACTGGTGAAATGCTTCGGGATCCGGGTCGAAGATGTCGTTGAAGAGGTCGTCGAACAGTTCACGATCACGAACGAGCTCGTGGCGTGACCGCCCCTGAAGTGATGCGGGAAGGAAGATGTCGCCGGGAGCCGGAACAAAGCGGATGTTCCATCCCTTTGCCGCACTCTCCTCCGAGAGCACCTCGATGGCACCGTCGACTTCTGCCGCGGTCAGCGAGGAAACGATGATCTCGGAAAGCGGAAGCTCACGGGCGGCCTCACGGGCCACCTGAAGACCAACCATTCCCGCCCCACCCAGAATGAGCAGACGCCGGGAGTCCGCCGTCAAACGCGCGCCTCTTCACCCGCTGGCAGATCCCACCGTTCGGTGATGCGCTCGTGCGTAAGCCAGCGTTCGCAATCGAGGGCAGCCATGCAGCCGGTGCCGGCTGCCGTGACAGCCTGACGGTACTTGTGGTCGACCACGTCTCCACAGGCAAACACTCCCTGAATGTTGGTGGCCGTGGATCCTGGTTTGACGATCAGATAACCGCGTTCGTCCAGTTCCAGCTGTCCGCGATAAGCAGAGGTATTAGGCGTGTGTCCGATGGCCACGAAGACGCCCTGCGTTTTCAGCTCCGTCGCCACGCCGCTTTTGATGTTGCGGATGCGGATCGCCGAAACGCCGTCGTCCTTCGTTCCAACGACCTCGTCGACCATGGAGTCGTAAATAAAGTCGATCTTTGGATTTGCCAGAGCGCGCTCCTGCATGATGCGCGACGCCCGCAGTTCGCTCCGGCGATGAATGACCGTGACCTTCGAGGCGAATTTCGTAAGGAACGTCGCCTCCTCCATTGCCGAATCTCCACCGCCCACGACGACGATCTCCCTGTTCTTGAAAAAGAAACCATCACAGGTGGCGCAGTAGGAAACGCCGAAACCCTGGAGTTCTTTCTCCGATTCGAGGCCGAGCTGCATGGCGGATGCCCCGGAGGCGATGATCAGAGCCTCGCACTCAAAGGTCTGTCCGTCGGTAACAATGGTGAAGGGGTGCTGGGACAAATCCACACTGTCCACGGACTGGATCTGGAACACAGCGCCGAAGCGCTCGGCCTGTTGTCGCATCTTGTCCATCAGCTCAGGTCCAAGAATTCCTTCAGGGAAACCAGGGTAATTTTCGACTTCCGTGGTGATGGTGAGCTGGCCGCCCGGCTGTACTCCTTCCAGTACGAGCGGGGCCAGGTTCGCACGGGAAAGGTAAAGGGCAGCCGTACATCCGGCCGGCCCCGATCCGATGACTATAATTCTGTTGTCACGATTGACATTCATCGCTTGCTCCAGGCTGCGGATGGATGTGATGCGCCACGCAGAAACCGGTTCCGCGACAGCCGTTCGATTGTATACGCTCGCAGAAACGAAACGCCACCGGGGCACGGCTATCAGAACCCAACGACGCCGCGCGAGCTGGAAGAGAAACTACAAGGAGACTCACGTTTCCTTCAGGGCATCAACGAACGAGGAGCCGGCAACCTCTCTCTGCCACTGGCGCAATGCGGGGATAGATGACAGCTCATCGGAATCCGCAGGCTGCATGGAAGCGATGGCCGTAAGAACGTGACGTGGGGCAAGAATTGACGCGTCGATTTTCAACTCGGCGGCAATGCGGTCTCGCACTTTCTTCAGCTTCTCGGTTCTCTTTTCCAGGGCCCGGTCGCGGATCCATTCCTTCGGCTGAGACTTCTCGGGCCAGCTTGACTGGGGAGAAGCGGCTGCCTCTCGAACTCTGGTCAGAATTTCTGCTCCGTTTCGCGCCATGTGGTAACCGGACACCCCCTTGATTCGGGCCAGTTCCTCTCGCGTGGCAGGAAGCGTGCGGGCAATTTCCATCATGGCTTCATTACCGATTACTTTGAATGGTGGGCGGTCCAGTTCGCGCGCGCGCTCATCACGCCACTGATGCAGGCGGCTGAGAACTGCCAGATTGACCCGCTCCAGTTTTGCCAGCCCCTTGATCTTCCGCCAGCCCTCGTCGGCTGGCTCACTCTCGCGAAACCGAATCTGCTCCAGCCGGGAAAACTCCTCCAGAGCCCATTCCCAGCGCCCCAGTGAAAGCAGCTGTTCACGCATGATCCCGGCAAGCTCGATGAGGTAGTGGGTATCCAGCGCCGCGTACAGAATCATTTTTTCGGACAGAGGGCGCATGGCCCAGTCCGCACGCTGATGACTCTTGTCGACATCGAGATCGAAATGCCTCTTCAGGAGCGCGGCCAGCCCGACGGCTTCATACCCTGCCAGTTGGGCGCAAATCATCGTGTCCACGAGATTCACCACGCGGAAGCCGAAGTCCCGCTGCAGAATGCGGAGATCGTAGTCGGCTCCGTGAAAAATCTTGGTCCTGGAAGAATCGGCCAGGATCTGCCCGAAAGAAGACAGTTCGATCTTGCCGAGGGGATCGACGATGTAGTCGTCCCGGTCGTCGGAGATCTGGATCAGGCAGACTTTGTCGAAGTAGCTGTGCAGCGAGTCCGCTTCCGTATCCACAGCGATCTGCGGGGAGCGTGCGATTACCTTCAGGGCCGTTTCCAGTGAGGCCTGCTCGTCGATCCATTTCATCCGTGCAGTATCTTTCCGCCCAGGCCGATGGCTGTCATGCGCCGGTTCAATCGCTCTAAATCGAATTCCGCACCCCGACGCAGAATAAGCTCTGCGCGGTTGCGGAGCGAAGACTCGTCCCCTGCTACGGTGAGTAGAAGTGCCAGATCTTCAGCCGAGATGACCTTCACAGTTCTCTCCCCCATGGCCAGTTCGATTCCATCACGGATCATGTTCCCATAGAGCGCATTACTGGCGATGAGAACATGAAGGCGAATCTCATATCCGGAAGCCGGAAATCGCATTGGGACCAGATCAAGCTCCTCGGCGGCCTCGACCGTCTCCCGCTCGACGATAAAACCGCGGTGGGAGGCCATCATCGGGATCTGACGGCTGCCCTCGGGCGAGACCGCTGCCAGAACGTCGACGGATCCTTTATTGAATTCGCTCCCCATCCATGCCGCGAGGGCCGCGGCTCCGACAAATATGTTCTCCACTCGGAGCCTGGTCAATAGTTCCGCAACCGCTTCCATCGTCTGGCGATAGGGTTCGGACAGATCAATTGTCAGGATTGAATCCATGAACTGGCCTGTTAGGATCAACTCCTTGAAACGTCGCCGCCGTTCCTGCGTCAACGGAATCGCAGTTCGTTCGTCTAAGACCCGATGAAAAGACTGGTGATTGTAGCCGCAATTCTGCTCGTCTGCCGGCCCGCGGCTGCCGGGGAGAAATTTGTGGCCGCTGCGGCGCATACCGCAGGCTCCAACAACACCTTTTTCAAAACGGACCTGCGTATCGTCAACCTTTCCTCCACGTCCGCGGAGGTAAAGGCAACATTTCTGCCCGCCGGAGTGGACAACAGCGCCGCGCAACCCATCACTGTCTCAATTGGTTCACGCCAGTCCATGGAGTGGATCGACGTTCTCTCGTCCCTCTTCGGACTTCCCACCGCGGTGGGCGCCATCCGCATCTCCAGTGGGGCGGATCTCGTTGTTTCGTCCAGAACGTACACGCCTTCCGGAAACGCGGCCTGTCCGGGATCGTATGGTCAGTTCATCCCCGGCGTCGACAGCGGTACGGCACTCTCCAGAAGCGTCATCCCCAATGTCACGATTTCCGGCTCTCCGGCCGTGGGATTCCGCACCAACCTCGGCTTCGTTAATCCTACCGCCGGCAGCATCACCGTCGTAGTCACCCTTCGATCGGCAGATGGATCCAACGCCGGAAGTGGCACGGTGACTTTGCCCCCTCTGGGATTTCTCCAGCAGTCCGCCTCCGATCTATTCAAGGTCACCAGCCCCGACTCCACTAACGACTTCGTCGAAATCGCCGCCTCGGCGCCAATCTTCGCCTACGCCTCGGTCGTCGACAACGAGTCCGGCGACCCCGTCTTCATCCCCGCATCGCTGGACACCGGTGACCCCGTCTCCGTGAAATCGATCACGGCCAGGCAGTGGTCATTCGAACCTGGTACGGTCGAAGTCATCGCCGGGCAACCGGTCACGTTTCAGGTTACTTCGCGGGATGTCGACCATGGCATCTCCTTTTCCGGGGTGGGCCCGTTCACCTGTTCCTCGCTTCAAGGTGGCCAGTGCGTGCTCAAGCCGAACGAGACAGTAACGGTGTCGTTTACACCGATGACCACCGGCAGCTTCGCTTTCTTCTGCACGCGATTCTGCGGCGAATCGATGGACGGCACGTCCGGTCATGCCACGATGCGTGGCACTCTGATCGTGAAGTGACCGGCCATCAGAGGTGCGCCAGGATTCGCTCGACGTGCCGCCACCTGGTGGCGCCGTTGCCGATAGCTACACGGATCGCGTAGAGGCCGCGAAGTTTCGTGTGCGATACATAGACGTCACCGGAACCGTTGATTGTTTCCAGCAGGAGTTCCGTGGCGTCGTCCGAGGCTCGGTCGTCGACATTTCCGGAGGCGTCGCGAACCACGCGCCGGAATACGACAACGCTCAGCGATTGAGGTGCAACCAGTTCCAGATCATCCCGCCCCTCGATCTCATCCGCAAGCCGCCGCGCCAGGTCGATGTGACCGCGAATCGTCTGACGCAGATGTTCCGTTCCGTAGTGCTCGAGGACCATCCAGAGCTTCAGCGCGCGGAATCGCCGTCCAAGCTGAATCCCGTAATCCATGTAATTGATCACCTCGTCCCCTTCCGTCGTACGAAGGTACTCGGGAACGAGCGAAAAGGTCTCCCTGAGCGCGTCGGGCCGGCGCGTGTAGAGCACTGAGCAGTCCACTGGAGTGAAGAGCCACTTGTGAGGATTGACGACGATCGAATCCACATACTCGATGCCGTCCCACAGATAACGTAGTTCGGGAACGATCGCCGCCGATCCGCCATAGGCAGCGTCGACATGCAACCAGACTTTCTCCCGGTGCGCCAGAGCTCCGATCTGAGCCGTCGGATCAACGGAAGCAGTCGATGTCGTTCCCACCGTGGCCACGATGGCGCATGGAACCACCCCTTCCGCCCGATCACGAGAAATGGCCTCGGCAAGGGCGTCGGCGTTCATTCGAAACTTCGCGTCGCTGGCAATCTTCGTCACGCCCCGTACCCCGAGACCCAGTGCCAGCGCCGCCTTTTCGATCGAGGAATGGGTCTGATCGGAGCAGTAGATCCGCAACTGCGGCAGGGACCGGCCCGTCATGCCTTCCGCACGGA
>JBDTRY010000007.1:0-49255 GCA_039931435.1 Acidobacteriota bacterium | reverse complement strand
CGTTTGAGGATTTCCGCGACCCTGTAGATCAACTCGCCGCGCCGGGGACCAGGAACGAGCCGCCACTTCAGAAAGGCGCGATGCGCAGCCTGAACAGCGCGATCGACATCTTCGGCATTCGACTCCTGGAAGGTACCGATCAGATCGGAGGTGTTGGCGGGGTTGCGATTCTCGAACGTTTTTGACGAAGAGGATGCAACCCATTCGCCGTCGATGAAGTTCTGGTAATCACGGGTCTCGCGCAGATCGTACCCTGGCGATCCCTTCTCGGTCATGGTGGAAGCCATCTGTTCTCCTTCGCCGGCCGTGGTTCGGCGGCGTTCCGTCGGAAGACTGGTTGCAGAATTTCACTTCGTGGAAGTGGACTTCGGGGGTTCGGAGCCCATGTCCACCGAGCCGCGGAATTTCGCTCCCTCGGCAATGACGATCTTCGGAGCCTTCATGTTGCCGTCAACCCGTGCCGTCGACACCAATTCAATCTTCTGGTCGGCGGAAACGTCGCCGATCACAGTTCCTTCGACGGCCACGTTCCGTGCATGGATGGTCGCTTCCATCCGGGCGTGCGAGCCGATGCGCAGGTCGCTCTCCAGCTTCACCGACCCGTGCAACTCCCCTTCGACCATCAGATTCTCCCGGCCGGTGACGGAGCCGTCGATCATGATGTCCGGTCCGATGACCGACACGTGCCGGCTTCGGGGTTCGTGCACCTCCGTGCTCGCTTTCGGCATCGGGGTCGTTTCTTTTGCAAAAAGGGCCATTGGTCAGGTCTGGAACGTCATGCAATTACCGTGGCAAGAGCGGGAGGCGAATCGCGCCGGGAAGGCACGAGCACTGAGTCTCCTCGCCGGGCGGCCATGCTACCACAGCAGTTTTCCGAATCCCTGCGACGGTCTCCATCCAGCAGATCCGCTTCAGGCGTTCACTTCCTCGCCAGACATTGCCGCCTTCGATTCCCGCTTTGCGCGCCGGCGGTTGGTCACGCCTTCGCGCATCGTTTCAACGGCAATGTATAGAACCGGGATGAAGTACAGATTCAATACTGTGGAGACGATCATGCCGCCGAACACTGCGGTGCCCAGCGAATGGCGACTGCCCTTCCCCGCGCCGCTGGCCACGAGTAACGGGGCAACACCGAGGATGAAGGCCAGCGAGGTCATGAGAATCGGGCGAAGGCGGATGGCAGCAGCTTCCAGCGCCGCTTCCACGACCGAGTTGCCCTTTTCACGGAGCTGCTCGGCGAACTCCACGATGAGAATGGCGTTCTTGCTGGACAGTCCGATGAGCATCACCAGTCCTACCTGGAAGAAGATGTCGTTCTGAAGTCCGCGCGAGGCCTGTGCCGCCAGAGCACCGACGATCCCGAACGGCACGCCGAGCATGATGATCAGCGGCAGGACAAAGCTCTCGTACTGTGCCGACAGAACGAGGAAAACAAACACGAGTGAGAGCAGGAAAATCACCGCGGTCTGTCGACCGGACTCGATCTCTTCCTGAGAAAGTCCCGTCCATTCGTAAGCGAAACCCTGGGGAAGTACTTTCCCTGCGATCTGCTCCATGATCTTCATGGCCGAACCGGTGCTGAATCCAGGCGCCGCGCTGCCGTCGATCTCCGCGGAACGGAAAAGGTTGTAGTGAGAAATCGTCTGCGGCGAGACAGTCTCATTCACCTTCACCAGCGACTCCAGCGGCACCATCTCGCCACTGTCTGAACGCACGTTGTACTGTCCGATTCTCCTGGCGCTGGCCCGGAATTTTTCATCCGACTGTACGTAGACGCGGTAGGCACGATTGGCAAAATCGAAATCGTTCACGTACGAAGACCCCATCAGCACCTGCAGCGTGGAAAAGATCTGATCGATGGAGATCCCCAGGGACTTGGCCTTGTCGCGGTCCGCGGTGACCAGCAGCTGCGGATCGTTGGCGGTGAACGACGAGAACAGTCCCTGCAGCTCCTTGTGCTGAGCGCTCTCCCCGACGATTCCACCGACTGCTTCAGCCAGCGCGCCAGGAGTTGAGCCCTGTCGATCCTCGACGACGAACTGGAATCCACCGAACGAACCCACACCCTGAATGGCAGGAGGAGCGAACGGGAAAATCAGTGCGCCGGGGATATTGAAGAGAGGTCCGCGCAGCCTGTTGATGACGCCGTCCACGGACTGCTCGGGCCTCGTGCGCTCGCTCCACGGCTTCATACTCATGACGAGCATGCCTCTGTTGGCGCCGCTCCCTCCGAAACTGAATCCTGTCACGGAAAAGATATTGCCGATTTCGGGCAGCTTTCGAATCTCGGCAGCGGCAACTTTCGCCACGTTGTCGGTGACCTCCAGCGAGGAGCCTTCCGGCGCCTGGATGAGAACGAAGAAATATCCCTGATCCTCTGCGGGCACGAAGCTGGAAGGCACATGACGGAAGAGCCAGTATCCGAGGGCCAGCAGAACCACCATGACCACGCCGGCCAGGGCCTTGTGTGAGGTCACCACGCGCAGGCTGCGCGAGTAGAACGAACGCAGACCGTCGATGGCCCGGTTTACGGGACGGAAGAAGGCGCCGCTGTGCTGGGTGTCCTGCAGCCGCAACAGAAGGGCCGAGAGTGCCGGAGTGAGCGTCAGGGCGTTGAATGCCGAGAGGGCCACGGAGAAGGCGATGGTCAGCGAGAACTGGCGGTAAACGATTCCAGTCGTTCCGGGGAAAAAAGCCACGGGCACGAACACGGCGATGAGCACGAGCGTGGTGGCCACGACCGCACCGGAAACCTCGGCCATGGCAGCGGAGGCTGCCTCACGGGGCGTCATGCGCTTCTCGGCGATGAACCGCTCGATGTTCTCGATAACCACGATGGCGTCGTCGACGACGAGACCCGTGGCCAGCGTCAGTCCGAAGAGTGTCAGCGTGTTGATCGAAAACCCGAAGATCTTCACGAAGGCGAACGTGCCGATCAGTGACACGGGAATGGTGATGGCCGGGATGATCGTCGAGCGTCCCGTCTGCAGGAAGAGAAAGATGACGGCCACGACGAGAAGAATCGCGCCGAGAAGCGTCGTCACCACTTCATGCACGGACTCGCTGACCGCTTCCGTGGCGTCGAAGGCCACCGTGTACTTCAGGCCGGGAGGGAACGACTTCGAGAGATCCTTGAGTACGGCCAGAACCTGTTTGTCGACGGTGAGCGCATTCGCGCCGCTGAGCTGAAGCACGCCCATACCAATGCCGGTGTGGCCATTGAATCGGAAGGTGGTGTTGTAATTCTCAGCTCCCAGCTCCGTGCGGCCGATGTCGCGGATGCGGACGAGGTCTCCCCCTTCACCCTTCTTCACGATCACGTTCGCGAAGTCTTCCGGATCGGCGAGCCGTCCGATGGCGCGGATGCTGATCTGGTAGGGCTGTCCTTTCGGAGCGGGGGACTGCCCGACCTGTCCGGCTCCGACCTGGATATTCTGTTCCCGCAGGGCACCGACGACATCGTCTGCCGTGATGTGTCGTGCCGTCATCCGGCCGGGATCCAGCCAGATACGCATGGCGTATTTCCGCTCGCCGAAGATGAGCACGTTGCCAACGCCCCGTACCCGGCTCACGGAATCCCGGATATAGCGGTCGGCGTAATTGCTCATGAAGAGCGTGTCGTACTGATCCTTGTCGGCGTAGAGCCCGATGGCCAGAATGAAGTTTCCCGTGCTCTTGGAGACGTTCACACCGACCTGCTTCACTTCGTTCGGCAGCCGGGGCAGTACGGCGGCGACGCGGTTCTGAACGTCGACCGCGGCCTCATCGACGTTGCGATTGCTGTCGAAGGTGACGGTGACCGTCGAACTGCCGTCGTTACCGCTGGACGAGGTGATGTACTTCATCCCCTCCACGCCGTTGATCTGTTGTTCGAGCGGCGTGGTTACGGCCGACTCCACGACCTCGGAACTGGCGCCGTTATAGAACGTGGAGATCGACACCTGGGGCGGAGCGAGGGTCGGGTACTGCTCGATGGGCAGACTGGGTATGCAGATCGCGCCGACGAGAATGATGATCAGCGAACAGACCGTGGCGAAGATGGGCCGCTTGATGAAAAAATCGATCATGAATCAGCTTCCCGCCGGCTTATCCGCTTCCGGCTGGACGGGAGCACCGTCCCGCAACTTCTGAAGACCGGCCACGACCACTGTCTCCCCGGCCTTGATTCCACTGGTGATCTCGTAGGTGTCGCCGCTCAGCTCTCCCAATTCCACGGGCGTCTGATGGACAATCAGTCCCTTGCCGGCGTCGGCAGCTACAAAAACGAACGGTTTGCCGCCGAGCCGCGTCACTGCGGTGGTGGGAACGACCGGTGACTGGCGCACCGACCAGATGACCCGGGCCCGAGAAAACTGCGACGGCCGGAGATGCTCGCTTCCGGTGGTGATCTCCGCCTTGGCCAGAATGGATTGCGTAGCGTCGCTGACCCGAGGGGAGATGAAGTTGATGGCGCCGGTGGCCACAACCTCCTCGTTGTCGTCGAGAATCTCGACCTGCACTCCGTTGTGCAGCAGCGGGGCCTTCTCGATGGGCACAGAGATGTAGGCCTCCAGCGCAGAGTTCTGATCGAGCGTCGTCAGTACCGTGGAAGGGGTCACCAGATCGCCTTCCCGGGCCGGGATATCGCCGATGATGCCGGCGGATGGTGCGGTGATGTTGTAGTAGCGAAGCTCGACTCTCTGTGCGGACACTTCGGAATCGAGACTGTTGACCTGCGCCTGGGCGGAGGAGAGATTTGCGTCAGCCTGATCGAGCTCCTGTTTGCTCACGACTCCGCTCTTATACAGACCGTCGATGCGCGTCCTCTGCTGCCGGGCCAGTTTCAATGCCGCTTCCGCCGCACTACGCGAGGCCTGGGATCCTCGCACGGCCTGCTGCTGGCGGGCGGGATCGATCTGCATGAGCTGCTGCGAGGCGCTGACATGCTGGCCGGCGTGAACATAAATCCTGGCCACATGCCCCTCGATCTGGGGCTGAATATCGACAGACCGGCGCGACTTGATCTGGGCCACGTACTCCGAGGTCACGCGCACCGGCTGCATCTGCACCGGAGCGACGCGCACCACCATCGGAGGAAATCCGCCCGCGCCCGGGCCTTCGGGGCCGCCTTTACCACATCGCACCGGGAGCAGCGCCACGCAGAGGAAGGCGATCGCCGGAAGGTTTGAAAATCTCATGAACTGCTCTCTCCTGTACCGGGTTTGAACGACCGACTCCGCGAAGGGCCGAGAAAAGCAGTCACACTTTGCGGGATCGAAGAGGGACCTGACGGCCGCCACAATTGCCCAGAACCCCGTATACAGTCAACCCCGCCCGGGCAAACTTTTACACGTCCGAGCCAGCGCGTGCGGCGCGCAGGAATTGAGAAGTCGCAGCAAAGGAAAATTCTTCCACTTGTAGAGAAGAGTAACCGAGTCTCGTTTTGACCGGTTGCTCATGCGGGCATCGTTAACGATTCTCACTCAGCCCATCGCCCCGCTTGCGGGATTTGGTCGGTGCGAACAGTTCCACCCGACGCGCCGGGGGGGTCACCAGTCAGGAGACAACCTTCAGAAGCTTGCCAAGGAAGGTACCCCCGCTCGAGAGAAGAAACCTGTCCGCACGATCAAAGTCCCCTCACCCGGCTCGACTATGAGGATGCACCCTCTCCCCGCAGGCGGGGAGAGGGACTGGCCGCAACCTTACTGACCCGCGGCCGGACGCGCCAGATCGTTCCCGGTGACCGCCAACTCCGACCATGCGTCTCCAGTCACGTTGTCAACGGTCGAGCCGTAGGCGATCCAGGCGTTGGAGCGGCTCCCCGCCGGACTGTTGTTCACGATACTGAACTGGCTCGTCGGAGAAACTCCGTTCCCGAACGCGACCTGCTGCATGGACATCGGCGGGATACTTACATCAACCGTGGGAGATGGACCGAGCACGGTTGGAATCGCAATCTGAAACTGCTGGGTGTTCACCGGATCGAGATTGACGATACCCACATTGACACGATAGCGGTCCGGATCGTCGGCTGCGCCCATGGCAAAGATCGTGGCAGCAGGCGAATCAATCGAAGTGAAAGGAACGGAGGGAAAACTCTGCGACGTCGTACCGGTCGTGCCGGCCTGCGGAGTCCAGATGCGCGAGGCCGCGTACAGCCGTCCGTTCGGGTCCTCAAGACCGTCGTTGGTCACTGCCGTGACGAGAATCGAGCCCAGGCCGGACTGATTCAGCACCTCAGCCACGAAGTCCCCTGAGCGCAGCCCGTTGAATGTCTGCATGTCCAGAGTGGTCGTCGAGCCGGCACCGCCACCCTGCGGCAGCCACCGGAACTGGACCCGCTGCATGTGATCGGCAAAGTTGAGAACCGTGATGTCAGAACGGAAAAACGTTCCGTTCGCCCCGGACTTGCTGGCCGCAGCAGGGATGACGATCTTCGCGGAAAACGTCAGCGGCACGACCAGGTTCGCCGGATGCGTTACGGCAGCGGACAGAGAGGTCGCGAGCATCATGACCAGAACGGGAGCGAGCAGGGATTTCATAGTCGTGCCTCCGCGCGCTTTTCTGCGGGAGCTGTGCCAGTGCTGCGCGGCAGTGAGCGAACAATGGCCTGGAGAAGGAACAACCTGGCAGTTCGGAGATCAGCTCCTCGATCGCGAAGAACGTAGTCCTGACGGTACATGGCCGAGTCCGTTGAATTCCAGAGCTGGCCCCAGCGTACTTACCAGTCCCTCGCCTCCGAGGAGCCAATTGTTTATGGTGCCATCACAAGGACCGATGCGGATATGGCGTTAAGCCTGCGAAGTCATTTTGCCAGCACTACCAACCCCCGCCACCTCCCCCGCCGGAACTGCCCCCGCTGTCGCCACCGCCACCGCCATCGGACGAGCCTGGGGAAGCCACGCCCGCAGCGAGAGCGCCAGCGGCGGCAGCCCAGGATGCCGAGGCGCCTGCGCCTCCGAAAGAACCACCGCCTGCACCGAATTCGCCCCCGGTTGATGATGACGGGTTCCAACTCGAATCCGAGTGTTGGTAAGAGTCTGCTGTCGCATGTCCGTACGACCGGAACCAGCGGTCCACGTTGCTTCCGAGGCCGAACGCCAGTAGATAGGGATACCAGTCATCCTGCAGCGCAGGATTTTTTCGCCGCAATTCACGAATGAAGTATCGCCGCGCCACGATGAGACGCCTGCGCATCTCCATGCGCGCAGCGTTTTCCGGACAGCGGGCAATGAGGAAGATGAATCGACTGACCAGGATAATGAACAGTGCAGCGGTGATGTACGAGTACATCCCTATGCTCATCGAAGCCAGCACGAAACCCATGAGTGCCAGGGCAGCAGGAAGTACAGCCGTGAACAAGACCTTGGGAAGCACGGCTGTGAGATCGCGCGAAAAAGAGTAGGCGATCACCGTTCCGAAGACCAGGACAAAGATCGAAGCGAATAGCGTGGTCATTGCGCTCGCGCGCGCATCCGTCCCGAGGAAGAAGTTGGATATGAGCAGAAGAAAGGCGATGGCGAAGATGACGGCCTCACGCTTCAGGATCGGCGGCCGCTTCGTTGCACGCCAGGCACGAGAGGAGTCGATCATTGCCTCGAGCGGCTTGCGGATTTTTTCGGCCGGATCGAAACCATTCGTGTAGTGCGCACGGACGGCCTCCGTGCTGGTATGTTCTCCGTTGAAGAAGAGTGCTCCGACGAGCAAACGTTCATGAGGTGCCAGTGTGTCTCGAGGTACGAGCAGATCCAGCTCCAGTGCCGGCTTGGAGAGAATTCCACCTTTGACGACATTGCTGCGCAGTTTGCCCTCCTGCGTCATCCTCGCCAGAGTGGCCGCTACTTCCGGCGGACCAATCTTGCCGTCCCACAGCGCTCCGACAACCTCGGGCGGTGACGAGAAGATGTTCTCGTTCAACCACGACTCGTCGACGTTGATGGCAGGCAGCGGTTGGAATCGGCCAAGCCTTTTTTCTCCGACCAGGAAGAGAACGAATAAGACGAAAACCGCGAAAAGGGGAATGAATGAAGCTGCGCGACGAAGGCGGATCGATCGCGATGTAATCACCGCCCCGGGCGAGCGGGCACCGTGAAAGGCGAGGTCGGTGGTGACGAGAAATCCCTGCCCGGGCGACAGCGGCCCGGCCTGGTACTGACGTTCGAAGGTACCGACAGGCGACCACTCCGGAGCGAGGTTGAGGAGCAGCTCGAACCGCTCGATAACTCCTTCACGTTTCGGAAAAGCGAAGTCGTGGTCAAGGCGCCAGGTGCGTTCCGCGCCCGGGGCCGGCGTGAGGATGTTGCCGAGCGTGTACTGAATCTCGTATTCGATTTCCGTATGGTCGAACGGCACATCGGAAGGAAGGCGGCTGCGCCATCGCAAAACGTGCTCACTGGTCCATTTGTAGTCGTCGACGTGAGTGAGATCGCCCGGTTTGAGATCGATCGCCTGGCCGTTTTGGGCCACGCGCGTGAGCCGTTCCAGAGTGAAGGTTTGCCGGCCGCGTTCAACGAATGTTCGCTCGCCGCCGTTCCAGTCACCGTCGAAGCGGAACCTCAGACGCTCGACGACGTGCAGGCGACCGTCACCATCGAGCTGCGACTCCACGTGCATCAACGGCCAGGAAAGATCCCTGGCGTACAGGGGGGCGACGGCCACCATGGCCAGGAGAAGAACGATGCGTTTCATGGCTCGGTCGTCTCGCCAGGGCATCGGGCGTCATCGGTATGCACCCTTCGCGGCCAGCGACGAACCGGGATTCTATACTCCGTCGCGGAGCAGAAGCGCTGGCTGCACATTACGGACGCGCAGTGCCGGGACCGATGCCGCAAAAAGCGTGGCGACGAACAGCACGGCCATGATCAGCGCCGCCGACTGTACGTCGAATCGAGCAGTGCCATAAACGACGAGTGAAGCAATGCGCTGGGCGATGAGTGCCAGCGCCGCCCCGGCCGCCAGACCGATGGCCACAATGCGCACGGCACGCTGGACGACCTCCACAATGACGTTGCCCGGAGTTGCTCCGAAAGCCAGGCGAACTCCCATTTCCCGCATCCGCTTTACAACCGCGTACGAGGTCATCCCGTAAATTCCGGCAACGGCCAGGACAAGCGCCACCAGCCCGAATCCCGAGAGCAGGAGCATCTGCAGCCGCTCGGCACCGACGGCGCTCCGCATCAGATCCGGGAGCGATTTCTCGCTGGACTGCGCTACATTGCGATCCAGTGACCAGATGGCCCGCCGCACCGCATCACGCACGGACAGAGGATCACCCTCGGCCCGGACCAGCAGAGAGAGGTAAACATTGTTGGCCTGAAGGTACGGAGAGTAAAACGTGGGCTGCGGCTCGACAGCAGCACCATCGTCACGCACGTCCGGAGCGATCCCCACGATTGTCGATGGAGGATTCGGTGCCGTGCGGCGTATCTTCTGCCCCAGGGCACTCTGGCCCGGGAAGAGACGCTGAGCGAGCGAGGCATTGATGATCACCACGGGCGGGGAGCCGATGGCGTCGTCCGGAGAAAACGTTCGTCCGGCAACGAGAGGAATGCGCATGGTTTCGAAATAGCGCGGCGTGATCCGCCGGAGATTGGCGGACATCGGTTCCGGGAACCGGTCCGTGGACAACGAGGTCGTCACGCTGCTGTTGGGATCGAACAGACAGGTGGTCGTTGCCGCGGATCTCACCCCGGGAAGGGATTCGATCCGCCGGATCAACTCCCGGGCAAACGCTGCCCGGCCGACTTGTCGTACTTTGAGGGCATGACGATCTGGGCAACCATGACGTGAGACGGATCGAAGCCCAGGCTGACGCGCTGCAAGTCCCGGAAATGCTGCACCATCGTGGCCGCAGCCAGCAGCAGGGGCACGGCCAGCGCCACTTCCACAATCATGAAGAGTTCCCTGAGTCGCGTCCCTCCAACGCTTGACGACGCCCGGTTGCCCTGTTCATTCAACGCGCTGCTAAGCCTGGTGTGCGTTTCCCGCAGTGCCGGAAACAGAGCGACGAGGACTCCCGAAAGGAGCGAGATTCCCACGAGGAACGCGGGCAGTTCCCAGGCGTGTTCCACCGGCACCGTGAGCGCCGGGTCGGATTGGGACAACAGAACCAGACGCAGTGCCAGAGCACCGATGGCGAAGCCTGCCAGTCCACCAGCGGTCGTGATCAGCAGGCTCTCCATGAGCCGGTAACGGAGAATGTGCTTGCGGCCCGCTCCCAGAACGAGCCGGAGCGCAGTGAGGCCGCGTTCGTCGGCGATCTGTGCCGAGAGAAGAGTGGCCACGTTGACGCAGGCAAGAATGTGCACCAGGGCCACCATCAGCCAGAGCGTCACCAGTGACTGGCGGCGCTCGCCGAAGGCCGCCTCCCGCAGCGATTGCACCGTGGCCGTATTGTGTTCGTGTGTTGCCGGGTATTCTCTGGCCAGCTGGGCGCTGATTCGCCGGAGGTCGCTCTGACCCTGCCGCGGGCTGACCCCCTCGCGCAGCCGTCCGAAAACGGCGTAGGCGCGCGAGCCCGGAGTTGGCATGTGGGCTGGACTCAATCCGGCAGGAATGAAGACGTCAGGCTGCGGTGTGACCGCCGCCACCTCGAATCCGCGGGGAAGAACTCCGATGATCTCCACCGGCCTTCCGTCGATGAGAACGGTGTGACCGATGATCGTCGTGGCTGCCCCGAATCGCCGTTGCCACAACCCATAGCTGATGATGGCCACGCGGGCTTCGGGTACGTCATCCTCACGCGAGAAGTCCCGACCGAGCACAGGGCGCACTCCGAACAGACGGAAAATGCCGCCCGTGACCACACCGCCATCCACGCCCTGCGGGTCACTCCCCTCGCGCAGGGTCATTCCGTTCGCTTTCACAGCCTCGATTGCTGAAAACTGTGACGATCGTTTCTGCCACTGCACGATCTCCACGCTGCCCGAGGGAGTGAGCTCCTCTTTTTTATCTGGCTCGATGAACGTCGTGGAGATGACCAGGAGCCGGTCCGGCCGGGCGTAGGGCAGCGGCCGCAGGAGCGTGCGGCTGATCACCGTGAAGACCGCCATATTCGAACCGATCCCCAGCGCCAGCATTGTTGCAGCGATCAACGGAACCAGCGGCCGTCGCCGGAAAGACGCGAGGATGCTCCGTATCTCATGTCTGAGCAGCGCGCTCACGAGACGAACTCCAGAGTGGCCGCCGCCTCAGAAGGCAGGAGATGCCCGTCGAAGAGATGCACCGTACGCTGGGCGTGCTCCGCGTAGCGCGGATCGTGCGTGACCATGCAGATCGTCGCGCCGTCAGCATGAAGCTCGCGAATCAGATCCATGACGTTCGCTCCGTTTTTCGAATCGAGATTCCCTGTGGGCTCGTCGGCGAGAAGGACCGACGGTTTGCCCACGATGGCCCGGGCAACGGCCACCCGCTGCTGCTGCCCTCCGGAAAGTTGGGACGGATGGTGTCTGGCGCGATGATCATCTCCACGCGCTGCAACGCTTCCTGAACCGCGGCCCGGCGCTCCGAGGCGGACACGCCGCGGTACAGCAGTGGAAGTGCGACGTTCTCCGCGACGGTGAGGTCGCCAATGAGATTGAAGCTCTGAAAGACGAAGCCGATCCTGCGGTTCCGCACGTGCGCCAGTTCCACCGCGCCGAGGCGGTCCAGCCTTCTTCCGTCGAACAGATATTCGCCGCTCGTGGGAACGTCGAGCAGACCGAGAATGGAGAGCAAGGTCGATTTCCCGCAACCGGAGGGCCCGGCGATGGAAATGTACTGTCCCGGCCAGATAGACAAGTCCACGTCCACCAGCACATGCGTCTCCAGTTCCTCGGTTGTGAATATTTTTCGTACACCTCTGAGCTCGATGAGCGGCTGGTCCACAGGTCTTCTCCTAGTCAGTCAGTTTCAGCCGGTCGAAACCATCGAAGGCGCTCGTGTCGGAAAGCACGACGCGATCTCCGGGTACCAGGCCGCTGAGGATTTCCATGGAATTGAATGAGACACGCCCCACGCGTACGGTGACCAGCGCCGCGGACCGCTGGTCCGGGGCGACCTTGAACAGCCGCACCGTTCCATTGGCGTCAGCCTGCACCGGCCGTCCGACAAAGACGGTGTTTGACAGTCGGGCGAGGCTGATGGCCGCATCCACCGACAGATCCGGACGGCAACCGGCGGGAAGGTCGCGTGGAAGAGCGATGTCGATCGTCACGCTGCCGTTTCTCACAGCCGGATCGATCCGCGACACCGCTCCGGCGATGACTCCGTTGTGCGTGTCCACATCCGCCCGCTGCCCTCTGGCGATATCCCGGGCCTGCCCCTCGGCAACCTGGACCACAGCCTTCAGAGGATGGGGCGCTGCCACGAGCGCAAGGACCGCTCCGCCGACGACACGCTGACCCGCCTCGACGGCCACCTGCTGCACGATTCCAGCGCGGCCGGCGCGCACATGAAGCGCTTCGCGCTGCTCCTCCTTGAGATGGACCAGCGCTTTGAGCTGATCCACTCTGGCCTGAGCAGCGGCCACCTCCGTGCTTCTGCTTGCGCGAGCGAGGTCCAGTCGCCTCCGTTCCACTCCGACGCGCAGGGCGAACTGCGCCTCACGGCCTCGCGACAACGTCAGCGTCAGCGGCGGGAGCAGGCCCGCCTTCATCAGTTCTTCATCCGATGCGGCCCGCAGGCGGGCTTCCTCGTGGTCCGCCTGCGCACCGGCGGCGACCGCCTCCTGCGTCAGAAGCGCGCTCTCCACCTGATTGCGACGGTTGTGCAACTCCGCCTCGGCAGCACGCAACTGGAGTGAGGCGTCCAGCGCGGCCTGCTGCAGTTCCGGATTCTGAATTTCCAGGAGAACGGAATCAGCAGTGACGGCTGAGCCGGGCAGAACCATGATCCGTTCGATCCGCCCATCGGTCGCGGCCGCAATCCATTGCAGATCCTCCGGGGTCAGCACTCCGGAACCGCGGACCTCGATGTTCAGCGCTCCCCGCCTCACCGTGTCGATCCACACCTGGGAGCGGCTCATGGTCGGGGCCGCGGGCCTCTGACGGGAGAATGCCACGCCTCCGATGATCGCCAGCGAAAGGACGGCGAGCAGACGAATGGCCAGCCGCTTCCGTCGCGTTGTTGCCGAGTCTGTACGAAGTACATCCATGAGTCGGAGCGAATGTACGCTTGCCTCTCCTACAAAACAAACGCATAGATTTCACAGTTTTCATGAATGGAGTTCATGTATATTTGAACCATGACAGGACGAACTTCAGCGCCTCAGCCCAACGGACCGCATCGCTCCCTGCGCCTGGAGGTCAGGCATCTCCAGCTCGTGGCCTCCATCGTCGAAGAGGGCAGTCTGACCCGTGCCGGCCAGCGTCTCCATCTCACGCAATCGGCGCTCAGCCATCAGCTTCTCGATCTCGAGGAGCGCCTGGGAACGCCGCTCTTTCACCGCATCAATAAAAAGATGTCCCTCACCGAAGCGGGAACACGCGTGCTTGCATCCGCGCGTCAGATCCTGGAGTCGCTGGCCCAGACCGAGGACGATCTGGATCTTTATGCCTCGAACCAGCGTGGTGCCATTCGTCTCACCACCGAGTGCTACACGGTCTATCACTGGTTGCCCACGGTGATGAAACAGTTCGAGTCCGTTTATCCCGACGTTCAGATCAAGATCAATGTCGACGCCACACGGCGACCGCTCAATGCTCTCATCGACGGCACCCTCGATCTGGCATTCGTCACCTCGGACAGAGCGTCGGCAGGCGTGGTCACGGAGCCACTCTTCAGCGACGAGACGCGGGTCATCGTTCATCCCGGACATCGCTTTGCTTCCCAGGCATACGTCAAACCTGCTGAGCTGGTAGAAGAGACGTTGCTCACGTATTCAACGCTCGAGGGGAATCTCGTGTACGAGCGAATTCTTCGCCCTGCCGGTCTCACTCCACGGAAACACCTGCAGATGCAACTGACCGAGGCAATCATCGAGCTGGTGAAGGCGCGGGTGGGAGTGGGCCTGATGGCCCGATGGGCCGTGGCCGGTTACGTGGCCTCAGGTGCGGTTGCCGCGGTGCCGCTGACACGCCAGGGAGTCAAACGTGAATGGAAGGCGGCCCATCTTTCCGCACGGCCCATGCAACCGTACGTTCGCGCCTTCATCGACATGGTGGCCACGGAGGGTCCCCGCGCGCTGGAGATGACCCTGCCCTTCGCCGCCCCGAAACAGCGGGCAGTCTCGAAGCGGGCGTAGCAGGCGCGAAGAGCGCGCTCCAGCAGTTCGCCAGTCCCTCGCCCCGCGCCAGCGGGGAGAGGGTGGTGAGCGAAGCGAGCCGGGTGAGGGGCGTCACCGAATTACGCAGCAGAAGCCTCTCGCCGGTACGTCATCACTCGAACGCGCTGATCGAGACGTAATAGCCATCCGGATCCCGCAGGGAGAACTCAAGAGTTTTCGTTCCCGGGTTGACGTGTGGCTCCTCCTCAAGACGAAGCATCAGATCTCGTGCTCTGGAAAGAGTCTCGTCAAAGTCGTCAACGCGAAGAAACAGGAGCAGGCCATTCCCGGGTTTGGCATTCTCCGGACTGGATAAAGAAGGGTGCTCGTGATCACCCCAGGCATGAAGGCAGAGTAAAACTGTGCCGTCGGCATCCAGCACCTGGCCGAAGTAATCGTGCTCCGGGGCTTTTGGAGTCAAGCCCAGGAGAGCCTGGTACCACTTCATGCTGGCGAATACGTCCCGTACGGCGATGATTGTCCACGTACGTCTCATGAATTCTCCTGCGGCCTGACGCTTTTCGCATCAGCCGCGTAGAGCGCAGGCGAGATCGTAGCACCTGCGCTGAAGTGCGGCGGTCTATGACGCCTTCAGGCGCCGTAACAACGCGCGTCAGGTGACGCGTGCACTCCCCTTCGACGCCAGGATCACGGGCTTCCCCTCTGCGCCCGCACGAGGTATCCTGAAAGTATGAGATCGAATACCAAATCGAGCGTCACTCTGCCGGCAGAAGAGCTTCGTCTCGTGATCGAGCTCCAGAAAAAGCTCGGTGCCAGAAGCAAGGTCGAGGTAGTGCGCCGCGGTCTCGCTCTGCTGCGCGAGGTCACGGATCGGGAAGCATTGCGTGAGGCGTATCGGAAAGCCTCGCGGGCCACGCGTGCATCGCTCTCCTCCGAGCTGGAAGAACTCGACCATCTGGCCGGCGAGGGATTGCCCGAGTCGTGAAGATCAGGCGCGGCGTTCTGTATCTCGCCGGCCTCGAGCCGCGGGCTGGCACCGAACCCGGCAAGACGCGTCCCGTCCTGGTCATTCAGACGGATCTGCTCAACGACGTGGACCATCCATCTACATGGATCCTTCCCTGCACGACTCGACTCACGGGCGAGAATCAGCTCCGGGTCGTGCTTCCCCGCGGCATCGCGGGGAACCGCCAGACATGCGAGGTCATGATCGACCAGAGCCGTGCCATCGATAACCGGAGGTTCGTTCGCGCACTCCGAGCGCTCCCGCCAGCCATCATGAACGAGGTCGTCGAGAAACTACGCCGTCTCGGCGAGCTCTGAAGACCGACTGAGCCGCTCGACAGAAAGTGCACCCCCACATTGATTGCGAGGGAACTGGCACTCGCTTGATCGCATCTCCGCGCCAAAGGCTCGGGCGGCATAAGCATCTCAATTGCATCATGCAACCGATGTTGACAGAGAAGTAACAGATGATCTGTCGCGTGTCCCATATAGTTGCAATCTGCAACTATATGGAGGCGATCGATGCTGATCCGTAAGCGGGCGTCCTGGAAGATTCCGGAAAACACGGCGACCGATGAATTGCTCTACTTTGGACGGCGCCGGTTTCTGCAGAGCCTGGCCCTGGTCGCAGCGGGAACCGTACTGCACGCGGGAGAAACGCCAGCGGCGCCCACAGACAGCCCTCGGCCCCCCCTCTACCCAGCGCCTCGCAGCGATCGCTACAAGCTCGACCGGCCGCTCTCCGATGAGGCTGTCGTCGGGCGCAGCGTCATCTTCGACGAGATCAGCTCGAACCGCAGCAGTATCGCCGCCAAAGCGACGAGTCTGGCGATAAGGCCGTGGTCCGTTCAGATCGGCGGGGCTGTCAAGAAACAAAAGCGCATCGATGTCGATGACCTCGTGCGGCAGATCGGAATCGAGGAGCGACTCTACCGACACCGCTGCGTCGAGGCCTGGGCAATGGCCGTTCCGTGGACCGGAATTCCTCTCAAGAAGTTTGTTGAGTTCGCGGAACCAACATCGTCCGCTCGGTATCTGCGCATGGTGAGCGTGGCCATTCCCGATCAGTTGCCGGGCTGGTACGAATCGAAGCGAGTCTTTCCTTACTACGAAGCGATTACTCTCACCGAGGCGACGAATGAACTCGCTTTGCTCGCCACGGGCATTTACGGACATCCGTTGCCGCCGCACCACGGTGCGCCGATTCGTCTTGTCGTTCCGTGGAAGTACGGATTCAAGAGCATCAAGTCCATCGCCGGGTTCGAGTTCACCGCCGAAAAGCCCTCGACCTTCTGGAACGATCTCTCACCGTCACGCTTCGCATGGTCGTCGAACGTCGATCCAACGGAGACGAATCCGTGGCCGCAGAACGAAGAAACGATCCTCGGCACCGAAGAGAAGACAAAAACACAGCTCTTCAATGGATATGGTGATTTTGTTGCTGACCTTTACAAATAGCCTGTTGCTGTCGATGACTTTGATCGCCCCGACGGTCGCACACGCAACGCTGTCGGTTCAGGCCAGGAATGCCGCGCCTCCGCGAATGGCCGGCGCGCCGCCACATCTCAGCTCGTCTTTGCGGCTTGTGAAACGAGAGGGTGTGGTCGTGGCCCGGTTCTGGTTCGTCAGCAGGCAAGCAAAGATTGCAGAGTGCCCTGACTCCGATCGGGTGAATTTCTGCCAACTCGGTGCCGGCTCGACCGTGGGAATCGTGCAGTTCGCTTCGACGTGGCGCGATTATCGCGATCAGGTAGTACCGGCCGGCACGTACGTCGTGCGTTATGCAATCCAGCCACGGCTCAAGGATCACATCGGCACGACGAAGTACCGCGACTTCCTCGTGCTCGACTGTCGTGGTCCCGACCAGCATCCATTCGTCATGGCGTTGCTGCCTGCCTCCTCGGCCGCTGGCAGACCCACGATGAATGGGGTCGTGATGGAAACCGAAATCGGCGCCATACGGGCCGGGATCGTGTTCGAGGGGACGGGAAATCTCGAGGGCACGGACTAGGCAACCCGCGGTCCCCTACGAGGTCGTTGGCTTCGGTTCGAGCGTTTTCACCAATGTCACGATTTTCGTCAGTGCGTCGATCAGTTGTGCGCACTCTCGCGCGGGAAGGCGCTGCAGCATTTCGGCGTAGCTCTGCTCATTCGCAGCGAGGACGGCGTCAGCTACGTCCGTGCCTTTCGCAGTGAGTACCAGATGAATTGCGCGGCCGTCCTGCGGATGCTTGGCGCGGTGCACGAGCCGCTTCCGGACGAGGCTCGTCACCGTTCGGCTCGTGGTGCTCTTGTCGAGGCGAAGGTGCGCGGCGAGCGCGTTGACGGTGCAGGGTCCCGCCTTGGCGATGTACTCCATCGCGTGACACTCCGTAATCGTGATGCCCCATTCGCAGACCACCCGCGGGTCACGCTGGGCAGCGAGATTCTGCAGATTGCGCAGTCCGTCGTAGAAGGATCTCGCATCGTCGGTGATGCCTCCCCTGCGCGTTCCTTTCGCCACGGAACAAACTGTAGGGGCGTGACCGGCTGGCGTCAACGCCGCCGAGCTCACCAGCGGATCCATGGCCGAGGATGCGACGGCTCGCATTCGTCCTGACGCGGATAAGAAACGTGGATGCAACATTCGCGTTGATTCTCGACTGAGCACTTGCGTTCTTGGCGATCGCGACTGGTGGGAAGCCGACCGCCGCAAGCCTTTGGCATGCCACGCCAGCAACGGGTTTGTGGAAGTTCTACCGATCTTGAACCGACCCGGCATTCGTGGCAATCATGAACCGAATCTGGAGCGGGCGACGGGATTCGAACCCGCGACTCCGAGCTTGGGAAGCTCGTACTCTACCAACTGAGCTACGCCCGCTCAGACAGGAGGCGATTCTACAACAGTCGGATCTGCTGCAAGTACGCGCTCCTTACCGTTCACGGTCGCTGGGTAGTTCGCGTGGTTGTACAGGGACCCTCATCCGGCCCTTCGGGCCACCTTCTCCCGCGGGGAGAAGGGCGGCGCTCGCGGCTGCGCGATGACCGGAATCTACCTGAAGTAGAAATCTTGACTTCGCCGCCCGACCGAGGGAGCCTCGGAGGAGGAGGAAGTCCCGACCATGAGCGGAAAGAATGAAAACGTCATCGAAGAACTCGAGCGCCTGGACCGGTTTTATGACGGAGAGGAACCGGGCGTCATTCCCCTTCAGATCCTTCGCGACGGAGGGCTGGTCATTCCCGAGGAGGCGGAACTGCACGAGGCCGAACTGCACGCGAAGCTCTGGGAGATCCTCGAAGCAATGTTCCGGGTTGGAATGGTTCTGGACCAGACCGATCATCTCAGCGATCGGGAGCTCTATCGCTACCTCGTCGACTCCGCGCTCACCGAAGAAACGGTTCTCTCAGAAGGCTCCGGCACCTGGTTCCTCAGTCCCATCGGAGGCTGCAGCGAGGAGGACATCCAGGTCTGGTTGCGCTACTACGCCGACGAAGGAGAGCGCGAGGACTACCGCCAGGACGGCGAGACCGTTCCCGAGCATGCGACCCTGCCCTATGACCGGGACCGACTCCTTCCCCAGCATTCCAGTGAGGCCATCGAAGCGGATCTGCAGTAGCGAGGAGCTGGCCTTCACCCGGCGATGACGGGCAGCGCGGTCACCGACTCCAGATCGATGGACTCCGCCATCCACTCGTCGTTCCGGAACACGCCTTCCCATCGCGCCACCACCACGGTGGCCAGGCAGTTTCCGATGACGTTGACGCAGGTGCGGGCCATGTCCATCAGCTCGTCGACTCCCAGAATGAGGATCACTCCCTCCGGCGGAAGGTTGAATGAAGCAAGGGTGCCGAGCAGGATCACCAGCGAGGCTCGCGGCACTCCGGCCACGCCCTTGGAGGTGAGCATGAGAGTGAGGAGCATGACCAGTTGCTGGGGAAAGGACATGTGAACACCCGCGGCCTGGGCCACGAAAATCGAAGCGAGGGACAGATAGAGCGTCGTTCCGTCAAGATTGAAGCTGTAACCGGTAGGAAGGACGAATCCGACGATGCGCCGGGGAACGCCCAGCCGCTCCATGTTCTCCATGGCCTTCGGCAGCGCGGACTCCGACGAGGTCGTGGCGAAGGCGATCGTGGCCGGTTCTTTGACGGCCTGAAAGAAATCGCGCAGGGGAACCTTGAAGAGAAGGGCCACAGGTAAAAGGACAAACACCAGAAAGACGGCCAGGGCGCCGTACAGCGTTCCGACGAGCATGCCCAGGTTCTTGAGCACACCCAGTCCGGAGTGGCCGACAGTGTTGGCCATCGCTGCGCCAACGCCGATGGGCGCGAACTTCATGACGAATTCCGTGAAGCGGAACATGACGTCGGCCAGCGACTCGCACCAGTGCACGATAGGGGCGGCCTTCTCGCCGATGCTTGTTACGGCCAGGGCGAAGAGCACTGAGAAGATCACGATCTGCAGCACGTCTCCGTCCGCCATGGCCTTGATGATCGATGTCGGAGACAGGTGCGAAACGATCTCTCCGAACGACTGCGGTTTTCCGGGTGGATCGGGGGCGGTGAGGCCCTCGGCGACGGTAGCCGCCGCGGCGCTGGCGTTTCGAGCAGCGTCCGCCAAGGCCGCCGCGGCCTCGGGCGTCCCGGGTGCCGCGGCAGCGATGGCGGCCGACTTCGCCGCCTGATCCGCCAGAGCCCGGGCCCGGCCCGCGAGAACCTGCTTATCGTCGGGGCGGGTGACGCCGGCAAGGGAAACTCCAACGCCGGGTTTGGTCAGGTTGACCGCACCAAGACCGATGAATAAAGCAAACGTGGTCACGATCTCGAAATAGAGAAGCGACTTTACTCCGATGCGCCCTACCTGCCGGACGTCCCCCGTGCCGGCTATGCCGATGACGAGGGTGGCAAAGATCAGCGGGGCGATGATGGACTTGATCAGATTGAGAAAGAGAATGGACAACGGGCGCAGCGCCACACCCCACTGCGGAGCAACGGCCCCGATGAGGATCCCGAGAAAGAGGCCGATGAAAATCTTCGTGGTCAGGGACATTCGGGCAAGTTTCATCCTCGCAGATCCGCCTTTGGAACGATTTGTGGGCGAAGTGTACGACAGGTGGGCAGCGCCAGGCGTGCTCCTGCCGCCAGTTTCGCCGGAGATCCCTCGCCTTCGGCTTCGGGATGACGCGCTTGTCGAATGATTGGAGACGGCATCATGCTTCGCGGAACGTCAGGCGCTCGTAGGAGCGCACGGCGTGCGGACGGTACCTCTCGCAATTCCTGACGATCGAGTCCCGAACCGAATGCACCACCCTCGAGGAATACCGGCCGGATGCCATGCGGCCCTACAAGGTTGCACCGCCTGGCCTCGGTGGAACGCGGAGCTGGCTATGACGAAACGCGGGTGCCGGTTGTTACTTCTTGATCGGGAGCCGTGTCATCGCTCCGTCCAGACTCACCGCCGAGGAGCGTTGCTGGCCGGGCGCGGAACGCCTCTTCCTGATACTGAGCTTTCTGTACACCTGCGTGGAAAGGATCGAAGCGTGCCCGAGCATCTCCTGGACGTTGCGGATATCTGCGCCGCTGCTGACCATCATGGCGGCCTTGGTGTGACGCAGCGCGTGGGGGGTGATGTGCCGTTTGATCTGGGCGAGACGAACCTGCTTTTTGAAAATGTTCTCGATCGAGTAAATGGTCAGACGCGTGCCCGCCCGTCCCACAAAAAGGGCGGGCCCTTCGATGCGGCGCTCCTCGCGCAGGGCCAGATACTCGCCGAGAGCGCTCACAATTTCGTCTGAGGCCAGGGGAACGTTCCGGCCTCGGGTTCCGCGGCCGGTGACATGGATCTGCCGGTTCTCCAGATCGACGTCTCCGACCGCAAGGGCCACGAGCTCGCCGATCCGTATTCCGGTAAGGAAGAGAAGCTCGATGATGGCATTGTCGCGGATGGCGCAGAAGTAGCGGTTCTTCCCACCCGCCGAACGGTGGCGATGAGTGACCAGTTCCTCGATCTGCCGCTTGGGCGCGGAGAGGAGCGATTTCACCTCACGGGAGGAAAGGACAACCGGAACCTTGTTCTCCACCGGATGTTTTATTTTCAGCTTCCGGGCCGGGGATTCGGGGACGATTCCGCTCTCTTCGAGATAGCGAAAAAATACCTTCAGGGCCGCCACTTTGCGCCGGATCGACGTGTCGCGATAACTTCCCGTTCCCAGCTTGTCCACGTACTGCTCGAGGTCATCGTGCGTGATGGACACGGCCTCGGCGCCTTCCAGATGCGTATCGAACTGCGCCAGATCCGATTCGTAGGCCCGCAGCGTCCGCGTGGACAGATTGCGCTCGATAGAACCATGTTCCAGAAAACGGGTAATCGCCTGCTGCACATTCATGACGAAGCCGACCTCTTGTCGCTATTTGGGGGACCCAGGGGATGCAGTTTAAGGGAGTGTAGCGGAATGTCAAGCAGGTCACAACTTCAATATTTATCGCAATTTCGGTTCGGAAAGCTGCATTGTGGAATGAATGAATAAGTTACGGGCCCGGCCAAAATCACCCCCGGGAGGCCCGAATCTCACATCTATGCATAACTTTGCGCACAGATCAGAGGTCCCCGGAGCGCTCGTCCGGAGGACGATCGGGTCACGAGACGGCCTATGAAGGGGCAGGTACTGCTGGTGAGGAGCGCGGAGCCTGCAGATCGCGGCGCCATCGCTCTGTTTCTGCGGCACGAAGAGACCCCGCTCGGTCCCTGCAACCTCGCGGAGTCTGAGGGGTTTATCGCCAAACTTGCCGGCGTCGTCGTCGGCTACGCGGCGGTCCGCCGGGACTCCCTGTCGATCTGCTGGATCGATCAGTTCAACGTTGCCGCAGAGCTGCGGGGCCTGCGCATCGGCCGCAAGTTTCTGGGAGAGATTCAGCGGTTGGCACGGTCGGCCGGATGCTCGGTCATGGCCGCGGCCGCCGGGTGCCCGCTCAATGAATTTTTCCTGGCGAACGGTTTTGTCGAGAGAAATGGATTCCTCCAAAAAATGCTTGTCGATTGATATCCTGTTTCCGGGAGTGTGATGGTGAGAAAAGTCCTCGGTTTTCTGTTGGTGGTTCCTCTGGTGGCCGGTTGCGGCCGCCCACCTGTAAAGCATGAATCCGTGCCGGTCGCAGCGCCGGAGCCCGCCCCTGTTCCCTCCACACTCGACGAAGTTCGACAGGCAGAGACCTCCGGCCAGATGGACGCAGCGGAGGCCGGGCTGCACAACCTCGCGGCCTCGAGCGACATCGGCACGAGACGGCGCGCGCTGGCGCTCCTGGGCTCCCTGTACGAGCAGAGCTCACGGTGGCCGGAAGCAATCAAGAACTATCGCCTGGCGGCCACGATCTATCCGGAGGTTGCTCCGTTCCTGTGGCTGCGCGTGGCCGAAGTGCAGAATCGGATGGGAGAGCCCCTGGACGCGGCGTCGACCGCACTCCAGCTTTCGCAGGCGAGTCCCGGCAGCAGCGCGGCCAGGATCGCCCGCATCGAGCTTCCGGCGTTCTACGCAGCGGCGGGGCAGCACGACACCGCCGCGGCACGGCTCAAGGATCTTCAGGATCTCTCCATCCATTCACTGAATGAAGCACAGTTCTTCGACACGGCCACCGCACTCGAAGAGGCAGGATTCACTGATCTCTCTTCGCGACTTCGCATGCGGCTGTTGACGCAGTTCCCCCAGGGCCGGTTTGTCGAAAAACTCTACGCGCAGTTGACCGCGGATATGAATACGTCGCCACTGGCCTCGCTGAGTTACGCGCAACTTATCGACCTGGCCGATCGGCTCGGGCGCGTCAATCGTTACGACCAATCGCTCGATCTCATGCAGAGAACGGCGGTGAGATTCCCCAATGAGTCGAAGGCGGCGACGTTTCGCTACACGAGACTCATCGCCCTGTTCAATTCGCGTCACTACAACGAGGTCGTCGCCGAAAGGTTCTCACCTGACGAGCCGTACTACCTGGCCGCGCAGCTGAAACGGGCCCGCGCCTACTGGAGGACAGACCGTCCGTCCGATTTTTTGCGAATCATCCAGTCCGTGATTTCCGGCTATCCAAAAACCACTGAGGCCAACGCCGCTCGTCTGCTTCTCAGCAAGTACTACATGACGGACGAAGTGAACTACGCGAAAGCGGAGAGTCTGCTGAAGGAGGCCATCGCCCGAGGATCGGAAGGCGATGACGGCGAGAATCTCTGGACGCTGGGCTGGATTTATACCTCCGCCGGCCGGGACGAGCTCGCTCTGGGGATCTTCGATCAATACCTGAAGAGTTATCCGGACGCCGATTACACTTCGAACGCACTCTTCTGGTCGGCGAAGATTCACGAAAAGCACGCTCGCAAGGTTGAGCGCGACGCTCTGTTCCATCGACTGATCGAGTTCTACCCCTACACAAACTACAGCTATCGGGCCCGGGAAATCCTCGGCATCTCTCTCGACGCACCATCGACTCTCGCCAGCGGATTTTCCTTCCCTGCCGCGGAGACGGAAGCGACAGAGGAGGATGCGCGACTGGTCACCGTACGGGAGCTCATGGGCATCGGCTTCACCGCGGACGCCGCCCGGGAGATGCAGCACCTGTCCGCCAGCCAGCCTGGCGATGCCGTACTGGCCTACCACCTGGCCGATCTTTACGCCGCGGCCGGCGAGCCTTTGAAGGCGAACGTTCTCATTCAGAAGAATTTTCGGAACATCGTCCGCCATGGCGGCACCGGAGTTCCCCAGCGGTTCTGGCAAATTCTCTATCCGCGGGCGAACTGGCCGGCAATCGAAAAGGCTTCGGCACGAAGCGGGGTCGACCCCTACCTGGTCAGTGCCATCATCCGCCAGGAGAGCGCCTTCGATCCCTCCATCGTCTCAAACGCCGGGGCAGTGGGACTGATGCAGATCATGCCCGTCGAAGCATCACGGATCGCCGTGAACGGTGGACTTGCTCCCGTCACCCGCGAACAGCTCTTCGATCCGGAGACGAACGTCATGGTCGGAGCCGCAGAGATCAGACAGAAGATCGATGCCATGGACGGAAACACGATGCTGGGCATTGCCGCCTACAACGCCGGAGAACAGGCCGT
This sequence comes from Acidobacteriota bacterium, assembly GCA_039931435.1. Taxonomy (GTDB): domain Bacteria; phylum Acidobacteriota; class Thermoanaerobaculia; order Gp7-AA8; family Gp7-AA8; genus JBDTRY01. Next base: position 24,995 of record JBDTRY010000007.1, on the reverse strand, counting down.
CGGTCGCTGGATTGCGAAGACGCCGCCTCAGGACATCGACACATTTATCGAATCGATTCCCTACAGTGAGACTCGCCTCTACGTAAAAATCGTAACCCGCAACGTTTCCGAATACAGGCGGATCTATGGAAGTCCCTGAGCTACTGCTCCCAGCCGGGGGCTAAGGTTGTGCCGCCCCGCTACGGGGGCTTTGGGAATGCGCGCCTGTCATGCCCAGGGGGACCAACAGCGGCACCGCTGAACCAGAGTGAAACTACTCGATCCCCCGGTGATTTCTCTTACCATCGAGGGCACAGCGCTGGCGCTGAACCAGGGTAAAGAAACAATGAGCGCCGTCATCCCGAGCGAGAGCGAGGGACCCCAGTGGACGGGGGGCACGATCCCTGGGGCGCTTACGACCCGCCCCTTTGAGATTCCTCGCTCACGCTCGGAATGACCCGTTTGCGAAGCATCGCTTGTTAAATCTCCAGAGCCGACCTCACATGACGTCACAAGCGCCCTGTGTGAGTTTCTTACAAGGGAGGGCACAGCGGGGGGCGCTGAACCAGGGTAAAGAAACTATGAGCGCCGTCATCCCGAAGCGAGGGATCTCCCGCACGTGGAACGACGGCCGGCCTTACACGCGCGAGAGATCACTCCTCGCTTCGCTCGTTCGGGATGACATGATCGTCACTCTGGCCCGTTTCAATCGGCTGGCGTCGAGTTGCTGGCGTCGGGCGAAATTGTCATCGTGAGCGAACCAGCAGCGGGGGCGCTGACAAGCGCTTTATTGCCCAGGAAGAACACCGGGGCAAACTTCTGTTCATTGCCTGCTGGATAGTTCGTAACGTGGAAAAACGAGACGATCACATAGTTGCCGGACTCCGCGCCCGCGTGGCGCAGAGCGAGGGGTTCCAGCGAGCGCTGCGTTCGTCACTTGCCGGTGGCGTGCAGATCACCGCGACTTCGCTCGAGGCACGCGCCCTGTTTCTGGCGACGCTTCAGGAGAGCAGTGCCAGGCGCGTGGCCCTGATCGTCCCCGGCGACTCAACGCTTCAGGAGCTGGAGTCGGCACTGCGCCTGTTTCATCCCCACTCAGAATGCGTTGCCGTATACCCCGCCCCGACCCTTTCGCCCTACCAGGAGATTCCCCCTTCGCTCTCCGTGCTTCGGGATGAGATCCGCACGCTGGGAATGCTCCTTCACTCGAAGGTGGAGCTGCTCGTCGTGCCCGCTCGCGCACTCTTCCGCCGGCTACCCCCGCCGGATCAGTTTGCCGGGAGGACGCTCTCCTTCGCTACGGGCGCAGACCTCGAACTGCATGAGCTGCTTCGCCAGCTCCTCGAGAACGGCTACACGCGCGTCGACCTGGTCGGTGAGGTCGGAGAGTTCGCCTTTCGAGGCGGCATTCTCGATCTCTTTCCGCCGAACAGCGATCGTCCCGTGCGCCTGGAGCTGTTCGGCGACACGGTCGACACCATCCGCCACTTCGAGGTGGATTCGCAGCGCTCCGACGAGCAGATCGAGAGCTTCGCCGTGGAACCGGCTGCACAGTTTCCCCTGACCCGGCCGCTGCTCTCGTCACTCACACGCCGCCTGTCGCTCGATTTCAACGACACACATTTCAAGAGAGATCTGGCAGAAAAAATCGAGCGCATCTCCGAGCACGGTTCGTTCCCGGGAATGGAAAACTACGTTCCTGTCGCCACCACCACTTCGTGGTTTCCCGACTATCTCCGATCGGGCCACGGGGAATGGACGTTCGCCGTGCTGGATAGCGACGATGCGCTCTCGACGATCGATCGCTACGACGAGCTATTGCAATCCGAATACGAAACTGCCGCGGCGAAAGGCAAGGCTGTTTACCGTCCGGAGCAGATCCTCACCCCTGTCTCCGAAGTGCGAAGCCTGATCGAATCCTCGTCGATTTCGCTCAGCGCGCTTCATGGGATCCGTGCAGGACATTCTGGCTCCCATGAAATCAGGCTCCAGGCACCGGCCGCTGAAAGGTACGTCAACCGCCTGACCGATCTCGGCAACTATCTCCTGACCAGACAGGAGCAGGGCAATGCCCAGGTGATCTTCGTCAGCACCCGCGGGGGTCGCGAAAAGGTCGAACGGCTCCTGGGAGAATTCTCCGTACCCTTCTCGGATCAGCCCGATCACCTGGACCGGCAGATAGTTGTCACTCCCGGAAATATTGCTCAGGGGTTCGATCTCGACGAGATGGGGCTTTCCGTCCTTTCGGAATGGGATCTCTTCGAGCCACCCACCAGCACGCGTGTCGGTGGGAGGAAGAAGGCAGCCGAGGCCTTTCAGACCGACCTACGGGATCTCAAACCGGGCGACTACGTCGTCCATGTCGATCACGGCGTGGCGCGTTATCGCGGTTTGCTGCGTATTCCTTTCGGAGAGACGGAACGGGAAGTGATGCAACTCGAGTACGCCACGGGCGGAAAACTACTCCTGCCGATGGAGAACCTTAACCTTATTCAGAAATACTCGGCCGGACCGGACAGCCAGCCAAAGCTGGACAAGCTCGGGGGAACGGCCTGGGCGCGGACGAAAGCCTCGGTAAAGAAAGCCATGCGGGACATGGCTGACGAGCTTCTGAAGCTCTACGCCACACGAAGGATGGTTCAGGGCTTCGCCTTCAGTAAGGATTCACCGTGGCAATTCGAGTTCGAAGAGGCGTTCGAGTTTGAGGAAACCGAGGACCAGGCCTCAGCCATCGACGACGTCAAGCACGATATGGAAGCGAAAAAGCCGATGGATCGCCTGCTCTGCGGCGATGTCGGTTACGGAAAAACCGAGGTGGCCATGCGCGCCGCCTTCAAGTCCGTCATGGACGGAAAACAAGTGGCGCTTCTGGCGCCGACGACGATCCTCGCCTACCAGCATTACCGGACCTTTCTTCGCCGGTTCGCATCGTTCCCCGTATCCATCGAGTTGATCTCGCGCTTCCGCTCTCCGAAAGAGCAGAAGGAGATCGTGAAAAAAATCGAGACGGGCGAGATCGATATCCTCATCGGAACCCATCGCATCCTCTCGCGGGACATGAACTTCAAGGACCTCGGCGTTCTGATCATCGACGAGGAGCAACGCTTCGGAGTAGCACAGAAAGAGAAGCTGAAGCAGTTCAAGAAATCCGTGGACGTGCTCTCGATGTCAGCCACACCCATTCCCCGTTCATTGCACATGTCACTGGTGGGCATCCGCGACATATCCGTGATCGAGACACCTCCCAAAGACCGACTGGCCATCCAGACAGCCGTGGTCGATTTCGATGACGACTTCATCCGCGAAGCCTTGCTTTTCGAAATCGGACGAGGGGGACAGATCTTCTTCGTCCACAATCGCGTCGAATCGATCTACAACATCAAGGAGTACATCGAAAAGCTGGTGCCCGGTATCCGGGTCATCGTCGGTCACGGGCAGATGGAGGAAAAAGAACTCGAGCGAGCCATGATGTCCTTCATCGCCCGGGAGTACGACGTACTGATGGCCACCACCATCATAGAAAACGGGATCGATATCCCGGCCGCCAACACGATGCTCATCAACCATGCTGAGCGGTTCGGACTCTCGCAGCTCTACCAGCTCCGCGGTCGCGTCGGACGAAGCGATCGCCTCGCCTTCTGCTACCTCCTGGTGCCATCGACCCGCGTCCTGAGCGGCGACGCCCGGAAGCGCCTCGGGGCCATTCAGGAGTTCTCCGACCTCGGCGCCGGATTCCGCATCGCAGCCCGGGATCTCGAGATCCGCGGAGCGGGGAACCTTCTCGGCGGCGAGCAATCAGGCGAGATCGCCGCAGTTGGTTTCGAGATGTACGCGAAACTTCTGGACGAAGCGGTGCGGGAAATCAAGGGAGAGCAGATCGAGGAGGACATCGAAACCTCCATGAATCTGGGAATCGACATCTACATCCCGCCGCAATACATCTCCGACGAGAACCTGCGCATGATTTTCTACAAGAAGCTTGCTTCCGCTCGCGACGCCGCTCGGCTGGAGGAGGTACGACAGGAGATGCGCGACCGCTTCGGGGCCATTCCTGAGAATGTCGAAAGCCTCTTCGATTTCGTAGGCCTCAGACAGCAGGCGCAGGCCCTGGGAGTGGTCTCCATCGTCCGGCAGGGAACGACGGCGGTGATCAAGTTCCACCCCTCGGCAAACATCGACCCCAACCGTCTGCTCGAATACCTCGGAACGAATCCGAAGGCCCGTTTCTCGCCCTCCGGCGCGCTCTCCCTGGCCATTGAAAAGCACGGCCGCGAAAGCATCGCCGCTCTGCAATCGCTGTTGCAGGGCATCTCCCCGGCTGCATGATAGACTCGCCCGGCTTTGCCCCGATGAGACTTCGCCGATTTCTTCTTCCGCCGGTTCTCCTTCTCCTCAGCGCATCCCTCCTTCTCGAGAGCGGCTGCCAAAGAAAGCCTTCCCTGCCTCCGGAAGTCATCGTCCGCGTTGGCGACCGGATGATCACCATCGCCGACTACAAACACTACCTTGATCGAAACGCCGGGGCGGATCTCGCCCAGATCGCTCCAGCCGCCGCCAGCGCCCTCCTCGATCAGTATGTGGAGGAAGCAATCATTTCAGCCTACGCCGCCGCGCACGGCGAGGACGTTTCCGCTGAAAAAGTAGCAGCCGCCGTTCGGAACGACCCGGGCTCCACGGTCATGGAGAAACGCGATCAGATGCGCAGATCCAATGTCGTTGCCGACCAGCTCGTGCGCATTCCAGCGTATTCGCCGGAGCAGATTCGCGCTTATTACGATCAGCATCCGGAGCAATTCGACCTCCAGGAGCGCGTGCACGCGCGACAGATCCTCGTTCACGACGAAGCCCTGGCCAACAAGGTAGCGGAGGAGCTGAAGAAGGGGGTCGCCTTCGAGGCACTGTCCGCCGAGTACTCAGCGGCTCCCAATGCGCAGCAGGGCGGTGACATCGGCTACGTCGGACGGGGCCAGCTACCTCAGGTATTCGAAGATGAGCTCTTCAGGCTGCGTCCCGTTTCGATCAGCAGGATCATCAAGACCGACTCCGGGTTTCACCTGTTCAAAGTCGAGGATTACCGCCCGGCTGGCAAGCTCGACTTCGCTTCGGCCGAGCCTCTGATCAAGACCCGCATAAGGGAGGAGCAGCTCAACCGGCAGATGGCTGACCTTCTGGTCCGTGCCCGGAACGAGATTCCGGTAGAGGTCTTCGCCAGGCGGCTGCCCTTCACCTATTCAGGCAGTCTTTCGCATGCCGAGGCCGAATAAACCGAGCCGTAACCTGTTCTGTTCTTTACCCGTCTGAAGGAAGGCCATGAAAAAAACTCTGCTCTCGATTTCACTGATGACCCTGGTTTGCGGGACTTTATTCGCAGGCGAGGTCGTGGAAGCCGTCATCGCCCGCGTCGGCGATCGAATCATCACCCGTTCTCAGTATCTGCAGCGCCTCCGTGAGGGTACAGAGGAGATCGAGCACAACATCCCGCCCGATCAGGTGAAGGCCAAAAAGGAAGACTTTCAGAAGACCCTGCTCACGGACATGCTCAACGAGCTACTTCTCAAGGATCGCGCCGACAGGCTCGGGTTGACCGTTACACCAAAAGAGGTAGAGGAGGCTGTGGGCCGCCTCAGAGAGCAGTACGGAATTAAGACGGACAAAGAGTTCAACGAGTCGCTCCAGAAATCCGGGATGACGCGCGCGGACATGGAAAACCGGCTCCGAGACACCATCCTCACCAACAAGGTGTTCGGACGGGAGTTGCGCTCACGCAGCGAGCTGACCGACCGGGAGCTCCGCGAGCGTTACGACCGGGAAAAAGATCAATACAGGCTTCCCGAGCGCGCCACTCTCCGCGAGATCATCATTCTCGTACCGGCCGATGCTGATGCCGCTGCCGAACAGGCAGCCACGGCCAAAGCCGACAAAGCTGTCACCGAAGCAAAGGGCGGGGCGGACTTCGCCAAGCTCGCCGAGGAGTATTCGGAAGCCCCCAGCAAGTCCAGCGGCGGACAACTGGGCACGGTGGCAAAGGGAGAGCTGCTTCCGGATCTCGACAGCGCCGTGTTCGCCTCCCAGCCCGGAGCAGTCATCGGTCCGATCAAGACCAGATCGGGATTGCATATTCTGAAAGTCGAGGAACGTCTGCCCTCCGAGGTTCCGGGCTTCGATTCCGTAAAAGACAAACTCCGGAAACAGGTCGACGAGGAGACCTTCCAGCGCGACCTGAAGGCCTATCTGGAACGGCTGCGTAAGGAAGCATTTGTCCAGATCAACGACGCGCAGGTTCCGACGACCCTGTAGCAACCGACCGCATCCATCGCCGACGCACTGGCAGGGCCGCACGGCGTGCGGCCGGCACCCTTTGCCTGTCCCCGCTGTCGAATCATCGACTGATGCACCCTCCATGAAGAATGCCGGCCGCATGCCATGCGGCCCTACGATTCCTCCTCACATCCAGAGCAGCCCTCACATCGCTCCGCGTTGCTTGAGCGATACGTACCGGTTCGCTCCCAGAATGAGATGGTCGAGCACATCCACTCCCAGCAGTCGTCCTGCTTCAGCCATCTTTCTGGTGAAGACCAGATCCTCGGCGGAGGGCGCCGGATCGCCGGAGGGGTGATTGTGAAAGATGACGACCGCCGCTGCATTCTCCTGAAGCGCATAACGCAGAACGTCGCGGGTAGAAACGGTGGCGGCGTTCAACGTACCGATATAGATCTCCCGCTCGCGGATGACGCGGTTCTTGGAATCGAGAAAGACCGCTCCCAGCCGCTCCTGCACGTAATGCGAATATCGGGCGATGAGCGATCGCGCCAGCGACTCAGGATCGCGAACCGGATCGCGCTCCCCGTCGGAATGGGCAGACAGACGCCGCCCGATTTCCAGCGCTGCGGCGATCCGGGCCCACTTTGCGAAACCCAGTCCTTTGAGCCGGCCGCCTTCACCCCATTCCTTGCGGGATAAATCGCGGAGACCGCCCGCCACCAGCTCTCTGGCCAAATCGAGCGAGCTCCGTCCCCGCGAGCCGGACCCGAGCAGGATAGCGATCAGCTCGGAATCGGAGAGTGTCTGCGCGCCATGCTTCGACAGACGCTCGCGAGGGCGTTCGTCTTCGGGAAGATCGGCGATGAGCGCGGTAGTCATGCGCACACCGCCTGAAGGGGCTCGCCGCCAGGTCGAACGGCTGCTGAAATTGTGAACGGAAAAGCCTGCTGCAGTGCCTCGTTGGAAGATCTCATGCTCATCGTTCGCGTGATGCGTCACGAGAGAGAAGGCCGCAGGCGAAGCGGATTGTAGCACGGGCCTGCGCGGCCGGACATAGCGCGGTGGGAGCCTCTCGCGTGAAATCAGGACTGCCACCCGCAGGCAACGGCACGACTGCCCCGTCGAGTCATCCCGAATCGAAGCAAGCCCTCGCTCGTGAGACTGTGTCAAAACTATCTTGAAAATCAAAAACGGCGTGGCTGTCGCTCGTAGGGCCGCACGGCGTGCGGCCGGTACCCTTGCCATTCCATCCTGTTGAATTGCTGACACAGCCTCTCGTTAGTTAAGTTAGTTAGTTAAGTTAGGGATGACATGCCCGAAGAAGTCGCGCGACATTAAAACCGCGGAGCGGCAGTCCCTTCGACGCTAGGGAAGCGTAGCCACGGCGCGCGGCACGTACGTCAGCCAGCCGTGAACGTCGGCCACTTCGCCGCGGATCGTTTCGAAATAACGGGTCTGGATTCTCTCAGTGATCACGCCGCGCTGACCGGAGCCGATCTTGATGCGGTCGATGGAGCGTATTGGAGTGACCTCGGCGGCCGTACCGCAGAAGAACACCTCATCGGCTATGTAGAGCATTTCGCGAGGAATCAGCGATTGCACCACTTCGTAGCCGAGGTCCCGGGCAATGGTAATGATCGAATCGCGCGTGATGCCCGCCAGAATGGAAGCCCCCAGCGGCGGAGTATAGAGAATGTTTTTCTTGATCAGGAAGACGTTCTCGCCGGAGCCTTCGCTGACGTATCCCTGAACGTCGAGGGCGATGCCTTCGCTATAACCGTCGGCCTCAGCTTCCGAACGGATGAGAATCGAATTCATGTAGTTCGCCGTGGCTTTGGCCAGCGCCGGGAACGTATTCGGCGCCATGCGATTCCATGAAGAAACGCAGACATCCACGCCGTTCTCCAGCGCCTCCTCCCCGAGATATTTACCCCATTTCCAGGCCCCGATACAGATGTCCACCGGACACTTGCCGGGATAGACGCCGAGGGACTGGAATCCACGGTAAACCAGAGGGCGAAGGTAGCATTCGTCGAAGTCGTTGGCGTTGATGACGTCGAAGCAGGCTTTGGCGAATTCCTCACGCGAGATCGGAATTTCCATGCGATAGATCCTGGCGCCGTTGTAGAGACGCTCGATGTGATCGTCGAGGCGAAAAACTGCTGGTCCCTGATCGGTCTTGTAACAGCGGGCGCCCTCGAACAGGCCGCTTCCGTAGTGGAGGGCATGGGTGAAGACGTGGATCCTGGCGTCGGCAAAGTCGACCAGCCGTCCGTTCATCCAGACCTTCTTCACATCATCGAACGGCATCGGGGGATTCTCCTTTCTCGGGCAGCGCCCTACAGGGAGCATGGAGAGGCGTGACGAGTATAGGTGGCGCTCTTTTTCAAAGTCAAACAGATTTCAGTCACCTTTTTGCGAAATTCCAACGGGACCGGAAAACCGGTCGCACCCGCGATTATTGAGAAGACCGGAGCGAGATATCAGGCACCCGCAGGTCTTTCATCTGGATAATCGCCCGCTACTCTGTTATTGGAAGAGCCATGAGTCTGCGTGGCAGAAAAGCGGTCATTACCGGAGCCTCTTCGGGGATCGGACGGGCGGCGGCCGAAGCCCTGGCCAGAGCGGGAGTCGACGTGGTCCTTGCGGCGCGGCGACAGGCCGAGCTCGAAGAAGTGGCGGATCGTTGCCGGAAGCTCGGTGTAAAAGCGGAGGTGATCGTTACAGACGTCTCCGATCGGGACTCATGCCGGGCGCTGATCGCTGAATCCAGCAGGCGGCTGGGGTCGATCGACATCCTGGTGAACAATGCTGGCTTCGCCCTGTACGACCCCATTGAGTCCGCCACCATCGACGATCTGCAGACAATGATGAATACGAACTATTTCGGTGCCGTGCACTGCACGCAGGCCGTTCTTCCCCAGATGATTGCGCGTGGACGTGGATCGATCATCTTTGTCTCGTCGATCACTGGAATCATGGGATTTTCGTCGATGGGCGGGTACTCGGCGACGAAGTTCGCCCTGAACGGATTGGCCGAGGCTCTGCGCGATGAGGTCCAGGAAAAGGGAGTGCAGGTCTCGATGATCTGCCCGGGAACGACAAACACGGAGTTCTTCGTGAAGGCGGAACGGGACAAGCAGCCCGCTGCATCACGCATGATTCTTGCGATGCCACCGGAGCGTGTGGCCCGTGCCATCGTTCGGGCTGCAGAGACCGGATCCTATCGAACGATTCTGCCCGTCACTGCTTTGCTCTTCATGCGACTGAAGGAAGTCATGCCCCGCACGGCGCACCTGCTCATGCGGCGCGTCTCGGCAATACTCGGAGGAAAAAAACATTGAAGCCATCGCGCATGCCGGCAACGATCGGCGTGATCATCGCCATTGTCGTCGCCTTCATTCTGGAGCTGATGAACGGCGTCCCTCTCATCAACGTTGAAACGCCCGAACATCTCAACGCTCTCTACAACATGGGAGCCATCGTCGGCGGAATGTTCCACGCCGGATCGCCCGCCTACGGAGAGTACTGGCGACTGTTTGCCGCCATGTTTCTGCACATCGGCCTGCTGCATCTGGCACTGAATCTCTGGGCGCTCTATCAGCTGGGATTTCTTCTGGAAGTGATGTTCGGATCGTGGCGTTTCCTCGTCACGTACTTCGCCTCAGGACTCGTCGCTTCCATCGCCAGCGCCCTCTTTACACAGAGTAACGGCCTTTCCGCCGGCGCCAGCGGCGCCATCTTCGGCATCCTCGGTGCCCTGATTTTCGCCATCCGGCGCTCGCCTGTGTGGCGCCATCAGCAATGGACGAAGGGGCTCGTGCGGCAGCTCGTTTTCTGGGCAGCGATCAACATCGTCATCGGCAGAGCGATCCCCGGCATCGACAATTACGCGCACGTGGGCGGATTCCTGGCCGGGCTGATTCTCGGGTTTCTCCCCCATCGCGTGCCCCCACCCCCACCCGGCGAGATGGTCATCGAGGCCTCGCACGAGTGAAGGTGTGGCGGGGGAACAGCGCGAGTGGCTATGTTGCGGGCATGACACGACGACCCAATCGCGGTCATCCCGAGCAGGGGAACGGCGCAGGCGCCGGTGTCACAGGAATGACACGACATGATCGTCGAGTAAAGCGATGGAGCGAAGCCTTCCAGGCGTCTGGACGGGCGGCGTCCCGCGCCGCCCGTTCTGTTTCCGCGGCGGCTGGAAGCCGCCGTTCCAGGCGGCAGGATGCCGCCGCTCCTTCACGCCCTTCGAGCCGTGTCATTGGAAGCGGGAAAACGGCGCAGGCGCCGCTGACGCGGAAATGACGCGACTACCGGCTTCTACCGCGGGAGCGCTACGAGGAATCTCCCCACATGGACCCTTCGGGGATATTCGTGATCGATCCAGTCGGCAATCCGGGGAACTCGTACGCGGTTCGACACACCGTCGAACGAGTCCAGTCCCTCCATGCCGTGCACGATCACCAGTGCCGGCGGGTTCCGCCGCAACTGCTTCAAGGCCTGACGCTCCAGGCGTGGCGCGGAGAGCATGGGTATGTCCTGAACTCTCGTTGCGGAGTGACGGCTCAGGAGGTAGTAGAGAGCTTTTTCACCCGAGAATACGAAAATGGATTTCCCCGGGGGTGCCTCTCTGCGCACGAAATCATCCAGGGCTGAGAGATCGGCGGCGTTCTCAGGATACGTGACCAGGGTTCCACCAGTACGTAGAGGATAGAGCGCTGAGCCTGCCGGCGGCGCCCCTCTCTCCTGGCGCTGACTGATGAATTTCCGTGCACCAGCGAAATTCTTCGGGACTTCGAGAATGACCCCGATGGGAGCGATGACCAGCACGATTCCCGCGAGCCACATCCAATGCTTCCGAGGGGCGGCCGCGAAACGCATCCACATGGGCTCGAGCACGGTGGCAGCGAGGGCGATTCCCAGCAGAGGTGCGGCAAAACGATTGTGGCTCCAGCCTGCTCGCCCGACCGCTGTTCGAAGAAGAAAGAACGCAAAGATTCCCAGCGCAATCGATCGACGGGCACTCCACTCCCGTCCGCGCTGGAAATCACGCAGGCCCAGGACCACCAGGAACCCGTAGATCACGGGTGGAAGAAAGTAGCGAGCGCTTTCGCTGTCGAGCCATGACCAAAGAGCGGCCGGGCTGATCAGCGAGGAGATATCCGGCGCTGCAGGAGCGGGCAGCGACCAGACGGCGTCGATGGACTCTGGAATGATCAGGAACGAGTCCCGAAGGAATTGCGGAATGTCCGCTCCGGTGACCAGCAGGACGGCGAGAGGCACGGCCACCGCAACCGATGTCATCACCGTGTATTGCCTCAACGACAGTGCCCGGGATCGAAACAGAACTCGATCCACAAGAAGTGTCATCACCATCGCGCCCGTTGCGTACAACCCCACCTCCAGACTCCAGAGAATGCCCAGGGTGGCACTCAGCGCGGCCACGAAGAGCGGAACGATTCGTCTTGTGCGGAAGTAACGGAGCAGACCCCACAACGAAAGGAGAATCGGAGCGAGGCGGAAGTAGGGAAAGACATCCACCTGCCCCGCTCCGATCGCGCAGAGCGACAGTACGACAGAGGCCATGAGGCCGCCCCAGGTCGATAAACACTCGGAGGCCACGAGGACCAGCAGGGCCACTGCCGCGGCGTCCAGCAGAGCCATGGCCCGGCGCACGCGCATCGGATCCGGAGGAGATCCGATGAGTAGAGCATCGAGACCGCCGTCTACAGCAAATCCATGAAGAAAAAATACGTCGCGGTAAGGTCTTCCTCCGTGAAGCAGTTCGAACGCCGGAGAAAGATGCTCGCCATCATGAAAGAAATCGAGCTCATAGTACGGATGATGATGAACGGCGAAATAGACAGCGAAGGTCAGAACGAACAGCGCCGCCACAGCGATCGCTGAACGTCGGCGCGCGGCAACAGCAAAACGAGCGTCTCCACCCCCACCAGGCTCCGCGTTTCTCCTCCCGAACAGCACGCCCGCCAGCGCCGCGCCTCCCCCCGAACCAACCGCGATGAGGGTGATGAGCAAGTAGTCGAAGGACTTTGGATAGCTTGCGACTGTGAGTGCCCCGACACCGCCCTGGGGCGCATGAAACAGGGGTCGCAGCGAAGGACCGAGCAGGAGCGCCACAAAGGCCCCGGCAAGCGCTCCCAGTATGAGGACCGCTCGCGGCGCCCGGCCCAGAGCAACCATCGGGGCCGACCCGGCTCTCACGGATGTTCGGCCGTCGCCGCCATTTTGCGAAGCACCAGTCGCAGGTTCTGATTGCCGAAGAGAATCTCGTTCAAACGGTCGACGATCGTATTCAGATCGTCGGACTGACCGCTGCCGGACGGCAGCAGATTTGCTTCCGGAAATGGATCGATCGTTTTCAACTCCGCCACTTCAAAACCGAACTCCCGGGCAATGAGCGTCAGGGCGGCCACGTGCCGCGGCGCGAGATGTGTCGGATCACGCCAGAAGTCGGAGGCACTCATGGCCAGTGACTGGGCGTTGGGAGTCTCGATGAGCAGGTATCCGCCGCTGCGAAGAATTCGGGCTGACTCGGCAAAAAGAGAAATGAGCGCGTCCGCCGGAACATGCTCCACGACATGCGAGGCGAAAATTGTTCCCACGGACCTGCTTGTGATCTTTCGAAGACAGCGCGGCGCCGAGTCCAGTTCCACGTCGAACCCACGATCGAGGAGGTCGGCAATCGAGCGCTCGTTGGTGTCAAAGCCCCTGGCCGGGATTTTCAAATCGTTGCAGAGGATCAGAAACTCTCCACGCCCGCATCCGATGTCGATCACCGGATTCTGTTCTTCCGCGTAGCGAAGGTACGGCGCCAGCGCCCGTCCCACATCAGCCTCGCTGCCGCGCAGCCCGTCCTCGAGCCTCCGGTAGACAAAGTCTTCGCGCGCAGGACCGCCGGCGGGAACGTTGAGAAACGGAGTGCTGAGATCGCGAACACGGGCGGCGACGGCCTCGACCTTCTGATCGATTGCCCCGAACAGGGCGTCATTGCGCTGCAAGCCGACGTGCACGCGGCGATCGGTGTCCGCGGAAATCTCGCGATGCATCCGCGCCAGATCGTTGCGCAGGGCGTCGATGTCGCCGTGCAACCCCTCGAGAAGCTCGAGGGTGGCTACGTTGAAGTCCCGCTGCCGGTCCAGCAGAGGTCCGAAAATGGGGGCCAGAAAAGGCCATAGAAACATCCGGCCCAGCGCCGCTCTCCATTTTCCGGAGTTGGTCGGAAAACGAAGATCCTGACGCCAGACCTCGGCCCAGCCCTTCGCTCCCTCAGGGGGAGTTTCGATCAGTTTGTCGGCCATTCATGAAGTCGCAAGCGACATTCTCGCGCCGCAACCGGAAGACTTCGCACCGAAGCCGCTGCGAAGAGCAGGGCCCGGCAACCGACACAGCATAAACAAAAAGCCCGGCGACGCGAAACGCCACCGGGCTCGGGCTATTCGTGATTTGAAATTACTGGGGAGCCGCGGCGTCGGACGCTGCGCTCTCCTCGACTGGAGGCGCGGCCTGCTCACTCTCGGCCTGATCAGTCGCGGCAGGCGCAGTTTGAGCAGCTGCCGGGGAGGAGGGATGCTGCCCCTCGCCGAGAACTTCCACCTGGATATGAGCAAAGACCTCACGATGGAGTTTGATCTCGACGTCGTGGATTCCCGCCGTCTTGATGGGATGAGCCAGCTCGATACGACGTTTGTCGATCTCGATACCCTTCGCTTCCAGCTGATCGGCAATATCCGAGGCGGTCACGGATCCAAAGAGCGTGCCCTGCTCGCCCACCCGCTTGTGAACGACGATTTTCATTCCGCTGATCTTCTCCGCGGCTTTGCTGGCAAGATCTTTTTCCTGATTGGTGAGCAGGTCCCACTTCTTCCGTTCCTGCTCAGCCGCTTTCAGGTTTCCGGCCGTCGCCTGACGGGCCAGTTTCTTCGGGATCAGGTAATTGCGGGCGTAACCGTCCTTTACCTGCACGACATCACCACGGCCACCCAGGCCGCGGATCTCGTCAATCAGTATGACTTTCATGGGGTACATCCTTTCGGTTCAATTTTCGGAAATCGAAGAACGGATCGAAGAGACCGACGATAAAGAGAGCAATGGGCGCCAACCCGTAGAACATCAGCAAGGCGAGCATGCCCCAGGCGAGAAACCGTCCCCCGGCCCCGAAACCGAGACGGAGGATGATGGCGCGAAACACCGCCAGTCCCTGAAAAAAATAGAGCAGAGCGACGACTGCCAGAACGTTCAGTCCCGCCATTCGCAGCGGTCCCCGCGCCAGAGGAGAGATTCCTCCCAGGACGAAGAGGATCAGCATCCATTCGGGAAGCGCAAAATTGCGAAAAAGGAAACGTGAGCCGGTAGTGCGCGCCGCCGGAAGTCTGGGCAGCAATGTCAGGCTGAGCAGAAACGTCAGCGCGGCCACACTGAGCAACACGAAGGGCATGAACGACGAAACCATGATGTCGGCTGCTGTGGTCATCATCTTCAACGCATCCGCCGGCATCTGAATGGACTTGTAGTAGCGGAGAGTCTCGGCCGACATGGTGCGGAAGTTCGTCACCAGTGCTGCGTACGGCGAGTAGTGGAAAAGACCGCGCATGACCAATTCGCCGGCGAGGATGCCCGCGCCGCTCGCGGCCAGACCGGCTGTGAGCAGTGACCCGAAGGAGTGCCCTCGCAGAAGAAGCACGGCCATCAGTCCGGCCGGTACGGCTACTTCCAGAAGGAAGCGCACACCGGCGGCGATGGCCGCCGCAGAATCCGTGGACGATCCCAGCAGCGACAGACCGCCACCCAGGACGAGGATGATCGCTCCCGAGCCGATGATCGCCCCCCACGCCGAGCGGAGACCGTTCTTCAGTGCAGCGTGAAGGAACGCCGCTGGAACGAACAATGTCAGCGGCGCCAGGACCACTGTCACTGGCGAAAAGTACAACGCCGCTGCGGCCAGCGCGTGCACGAATGTGCTGCGGGCCACGCTATGCAAGGGCTGCGGTTCGATCGTACTCAAAGCAACTCCGCCTGGAACGTTCGGGACATCGTCAATCGGTAGCGAAGGGAAGTAATGCCGCAATCCGGGCGCGCTTGATTGCATTCTGCAACTTGCGTTGATGCAGAGCGCACGTTCCGGAGATTCGCCGCGGAAGGATCTTCCCTCGCTCGGGAATGAACTGTTGAAGCGTTTTCACGTCCTTGAAATCGACGTACTCGATCTTTTCGACGCAGAACTTGCAGACGCGTTTTCGGCGATAGAAGAACTTCTTCTTGCCACCCTGCGCAGAGCCCGATGCGGGCTTTCTGGGACCTCGTTCACCTGCCATGATGCGTGACTCTCCTTATGCGTTTTCCGTCGATGCGGCGGGCGCCGTACCGGCTGTCTCAGTCGTGGTGGTTTCCGACGCGGTGGTCGCAGCCTCAGCAGAGACTTCTGCCGGGGGGGCAACGGCCGCAGGAGCGGTCGATCCAGCCGAGGGCGCTGAGTATCCACTGGAGGCAGAAGGCGACGGGCGCACCCGCTCCTTCTTGGGATTCTTCTTGGCCAGCTTGATGGCCCGGCGCGTCTCGAGGTCCGTGCGGACAATGAGATGGCGAATGATGCGGTCGGAGTTCCTCATCTTGCGGTCCAGTTCCGAAAGCGCAGCCTCGGAGTGGAAGATGAAGAGGTGGTAGATCCCTTCGTTGAACTTCTCGATGGGGTAGGCGAGCCTGCGGCGACCCCAGGCTTCTTCGTTGACGAGCGTTGCACCGCCCGTTTCCCCGATTCCCTTGAAGTCGGCAATCAGAGATGTGGACTCTTCCTCCGGGATTTGCGGAGAAAGAATGAACAGGACTTCGTAAGTCCTCATAAGACCTCCTTCTGGCCTAGCGGAGCCCCGCACGCGGAGCTCAAGGAGCTGGCAGATTGTCAATTGGTCCTCCGGCAGGGCCGGGCGGACCGGGTGAATGTACAAGAAAGCAGGGCGCCGGGGGATTATTCCGCGGGTGGAGGGGTCGGGCCGCGGGCACGGGGGTACAAAACTGAATGGAGAATGGTGAATGTTGAATGGTGAAATGGTGAATGTTGAATGGAGAGTGTTGAATGGTGAATTGTTGAATGGCGATGTTGAACTGAGACAGGAGAGGCGCGTCATTCCGAGCGCCGCCGATAACGACCCCACATTCAACATTCAACATTCACCATTCAACATTCACCATTCAATACCCCTCACCCAGGCTGCTGGTGACGCTCTCCTGTTGCCTCAACCGACAATTTCTGTCATCGGGGCCAACCTTCCCGGACGGGTGGCTCTCTAACTTCAACAAAGCAATCGGAGCGGGATCAGCGCCGGGACTGGTACACAGATTGATGGTCTCCCCTCAAATCCGAGAGCGCATTGGAGTGGGCATGTCATGAGGAAACCTTCCCCGAAAGGCCAGGGATTCACCCTTATTGAGTTGCTGATCGTAGTGGCAATCACCGGCATCCTCGCCGCCATCGCCATTCCCAATCTGCTCACGGCCCTTCAGCGCTCCAAACAAAAACGATCCATGGCGGACATGCGCTCGATCGCCACTGCCTGGGAGGCACGGGCAGTTGAGTTGACGAAGTTCAATGCGGCCGGACTCTCTCTGGGCGGAGTTCCTGTGGCCACGGTCTTGAACCGGGACCTGGAACGGTATCTATCTCCCACGTACATTCGCAGTCCGCCCCGGAACGACGGCTGGGGCAACGAATGGATCTTCTACCTCGACAAATCGCTCGGAAGCACGACCTCCGCCGCGCAGGTCTACGGAATCGTAACGAGGGGACGAAACGGAACCGAGGAAGATTTCGCAACGAACGCGGTCAATGGGCAGGTCACGAACTTCGACTGCGACATCATCTATTCCGGCGGAGTCTTCGTGCAGTTCCCGCAAGGCGTGCAGGCACCATAAGCGCCGCGCCAGTTACCTGGCCGTGGGAGCCAGCAAGCCGCGGTGGGTGGCAGGAAAGGTCGCGCTGGAGCCGTTGGCCGGACTTGAACCGGCGACCTGCTGATTACGAATCAGCTGCTCTACCAACTGAGCTACAACGGCGCTTGCACGGAATGCGAGGTAACAGGACGCGCCGGAATTATATTCACGTTCCCGGGGCGGCAACAGACCCCGCCGGGACCGTGACCCCATCGGTTCTCCTCCGGCATTCCTCCAGCTTGACCTGGTTGCAGCTCTTAACGGCCGTCAGATCCGATTCCCGCACTCTCGGCTGTCGATCCACAATCCAACAGCTCCGGCGGCCGACAGAATCCTTCTGCTGGGCGCCCCGGTCATCCACGACGATTCATCGTCCTTTCATCTCCATCGTGTGATCGTTCCCTTCCTCGGCAAAAACCGGCTCACTCTCGAATGCTCCAATCTTCGAGAGGTCCCGGCCCCCATGAAATCACGTTCCCAGGGAAAGGAAGACATGAATCAAGTCCAGCGTGAAAACGCCGTGGCCGGAACCGATCATAGTTTGGTTGCGAGTGCCCTGAGCAAAGTTCCGCAGGTCACCCTGGTGTTCTGGATCATCAAGATCCTGGCGACGACCCTCGGCGAGACCGGCGGAGACGCGCTTTCCATGACGCTGAAGCTCGGCTACGGAATCAGCACGCTCATCTTTCTGGCCTTCTTCTCTGTGACGCTTTTTGCACAGGTCGGCTGGAAGCGCTATCACCCCTTCCTCTACTGGGCAGTGGTCGTGGCCACCACCACGGTCGGAACGACCACATCCGATTATCTCGACCGCACGCTGGGACTGGGCTACATCAAGTCATCAATCATGTTGTTCTGCGGCGTCCTGGCGGTGCTTTTCGTCTGGCATGTATCGACTGGCGCCATCCAGTTCGAGAACATCGCAACGAGACAAAACGAGGTCTTCTACTGGGTCACCATTCTCGTTTCGAATACCCTGGGGACGGCCCTCGGAGACTTCATGGCCACTTCGACCGGCCTCGGGTTTCAACGTGGCGCTCTGATCTTCGGCGGCCTTCTGGCCCTGGTCGCTGCAGCGCATTTCTTCACGAAGATCCCGGGCAGCGCCCTCTTCTGGACAGCCTATGTACTTTCGCGTCCCCTCGGCGCCACAGTCGGTGACACCCTTGACAAGCCACGCGCCGAGGGAGGTCTGGCCATGGGCCGCATCACCATTACCATCGTGCTGACCGCACTGATGGTGGTTGGGATTCTCTGGACAAGTTCGAGAGAGAGATCCGATCCAACCAGCAGGCAGGAGATCTGAATGGCATCGGCTTCCCTTCCCGATCACGTCCGGCGAGGATTCATCCTGGTTTTAACTGGTCCCTGCTCTGATAATCTCGACATGAGAGAGCTCGGGCGGCCGATTCAACGCAGGCACAGTTGCATCCACGAAGCCTTCAACTCGCTGCTGCCGCGCGCTGAGACGCTGGACAGCCGCCGTCCATCGGTTCCTGGGCAGCTCGTCAGAGAAAACAATTCTCCGTCACTGCGCCCACCAAAGTCATTTCACTCGATTAGGAACGCCAGACTGCTACGTCTGGCCACGCTTTCGTTCGTTCTCTTCTCGGCTTCCCCGTTTGATGCCGCGGTAACCGAAGCCCTCCCCGTCAAAGCCGAGGTCCCTGTTGCTTCAAAACAGACCGCCGCCGAAATTCACCCCGTCACCCGGCACTTGCACCTCGCGCTTCGCGATGCGCGAGAAATCTTCTCGGCGCCCGCAAGGTGGGACAGCCGGCAGTGGAAGCGCGCCGGGCTCTTCGCCGGCGCGGTCGTCGCCAGTTCCGCACTCGACGAACCCGTACGCAAATTCGTAGACGATCACCATTCCAGGGTGCTCGACAACGTTACACGCGTCGCTGAGCCATTCGGCGGAGTCTACGCCCAGCACACCATGCTTGCCTTCGCCCTGATCGGAGCGGTTACCCGGGATTCAAACGCGCGCGAGACCGCTTTCGACGGGTACATGAGTACGCTCATCGCCGCGGGAGTGATCACTCCCGCGCTCAAACGTGCCTTCGGACGAAGCAGGCCGAATGCGAACCGTGGCACGTTCGATTTCGATCCCGTGAACGGCGGAGAGTCTTTCCCATCCGGGCATTCCACGGAAGCGTTCACGCTGGCAACAGTGGTCGCCTCTCACTACCACCAGCGCTGGATTCAGGCTACGGCCTACGGACTGGCATCCACCGTCGCGTTTTCCAGGCTGTATCACGACGCTCACTTCACCTCCGATGTTCTGGCCGGGGCGTTGATCGGCACGGGTGTGGGACGGGCCGTCGTGCGGATCAACAATCGCGAACGACTCTCGTGGTCCGTCGCGCCGGGAGTTTCGCCGACCGGACGACGTGAAATCCTCTTCACTCTCCGCTTCTGATCCCGGTCGCCGAAATCGTTGTAAACTCCCGCTACGCGCCCCTAGCTCAGCTGGATAGAGCATCAGACTTCGGATCTGAGGGTCGGGGGTTCGAATCCCTCGGGGCGCACCATCCTCTGCGCCCACGGGTGCATCGGACCTCCCACACCATTCAGCAATGAAACGTTGCGCATTTCTCTCCACCGACGATCTCACCGGCCACGTCACCGACGATGATCTCGCCATCGGTCCGTTTTCCGAGCGGGGCTGGCTGGTGGAGTTCGTCTCATGGCGGCAGAAAGAGACCGACTGGATTCGCTTCGAGGCCGTGATCATCCGCTCGGCCTGGGACTATCAGCACGATCCTCAGTCCTTCCTGACCGTGCTCGAAGAAATCGAACAATCGGGAACGGTCCTGGCGAACCCCCTTTCTCTGATCCGCTCGAACGTCAGCAAGACCTATCTCCGGGAGCTGAGTCTGGCTGGCATCGCCGTCGTTCCCACGATCTGGGGCAGGGGACTGCTCGCCTCGGAACTCTATGAGCATTTTCAGGAGTTCCGAGCGGACGAGATCGTCGTCAAGCCCGTCATCGGAGCCAGTGCCGGCGACACCTATCGCCTCTCCCGGAGATCGATCGGCGAACAGCAGCCCGAGCTGGAGACACTCTTTCACAATCGTGAATTCATGTCCCAGCCCTTCATGAAAGCCATCATCGAAGAGGGCGAGTTCTCCCTCTTTTATTTCAACAACACCTTCAGTCACGCGGTGCAGAAGTCGCCGAAGCCGGGCGATTTTCGCGTCCAGGAGGAACATGGCGGCGAGATCGTCTCTGTTCGACCGCCAGCTGCATGCCTGGCGATCGGCGATCGGATTCTGCGTCTCCTCGACCCCGGTCCGCTGTACGCCCGCATCGATCTCGTGCGTGATTTCGAAGGCGGCTTCCTGCTGATGGAGCTGGAGTTGATCGAGCCGGCCCTCTACTTCCGCACGGACGCACAATCCGCGGCGCGGTTCGCCCGTGCCTTCGAAGCGTGGATCGAACGCCAACGCACTCGATGGTAAGCAGACCAGCTGTCATAGAGTGTGCGGTATCCAGCCATTGCCATGACTGAGGAGATGAACAGAAGCGTTGTTAGACGCCGGCGAAGCGCGATCGCTTTTTCGCTTCTGGCCCTTGCCGCGACCAGCAGGTTGCTGTTGCAGATCGCGGCCATGCCACCGTACGCCGGGCTCGATGAGCTCTACCATGTGGCGCGTCTCTCCTTCGTTGCCGAGGAGGGGCACAATCCCTCCAATCAACAGCCTTCGATCCCGCAATATCTGCAGCACACGCTCGACGACGATCCTGCAGGTCTCCCCGATTTCGGAACTCTCGGTGTCCGATGGCCGGACCGCGTCCGATCCGGGAGAACGGTACTGAATGACGTTCCCGTCACCACGGCAAACATGCAGCCGTATTCTGCGCCGAATTACGAGGCGCAACAGCCGGATCTCTACTACCTGATAGCCGCTCCGCTCGTACGAGCTCTGCCTCGTCGGACCGCCATAAGTGAATTGCAAATCTGGCGTCTGCTCTCCGTGCTTCTGGCAATCATGACCGTCCTCTGTTCAGGATTGATCGGCTACCGGTTTTTCGGCGTAAGTGGCGTTCTGGCAGCGGCACTGCTGGTCAGTTTTCCGACCTGGCTCACTCTCGTCGTCCGCTCCAGCAACGATGCTCTCTGTTGCGCGGCAATAGCCCTGGGAGCCGCAGTGACGCTCTCGAAACCGCGCTCGCCCGCAGGAATCTTTCTCGAGGCGCTGGCATGGAGTGCCGGCGTGGCCACCAAGCTCTACTCCTGGCCCATTCTCGTCCTGCTACCACTCGCCTGGTGGAATTACAGAGCATCCCGGGCGCGAATGGCGTTCGTGTCCGCGTGCATCTCGGTCAGCGTTCTGTTGACGATCGGCGATCTCGCGGGCAGAACAAGTAATGCCCTTGGACTGTTCGCCTTCGACCCCGTCGCCACTTCAAATCCTGCGGCTGTCACGATCAACTTCGTGCAGATGGCAAAAATCTGGACGGCTACTGCCATCTGGACCAGCGGCCAGCACTGGAACGCCCTGACCGGGCGCGCCATGATTACCTATGCCCTTCCGGTCATGGCCCTGATCCTGTTCGGCGTGGCAGCCCTCTGGCGGAGACAGCGGATCCTCGCTGTGATCGCCGCAGCGGTAGTTGTTGCCTTCGCGCTGGCGCAGTCGCTCAACGCGGCTGCATTCATTCTCAAGGCACATCGCCTCGGACTCTCGCTTCCTGCAGGAGGCAAGGAGGGCTGGTACTGGTACGCGCTGGCTCCCGTCCTGATCCTCATTCCTGCAGCCGCCTTCAGGGAACTCCGCGGTCGTCCTTTGCTCTTAATTTTTTTCTGCATCTGGATAACGGGATGGGACGTGATCATCGCCGAGCGGGGTTTGTTTCGCGACTACGCGGGCCTCACCAGTGCGAAGCAGCACTCGATGCTTTTTCGCTGGGGTCCCACACCTCAGGATCGCGCCCTGCCACCGACAGCAATCGGACCTTTCCGTGGCGAGCGCGTTACCCTGCGCATCGTGCACCTGGCCTGCGTGGCGTTATTGATCGCCCTCACCCTTCGCGTCCGGGAAACGGAACTGGCATCAGCAGGGGACCAATCGTCCCCGGCGTCTTGACACTCCCGGCGACCGGTCGTCGATCCCCAGCCGGCTTCGTTATGGCGACATTTCGTTTGCTAAGATCAACGAGCCTGATGCCGAACAAGCTCCAGCCAATCCTGATCCTTCTCACCAGCGTGATACTCGCTGGCGGATGCGCAAAGAAAGAACAACGCGCCGCCGCGGTCGTGGAGAACATGGCCCAGGCACTTCGGAACGAAGCCGCGGACAGCTTTTCCAAACCTCCTCAAGCACACAGCGATCAGATCGAGACCGGCACCGGGCGTTTCGAATCCCAGTTCTCGGAAGACCCGGCGGCCTCGAAGGATGGCGTGACCACGCGGCCGTTCCGGTTGACGATCCGAAACCGGTCTGCAGAGCCGCAGAAGTTCCAGTCGACGATCCATTACCTCGATGGCCAGGGTCAGGTCGTTCGCACGAAGTCCCTGGCGCAGACGGTGGTTGCCCCGTACGCGGAACACGAAGTGGCCGGTGTCTTCGAGGTACCCGACAAGGTTGCCGTTCGGATCAAGTCAGCGAAACCTGAGGTGATCGCCGTGAAGTGGGATGAGGATCGCGGCAGCGAAGCGCCCCCGAGTGGAACGATCCGGTAGTTCGAGGGCCAACCATTGTTACACGAGCGGAAGATCCCTCCTCGCTTCGCTCGTCGGGATGACGGGATCCGGGATCGCTTCGGCGTTTCATTAGAAGCGGGATAACCCGGGCGCCGATCTAGGTGTAGAGCCCGCCACTGATGTTGAGCACGGTGCCGGTGACGTACGCCGCCTCTTCGGAGGCCAGATAGACGGCGCCATAGGCGACGTCATCAGCGGTTCCAAGCCGCTTCAGTGCAATCCGCGTCTCGAGGGCCTTCTTCACCGCTTCATCGAGCGACTCGGTCATGGAAGTCTGGATGAATCCAGGGGCGATGGCATTGACGGTGATGTTGCGTGAACCGACTTCCAAAGCCAGCGATTTGGTGAACCCGATCATCGCTGCCTTCGAAGCGGCATAGTTGGTCTGACCAGGATTTCCGGAAAGACCGACCACCGAGGAAACATTGATGATCCTCCCCCACCGCGCCCGGACCATCTTCTTCACGATCTCCTGACTG
This sequence comes from Acidobacteriota bacterium, assembly GCA_039931435.1. Classification (GTDB taxonomy): domain Bacteria; phylum Acidobacteriota; class Thermoanaerobaculia; order Gp7-AA8; family Gp7-AA8; genus JBDTRY01. Next base: position 1,622 of record JBDTRY010000007.1, on the reverse strand, counting down.
ACATGAAAAAGCGGATCGAGGTTCGTGCGCATCACGGATTCCCACGCCGAGGCTTTCATACGCATGAAAAGGTCGTCGTCTGTCACGCCGGCGTTGTTCACCAGAATGTCGATGTGCTGGTGCGCCTCGAGAAGTTCCTTGACGCGATCGCGTACATTCGGGGAGGTGATGTCCAGTTCTACCGGAATGGCCAGACCACCGGCCTCCGTGATGGACCTTGCCACGTCACCCACCGCCTCGGTGCTCCGTGCAGCGCAGAGAATCGTCGCCCCGGTTTCAGACATCCGCCGGGCGATGGCTGCGCCGATTCCACGGGAAGCCCCCGTGACCAACGCCACTTTTCCGGCCAGGTGAATCTTCATGAAACTCCTCCAGATACGGATCGTTCAGGGCCTGGAAGCAGCGAGAAAGGCTTCGAGAGAGGCCACGTCCCGAACATTTACCAGCTCAACCGAAGGATCGATTCGCTTGATCAGACCAGTGAGCACCGTGCCCGGCCCAATCTCCACGAAACGCTTCACTCCCATCTCGACCATGCGCTGCACGGAGTCCACCCAGCGCACCGGCGAGACCACCTGGCGCTTCAGCGCATTACGGATGGCATGGTCGGTACCGATCGGCGAGGCATCCACATTTGAAACGAGAGGCATCTCCAGATTCTGAAAGGGCGCTTCTTCAAGCAGCGGCTGCAGGCGCTCTTCAGCGGACTTCATCAGTGCGCAATGGAACGGTGCACTCACCGGAAGGAGAACAGCCTTTCGTACACCCCTCCGCTTCGCTTCATCGATGGCGCGGTCGACCGCTCGCCTGGCACCGGCAATGACGATCTGTCCGGGACCGTTGATGTTCGCTGGCGAAAGAATCTCGCCTTCGGAGGCAACCTCGCAGATCGCCTGTACCTCTTCGAGAGATGGGCCGATGATCGCCGCCATGGCACCCTCACCGGCCGGCACGGCTTCCTGCATGAATCGGCCGCGCGCATTCACGAGGCGCGCGGCATCTTCAGCCGTCAGCCCGCCGGCAGCAACGATTGCGCTGTACTCACCCAGTGAGTGGCCAGCCACGACATCGGGGCGGCGACTCACCTCTGCTTTGATGACCGCGTGGATGGCGGCGGAGACAGCGAGAATCGCCGGCTGCGTGTTGGCGGTCATCCGCAGTTCTTCTTCGGGTCCTTCGAAGCACAATTCAGAGATCGAAAACCCCAGGGCGGCATCGATCTGATCGAAGGTGCGGCGAGCCGCCGGAAAGCGCGCGGCAATGTCCTTTCCCATTCCGGGAAACTGACTCCCCTGGCCTGGGAAGACAAATGCCAGCTCATGTCTCATCGGGCGCGGATGATATCAAACCGAATGGGCGGGGTGACATTTCACCATTCAACATTCACCATTCACCATTCAACATTCCACATTCAACATTCCGCTCTGAGCAAGCCAAAAGAGACTCCTCCGGGAATCTGACGCGACTTCCTCGATCATGTCACCCGAGCGAACCAGAGTGGGTGCTGAACCAGCGTGAAGAAACTCTGCATGAATATTCATACGCGAGCGTAGCAAATTTGTCATCTCGAACGAGAGACTGTGTCAAAACCAGGGGAACCTCAGAGAAGCACGAACTCGTAG
>JBDTRY010000006.1:0-49737 GCA_039931435.1 Acidobacteriota bacterium | reverse complement strand
CGAAGGCGGACGTGGACATGAACGTCGTGGCCACGGATAAGGACCGGTTCGTCGAACTGCAGGCCACGGCCGAGGGAGCCACGTTCACCGACGAAGAACTGCAGTCCATGATTTCACTTGCCAGAAGCGGCATCGCCTCGTTGATTTCCATGCAACGTGAGGTGCTGGCCCCGACGATCGCCGAGGTCGACAGCATGGCCCGGCAGCGCCTGACGAAGAAGTTCCGCTAGCGGCCCGCCAGCCGGTTTCCTCGAGTTCCGATTAAACGGTCGCTGCGGTCCTGCCAGCGACGGCCCCTTCAACTTTTCAAGTGGGTGCGGTACCGGAGACGAACACCGACCGGAAGTAAACTCAGCTAGAATCGCTGGCGGTGTCCGACCACACACCTTGTCCACTTTCCACCGAGGATCGCAGGTTGGCTCTCGGCCTGTTTCTGTTGATCGCGGTCAGTTACGGATACTTTTTTGGGGGTGGCGGGTGGAACCAGAATGCCCAATTCGATCTCACCCGTGCCCTGGTCGAGAAACATTCGTTTCGGATCGACGGCTTCGCAGACAACACCGGGGATGTCTCCCGATTTGGCGGTCATGTCTACGCGAACAAGGCTCCAGGTATCTCACTGTTGGCAGCGATTCCTTATTTCGTGATCTACCACTGCGAGCTGGCCTCAGGGCTTGATCCTTCAGAGCCTGCCGTGATGGGAATCAATCTCTATGCGCTGACCTTCCTCGTTTCGGGTCTCGGTGGCGCGCTGGTCGGCGTATTGCTTTTCATTTATGGAAGGCAGAATCTCTTCGGCCGACAGCTTTCTCTGGCAGTGGCCTTGATCGCAAGCTTTGGTACCCCGCTCTTCGGTTTCTCGACGCTCTTCTTTGCCCACGTTCCGAGTGCTGCACTGCTGCTTCTGGCTTACGTTCTCAGCCTGCGGAGGTCGTTGCAAAGCCGAGCAGTCGCTGGATTCTTTTCTGGTATCGGAGGGCTTTCAAACTACCTTGTTATTCCGGCTGCCGCCGTCGTTTGTTGCGGTGCTTTGCTCAGAGATCTTCGGGTGATGAGCAGACGTGAGGCCGGCCGCCGCTGGGGGATCTACCTCGCCGGTGCCATGCCTTCAGCCCTTTTGCTTTTCATTTACCAGCAGTCTGCTTTCGGAGGGGCCTTCCGCACTCCCATTGACACGATGGACGGCCGCTTCATTGAGCATGGCGCTTTCCTGGGTATTCTCGCCGGTCCTTCGATGGAAGCATTTCTCGGTATCACGGTCTCTCCCTACCGCGGACTGTTTTTCCTTTCGCCGATACTCTTTGCAGCTTTCGTAGGTGCGACGTCCATGCTTCTCCGCCGCGAGGTACTGGATGTGGCCATAGTCGCATCGGTTTCAATGATCTTCTTTCTCTTCAATATCAGCTTCAACGGATGGGAGGGTGGATTCTCGATCGGGCCCCGCTACTTGCTCCCGGCGGTTCCTTTCGCGGCGCTGTTTCTCTTTCGAGGCCTGACTAGAGGTCGGGCGCTATGGTGGATCCTCGGTCTGTTGGCGGTTTTCTTGAATTTCGCTGCGGCGGCGGTCGATCCTCAGCCGTCGGGCACCATCCCCAATCCGGTGGCCCAATACATACTTCCGCTGCTTTTCAGAGGAGAGTTTCCCGCTGCCACACCGATCACCCTTCCCTACAGCTCTCAAACCATCATGGGACATGTAGCTGTGAACCCGCTGACCGTTGATCAGATCATTCCTTTTAGCAAGCATGGCCCAGGAAGCGACCCGACGATGTGGGCAAGTTTCAACCTCGGCGAGTCCATTTTTGGCGTCGGCTCTGCTCTGTCGCTTTTGCCGATCCTGGTTTGGATCCTTGGGGGGGCCTGCTTTCTCTGGATCACAGCGAGGTCTTTCGACCGGCTCCGCCCGCATTCCGGCGATGGATCGCAGCTCAGGAAACTCTCTTGAATCCTACTCGATCATTCCTGTCATCGGGCTGGATGCCGTGGCGTACAGCTTCCTCTCGATGCGTCCTGCCCCATACGCCAGTCGGCCGGCCTTGACGGCGTAATTCATGGCCCGCGCCATGGCCACGGGATCCTTCGCACCGGCGATGCCGGTGTTCATGAGCACGGCGTCAGCTCCCAACTCCATGGCCACCGCCGCATCAGATGCCGTTCCCACTCCGGCATCGATGATCAGTGGCACTCTCGTAAATTCACGGATAATGCGCATGTTGGCCGTGTTGCGGATTCCCAGTCCGGAGCCGATCGGTGCCCCGAGAGGCATGACAGCGGCGCAGCCGAGGTCTTCGAGCTTTTTGCAGACGATGGGGTCGTCGTTCGTGTAGGGAAGTACGGTGAATCCTTCGGCGATCAGCACCGCCGCCGCTTCCAGCAGTCCGGCGTTGTCGGGAAAGAGGGTGCGCTGGTCTCCGATCACTTCCAGCTTCACCCAATCGGACAATCCCATTTCACGTCCGAGTCTGGCGTAGCGAATGGCATCTTCGGCCGTGTAACAGCCGGCGGTATTGGGAAGCAGAAAGTACTTCGCCTTATCGAGGTAATCGAATAGACGTGGCTGGCTGGGGTCGGCGATGGACGTTCTGCGGACCGCTACTGTGACCATTTCCGCGCCGGATGCCTCGATGGCCTCGGCCATCTGCTCCATGCTCGCGTACTTGCCTGTTCCCACGATCAGGCGGGATTGAAAGGTACGGCCTCCGAGCGAAAATGAGTCCGAGGTATTGGTGGGAGCTTCGACGAGAGTAGTCATGGGTCTCCTGTTTGGTGGGGTGGCCGTCCCGTGTACCGGGCTTCTGGTGTGCCGGTCGGGAGCATCAGGTTCAACTCTCGAAGCATATTCGATGTTCCCGGATCTCCATCCCGACGTTCAACGCCACCTTTCAGCCAAGACGGACAGCGGGACCGAGAACTCCGACGAAGAGGATCGAGGCGATCACGCCGGCGATGATCCATGGGACGCTCCGGCTGACAGCCACGGGGGGATGACTGTCACTGCCTCGTCTCACAAACTCGGTCAACCACAGCAACCCCGAGGTTCCGCCGAACGATGCTGCAGCCGCTGAAATGGCGATGAGGACCGGTCCAACGGGGTTGAACAAACCTGAAATGCAGTAGAGCAGTCCCCCGGCGATGTATACCGGCACGGCAAAGCTCTTCGCCCGAGGTACGGCGGCTTCTCCACTACCAACCAGTACAATGAGCCGTCGCGCACTGAGCCGTGCAAAATAGAAATACAAGGCTGCACCGATCAGCGCCAGAAGCGGCCGCCACACCCACGCCGGCAACAGTCCCGAGAACACAGAAGACCAGTCGCCGATGTTGCCGATCCCCGAAAAGAGAAAATAGCCTGCACCCATGAGCAGATTAATCGTGGTGAAGAGCCAGAGAAACCACGCCAGGTGAGGCCGGTGCAATCCCTGGCGTTTCATGGCCAGCAGAGAGACCGCTGCCGCAAGAAAGTTAACGATCGTTCCGGCTGCAGAGACCATCCTGCGGGCTGCATCCGAGATCTGTTCCTCGCCACATTCGAAGTGAACAGAGGACACCACCTGCGGCCGGCCGCCCAGTGCTATGCAGGCCCCGCCGTGACCGACGCTTTCGTGAAGAATGTTTGCCAGGGCATAGGCCACGACACCGATGGCCACGACGGTGAGCAGATCATTGGTTCTGTCTATTCGTACGGCTTGATCGTCCGTCATCTCACGGCGATGATCGTCGATACGCGGAAGTAAATCCAGCGAAGCCGGTGCGGCAGGGATCTCCCTTTGTCATTAGAACCGTCGAGCGAGCCTGACATCCTGAGCGAGGGGACGGCGCCGGCGCCGGTGTCGTGTGAATGACCACGATTAGCATTGCGCGTCATGCTGAATCGTCGAGCGAAAGATCTCTTCTACATTCCCGGTTTGCGCCGTGATGAAAGCACGATTCTCGTTGACGAGATCCTTCGGTCGCTTTGCTCCCTTGTAAGAAACTCACCGGGGAGCCGTGTGACGTCGGCTCTTGAGATTTACCAAGCGATGCTTCGCAAACGGGTCATTCCGAGCGTGAGCGAGGAATCCGAGAGGGGCGGGTGGTAAGCACCCCAGGGATCGTGCCCCCCGTCCACTGGGGTCCCTCGCTCTCGCTCGGGATGACAAACTTGCTGCGCTCGCGCATGAAAATTCATGCAGAGTTTCTTCACTCTGGTCCAGCGCCCCCGCTGTCAGTCCGCTCAGGATGGCAAGTTCGCCGGGTTGCGCCGCAAAAGATCTTTCGGTCGCTCCGCTCTCTCAGGATCACCGACGCTTCGGTGCAGGAAACACTGCCGTCGTGGGGCTGGCGAAGAAACTGTGGAAATAAGACAACTCGCCCCACGCTTGGATTACCCTGCGTCAGCGCGACCCATTGTGGTGTAGCTCAACTGGTAGAGCGTCGGATTGTTAATCCGTTGGTTGCAGGTTCGAATCCTGCCGCCACAGCCAATTCCCGGAGGGTCGTGCCACGGGCCATGAATCGAACAGGCGCCGTTCGTTCCGGGGATGCTTCGAAACGAACGGCACGCTGACGAGCCGAGCCGGATCTGTCGGCGTATTACTTGGGCTGAGTGGCCACCTTGGTCGTCGAGACCGGCACCATCAGGTGTGCGTAGGGCGTGCCCTTCCACATTACCCAGGGGCCTCCGCTGGCAGGATCGTCACTGAAGCCATCCAGCATTTTCGTGTCCGGATAAATCACCATCACATGGGGAGGCGTGACCACCCAGTGATTGTCCGCTGTCTGCTCCGTGGCAAACGGATCGGTGTTGCTGGCCCCTTTATCTCCACGAAGCATGTACGCCACTCCGGTTCCGGTAAGCTTCGGTTCCGTTTTTCCGAACCAGGCGTCGCCCCACGCCTGCCATTGTTTGTCCATGCACATGGGATCTGTGGCCCCGGGCATGTGGATCGCTGTCTCCGGGAAACATACCCATCCGTTGTTCCCGGCCCGGAGCTGCCGCGGCTGACCATCCGCAGTAACGGGCCAGTCCATGATCGCGGCGTTTTTCGTAATGGCCGCCGGACCGGCGCTCATGGCGTTGGCGATTTTATCCGCGTCGGACACTTTCGATTTCGACTTCATGGAACCGGAATCGTGAGAATGCTGGGCGAGGAGAAGCACCGGGGTTACCAGGGCGAATAAGGCGACTAGAAGAGTCTTACCATGGGCCATCGAATCCTCCTTAAGGATGGTGTTCCGGACATTCGGGGGGGGCGCAATACCACACCGCTACCGGTGAAACTTATGGCTGTCTATAGCGCCTGTCAACAGTCGATCGCCCGCCGTTACGCGGTCGTGACGTCCGGGCACGTCAGGCCGCCTCGATACCCGGCAGTGGTGGAAAGTAACCGATCGCCCTGAGCGGAAACATGTCATTTCTGGTCTCTGAAATTTCTCCTATGACGATTGCACTACGCTGCGGATGCTCGCTGGGCCGACACGGCATGCGGCCGGTATTCTTCGCCAATGGTGAAGGTGGTCGACAGCTGTCGCAACGGGCAACGGACAACGGCCGCACGCCTGGCCGGCCCTATGATCAAGGACCCGACGATGTTGTCGAAGTTCTGAACGGTCTCCCCATCGGGGATGATGTGTGGCGAACGGTGCGCGTCGTCCGGCAGAGCTAGCGCCGTCGGGTCTGGTCCGGGTAATAGACGAATGTCTTCAGCTTCGGTACGCCGTCGATTTCGTAGGAGACGGCGATTGACAGTACGCCCGTGGCGGAGTTGTTGCTGTCCGTGTTCTCCAGCCACACAGCAAATTCTGCAGTCTGGCCGGGCTCGATTTCCTTCCTGGACGTCGATCTTGCAGTTCCGATGTCGACGCTGCTCACCAGGATGACTTTGTCCGACTGATTGAGTACGGCGACGTTTATGAGGACCTGGCCTCCGCGCTGGGAATCGCCATTCCAGGTCGAGGCACTGATTTCGATCGGGGAATTCTCATCGTCCTGTTTCTGAGCCGTGGTCTGACAGCCGGGGAGCACCACGAGCAGCGCCGCGATGACCGGGGCAAGAATCAAGATGCGATTGGTTTTTCTGATCATGAAATCGTCCATTTCTCAAGGCCGTGAATAGAGATCGATGATGTTCGTGATGGCCCGCTGACATACCCGGCAGAAAGGCACTTCGTCTCTGGTAAACATGATGCAGTCGGCCTCGGGTCGATACTCGCCCGTCGCTTCGTAATTCGCGCCTTCGAATGCGCCAACCTTTCCAGAGTACTTCATCGATCCCAGCAGTTTCGTCTCGGCGGCCTGGCCTTCGCGGAACAGTGCATCCACCTCGGCCTCCGGAGCCTTGCGAGCGAGAAGGGCCCGGCGTCGCTTCTGGAAGGCCTTGTCCATTTCCTCGAACTGCTGCTTGTCCCAGGGCGTTGGTATGGGAGTGCCGCGGTCGACGAGGTCTTTCCACTTCAGATGATCCGGGTCGTGAAGTGCTGTGGCGTTGGGCTGCCAGGGTTCCTGATGATAGGAAGCTCCGGTTTCGTAAGCTACGTCGGAGGTGTAGTACTCGTCGGCCAGATCGGCGAAGTGATGGCCGAACTCGTGTACGAAAACATACTCCGCAAATGCCGTGTCCACAGCGGCGGTGGCCTGGTCGTTGTAGATTCCGCCGCCACCGTATTGCTTCGAGTTCACGAGGATCTCCACGAACTCGTACGGAGCGCCGGAGGCGATATTCCGGAAGGCCTTGTTGTCCAGGGTGAGCACGTACCTCTCGGAGTCGAAGGTGTTGTACGAAGTCCCCACGACTGTCCGCCGGAACTCATTGACCTGAGGGCGGTTTCCACCACTTTCTGCTGCGGCCACGTCCATGCCCCGGACGTTGAAATCTTTGCGGCGGCTCTTGAACGGCTCTTCTCGAAAGAGCGCATCCACCAGCCGTTTGGCGTCGGCGTGAAACTTTGGTAGTTCAGCGGCGGTGTAGCCTTCGCTGAGGAGCAGGATGTCCACTTTCTCCGAGGATGGCCCGTTGTCAATCAGCGACCAGACTTTGCCGGCCGGCTGCAGATCGGCGCGGTTTACGAACCGCGAATCGGGATCGATCACCGTGTCCCATATCTCGTGGAATCCCGCGCCATCTTCATTCCGCCTCTGCAGGACGACATGCACGGGATGTTTCGGCCAGGGGAAGCGAAGAGATTCGTGAAAAGTGCGGTAGGCCGTTTTTGCTTCGGGCGTGGTGATCCACTCCCCGAAAATCGAGGAAAAGCCCCGTGAATAAATCTGGCGGCTGGTGTCACGATCGAGGACGACAAGAAAAAAATCGCCGAGATTGGTCTCGTCGAGCAGGCGTGTCCGGCTGCCCGCCCATGGTCCGTCGGAAACCACGTCGTCCAGTGCCACGATCTCCGCGATCGATTTGCCCGCCGTATGGAAGTAATCCACGCGCATGGTCTTGTCGCGGAAGAACTGGTCGAATGCCGGGGCGGCCTGGGCGTACAGAGACGTTGTCAGAAGTACGAGCAGGGCAGAAATTGCGAGGCGAAGCTGTGCGCGACGGTTCATTGAATCTCCAGTGAGCGTTCGGTTAACGTTTTTCCGAAAATTCGAATCCAGGCCGGGGTGGGAGTAATTTGCAAGTGAGCAGGGAAGAGTGCAATGCGTTCAATGTTCAGTGTTGAGTGTTGAGTGTTGAGTGTTGAGTGTTGAGTGTTGAATTGTTTGCCAGGGGATCGATGAGGAATTTGGTAGCAGTCTACAGCGGTCCGCCTGATTCATTGTTGGCGTTTCGCTTTTCCAGAGGATCGTTCATGACACGTCTCCCATTCATCGGTGTCCTTCTGCTGGCAGGCCCTCTTCTCGCTCAAGCTCCATTTCAGGAGCAGATCACGGTCGAGCGGATCATCATCGACGCCCACGTCACAAAGTACGACGGCACGCCGATCACGGGACTGAAAGCCGGAGACTTCAAGGTCAAGGTCGACGGCAAAACCGCTGAGGTGGAGTCGTTGGAGTGGGTGGATTCGTCGACTGCGTATCCGGAGGGTCCTTCGATCGAGGAAGCATATGCGAAGCACGAGGAGCTACCTCCGCGGGGACGCCTGATCGTCCTTTACTTTCAGACCGACTTCGGCAGGGCTCGCGAACGCATCAAAGGCCAGATGAAGATGACGCAGTACGCCATCGATTTCCTGGATACGTTACTTCCCGATGATCGCGTGGCGGTGATCTCGTTCGATTCCCATCTCAAATTACGTCAGGACTTCACTTCCAACCGCAGCATGCTGGAGTACGCGATCAAGGACGCCATGAGCATCAACGAGCCGCCTGCGCCGCAACTGGTGCCTTCTCCTGCTCTGTTTCCGAAAATCAAAGCGCAGGACGCCAGGGATGCAGCCTCGTCGGAACAAGCGCTCCTTCTGATCGGAAACGCGCTTCTGCCCATTCCCGGGCCCAAATCCATGATCATGTTCGGCTGGGGTCTCGGGGATTTCATCCCGGGAATCGGGGTGGCCATGACGCATGACTACATACCGGCCAAGAGGGCCCTGGAGTCTTCCCGTACAACCGTATTTGTTCTCGACGTCACCGAGGCTGATTACCACACGCTGGAAGCGGGGTTGCAGATGGCGGCCAAGGATACCGGCGGCTCCTATCAGAAGACCTATCTCTTTCCGCAACTGGCCATGGACAAGATCGAGAAGACGATGTCCGGCTACTACGTCCTGGTCGTGAAGAGACCGCCGGAACTGCAGAGAGGTGTGCACAAAATCTTCGTGGACGTGAAACGCCGCGGAATAGAAATTCTGGCGCGCGACTCGTTCGCCGACAAGTAAGTCGGGGCGGACAGTCAGCAGCAGCCGCTGCCCGGAAGGTGCATGTGACGCACGCCCTCGGCCGTGTCCGGCACGTAGGAAACAGGGAACCCCCGAAGTGAGCGAGTCCAGGCCTTGATCGACGCCATGAGAATGACCACGACGGACGTCATGAGAATGATGGTGAGCGAAGCGTCCAGATAGCCCGTGAACTGCTTGCCCGGTTTTTGAGCGAGCGGAAGGAAGTTGTCGAATACCGATCGCCAACCGCCATAGAGAGTTGTCGTGGAGATGAACACCAGGGGCACGAAGGTAGTCCATGCGTACCTGGCCCGGCCGGCGTTGATGATCACCGTCGTGCCCACGCACAGGGCCACGCATGCCAGAAGCTGATTGGCGATTCCGAACATCGGCCAGATCTGGGAGATGGAACCAGTGAGAATGAAGTACGTCCACGACGTCACGACCAGCCCCGTAGCCAGGATGGTCCCCGGCATCCAGCCACTGTCCTGGAATGGCTTCCACGCTCCTCCCAGAAACTCCTGGACCATGAAGCGGGCCACCCGAGTCCCAGTATCGATTGTAGTGAGGATGAAGAGAGCCTCGAACATGATGGCGAAGTGGTACCAGTAGGACATCAGCCCTTTGAGCGCAGGCAAGCCGGCAAATATATTCGCGAAGCCGATGGCCAGGGAGACGGCGCCTCCCGTCCGTCCCGCTACCTGTTCTCCGACCTGGCGTGACAGCTCGCCGAGGCTGACTGTCTGCATGCCCAGTGTGGCGAATACTTCCGGCGAGGTGTTGATGGCGAAGTAGTCAGCGGGCTGCAGTGAGCAGACGGCGATCAATGCCACCGCTCCGACGAGCCCCTCGCAGAGCATGGCCCCGTAGCCGATCATGCGGATGTCCGATTCCTTGTCGACCATTTTCGGAGTCGTTCCCGACCCCACGAGGGCGTGAAATCCGGAAATGGCGCCGCAGGCGATGGTGATGAAGACGAAGGGGAATAGTTTGCCGGGGATGATCGGACCGCCACCGGCAGCGAACCTTGAAATTGCCGGCGCGTGAATGTGAGGCGCCACGACAATCGTAGCGATGACCAGCGCAGCGATCGTTCCCAGTTTCATGTACGAAGAGAGATAGTCGCGCGGGCAGAGAAGCATCCACACTGGCAGCACCGATGCCACAAAACCGTAGATGGCAATGGCGATGGTGATCTCGGGCTTGGAGAGTGTGAGCATCGCGCCAAGCGCTGTTCCCGGAACGGCATGTCCGGCGATCACGGCCAGAAGAACGGCAACGGCACCAGCGATGGAGCCCTTCCGGATCGCGTGCGGACGTCCGCCGTGCAGGTAGAAACCGAGAACCAGTGCGATCGGTACCGTCATGGCGATCGTAAAGAGCCCCCACGGCGACTCCGCAAGCGCGTTGACGACAGCGATTCCAAGTCCGGCCAGGGCGATGACGACGATGAAGAGAATGGCGATCATCGAGGTGAAGCCAGCCACGGGACCGATCTCGCTGCGCGCGATCTCGGCCAGAGATCGTCCGTTTCTGCGCACCGAGGCCGTCAGAATCACGAAGTCGTGCGTTGCACCAGCGAAGACCACGCCGAAGGCCAGCCACAACAGTCCGGGAAGATAGCCGAACTGCGCGGCGAGCACGGGTCCGATGAGCGGTCCTGCGCCGGAGATCGCCGCAAAATGATGACCGAACAGAACCCACTTGTTGGTGGGGACGTAGTTCTGGCCGTCGTTGAGACGATGTGCGGGGGTGGTCCGGGAATCGTCCAGAACGGCCACCTTCGCCGCCAGAAATGCCGAGTAGTAACGGTAGCCGATCGCTGTCACGGCGAGAAAGAAAAGGATCAACGGAAGCGCATTCATGGCCCGGACATTTTGCGCGACGTGTGCGGATTCTCAAAGCACCGCGGAGAGAGCTGACATGATCGGGAACGCGCGTAGCCGTTCTGATAGCCTCTGTCGCCTCCCTGTTGGTAGCACCTCTCACCACCGTTTTTCTACTACACTCTCCTTATGCCGGTGCGGGAAGTCGAGCGCTATCCCCTCGCGCTTGCGGGGGCCGTTCTTGCCGTCTTTATCTGGTCGCTCGTTCGTCCTCACGACTACTTCACCTGGATACTCGAGGTCTTTCCGGCGATCATCGGCTCGGTCCTCCTCATAGCCATCTACCCGCGGTTCCGTTTCACGAATCTCGTCCTTACGCTCATTGCTCTGCACATGATCATTCTCATGGTCGGAGGTCATTACACCTACGCCGAAGTCCCGTTATTTGATTGGCTCCGGGACGTTTTTCATTTCACTCGAAATCACTACGACCGCCTCGGTCACTTCGCTCAGGGATTCGTGCCCGCCTTGATCGCCCGGGAAGTTCTGCTCAGGCGCTCTCCTCTTCGACGGGGGAAATGGCTGGTGTTCATCGTCCTCTCCATCTGCCTGGCGATCAGCGCCCTGTACGAGCTGGTGGAGTGGACAACTGCGGAGCTGACGGGAAGCGCGGCCGACGCCTTTCTGGGAACGCAGGGAGACGTCTGGGATACCCAGAAGGACATGACATTCGCTCTTCTCGGGGCAGTGAGCGCGATTCTGACGATGAGCGGCGTGCATGATCGCCAGCTCGATCGGATCGAGCAGAAACATTCAGAGCAGATCGTCACCGCTGTCTGAGGATAGAATCACGCGCCGTGGCTTCCGACTTTGCACCCTCGTCCCTTTCTGTGACCCTGGCCGATATTCGTGAAGCCGGCGAGCGCATCCGCGGGATTGTGCTGCGAAGCCCTCTCATTCCCCTGCGCCTCGGAGGTCCCGGACCGGATATCTATCTGAAGCTGGAGAGCCTGCAGCCGATCAACGCCTTCAAGCTGCGAGGCGCGGCGAACGCCGTGGCCATGCTCTCGGAAAGCGAACGGTCGCGCGGAGTGTGGACCATCAGCGCGGGAAACGCCGGCCAGGGGGTAGCCTACGCCGCCCGGTCGGCCGGGGTGCCTTGTACCGTGGTGGTCATCGAAAACGCACCGGAAACGAAAGTACGGAGGATGAGGGAACTTGGTGCCACGCTCGTGAAGGCTCCCTTCGACGCGTGCTGGCGGGCGATGGAAACGCGGAGCTTCGAAGGCGTCGAAGGTGCCTTCATCCATCCCTTCGACGACTCGAACTTCATCGCCGGCAACGGTACGATCGCTTTGGAGATTGAAGAAGATCTTCCTTCCGTCCGATCCGTCGTGGCGGCAGTGGGCGGGGGAGGGCTCATCTCCGGAATCGGTTCGGCATTTCGCGAGCTCCATCCTGAAGTGCGCATCTATGGGGCCGAGCCGGAGACCGCGGCCCCGCTTTCCAGGTCGCTCGAGACCGGCAAAGCGGAGATCTTCACCGGATGGACCGCTTCATTCGTCGACGGCGCCGGAGGCAAAAGCGTTTTCCCGAATATGTGGGACCGGCTCCGTCGCGTGGTGGATGCATCGATCGTGGTTTCTCTCGACGAGGTGCGCCGGGCCATGAGACATCTGGCCGAAGAAGTACGGATCATTTCCGAGGGTGCCGGTGCTCTGGCTGTCGCGGCGGCAATGAGCGGCAGAATCGAAGCAGGCCCGATCGTGGCCGTGGTCTCCGGCGGAAATGTGGATCTCGAAAAGTTCTGCGAGCTGATCGCTGTGGACTGATTTCTCTCAGCAGCGGGCGCACAGACTACCTTCGCCTCATGAACGCTTCGATGATTCGTCCTCGGAGCGCCTCTTTGGATGATTGCGATGTTTTTTCAGATGGCGCCGTTCTGCTTCCTCGACGGAATGGGAGTGAACGAGATCTCCGTCTTCCACCGACATCTCCACGAGTCGCCGGTAGTGGCTGCGAAGGAGCTTCAGGTCTTTCTCCGACATGTGCTCCACGTCGATGAGGCGGTTGCTCGCTCCTTCCATGGCGGCAACAAGCTCATTCAGTTTGAGTTGCAGCGCCAGGCTGTCCTTGTTCTGGGCCCGCTGGATGAGGAAGACCATGAGAAAAGTAATGATGGTCGTGCCAGTATTGATGACGAGTTGCCAGGTATTCGAGTAATGAAATATCGGGCCGGTCACCGCCCAGATGATGACGATCCCCAGAGCAATGAAAAAGGCCAGGCTCGATCCCGTCCATTCCGTGACGGATTGAGAGAAGCTGCCGATCATTTCCGCCAGTTTGTTCCCGCGCGTGGTGCGAAGTTCAAATCCCGCTTTGGACACTGTCGTCCTCCCTCGTTCTGTTCTGACGTATTTCAGGGCTTGCTGGGCTCGGGCGTGGGATAGTCGCGACGATCCATGAGGTCGTCCAGGGATACGGCCCTGACAGGAATGCTTCTGCCGCCGATGTTGACCGGCGGGAAGTGCGGGTGAGGATCTTCCGAGGTGATCGGCACGCGTACGACCACGGCGTCGGGATTCAGCAACTTCGTTCCATCGCGACCTACGCTGACTGAAGGCAGAAGGATGTCGGCATTCGGCGGAACGCCCGTCATGAGCAGATCGGAGCGGGCGATGCCCGGCGAGGTGAAGCTCAACGTCACTTTGCCGGGAGGGACGTCGAGAATGATGAACGATCCAGTTTCCCCGATTCCACCTGAGGCGATATCCGTCTCTGCCACGTTGATCGATGCCTGCTTGAAGATTTCAGCGCGCTGTTCGGCAGCGCCGGCTGTCTTCGATCGAAGCCGGTATAGCTCGGTGTCAGGGGGCTCGATCTCCTCGATCCATCCGCGAATACTGACCGGCGTGCGGCTCATGGCCGGTCCCGCCGGTTTGTCATTGCACGAAATTACAACCAGACCTGCGCAAAAGATCACTGCCAATCGCATATCCATGTCAACCCTCTGTATCCATGGTAATGCGGGGCTGGGAGTAGTTCTACAGCTGTGTACTGAGAGGCACCGTGTCAGGGGATGCGGGGAAGGGCCGCTCGAGCAGAATTGCCCTGGCCTTGCCCTTCGCCGGATAAATTGCTGGCCAATTACTTATCGCGCATAATGACCAGAGGCGAGCTGCGACTGCGGATCGGCTTCGAATGACGAGAATTTCCGGAGAGGGGTGGGGAGCGATGGCGAAACGTACGAACGTTGTTTTCCTGACAGCGGTCGCAGTGGCATTCGCCACCTATGTCTGGGCGCAGGGAAGTTCTGCGGCCCGCCTTAAATTTCCAGGTGGAGAGCAAACCATCACCATCGCTCAGCAGGGCGGGCAGCCGTTGTTTCCGGTCGACCGGGTCCTCGCCTCCGTTGGCGGAAGGGTGGAGAAGGTGCCGGAGGGGTTCAAGGCCGTGGTAGGCGGACTGGATGTGGCCTTTGCGGCCGACAGCCGCTATGCAGTCGTTCGGGACAAGATGATAGAGATGCCTCAACCTCCGATGATTGTGGAGGGAAGGCCTTTCGCACCGTTGCAGTTCTTCTCCGGGTTCCTGCGGTTGGCTGCCGGCCTCGACGCGGTCTGGGACCAGGCCACCGGCGTCCTCGAACTCAAGCCCGTTCCGGTGGAGACCCTTGAAGTACAACCATCAGTGGTCGACGTTCAGAATCTCACGAAGATCGTTCTGCAACTATCCGGACCTACCGAGTACACGATCGTCAGGGAGGCCGGCACTCTGGTGGTGCGTCTGGTCTCGCCGATCAGGGTGCCCGTTCCAGAACAGAAATATGACAGCGCCTATGTTTCCGGAATGACCTTCGGTCCGAAAGAGGTGCGCATCGAGCTCAAGACCGCTCAGGTTGCGGCCGACAGTTACAAGCTGGAGAATCCCTTCCGGATCGTGCTCGACCTTCGCCAGGCAGCCGCTCCGGTTCCAGTTCTTCCCCAGACGACGATCACGCCCCGCCGGCGTAACGCTCCTGGAATTCACACGATCGTCATCGACCCTGGTCACGGGGGCAAGGAGGTCGGCGCAGTCGGTCCGGGCGGACTCTTCGAAAAAGATGTCACCCTGGCCATCTGCCGGAAGCTGGCAGCGCGTCTCGAGTCCACATTGCACACGAGAGTGGTCCTGACCCGGGAAAGCGATGAGGTCGTACCCCTCGACCAGCGGACCGCGCTGGCCAATCAGTATCAAGCCGATCTCTTCCTCTCCGTTCACCTGAACTCCTCTGTGATCAAAGGTGCGAAGGGCTCCGAAACGTATTTCCTGTCCGCAGATGCTTCGGATGAGCTGGCCCGTCATGCCGCGGACCGGGAAAACAGCGGCCAGGGCCGTCAGGGAAATTCCGAGCTCAATCTCATTCTGTGGGATCTGGCCCAGCAGTCGTATCTGAATGAGTCCAGCCGGCTCGCCCAGGTTGTGCAGGAGGAGATGAATCAGGCCACCGGTGTCCTCAGCCGAGGTGTGAAGCAGGCGCCCTTCAAAGTCCTGGTTGGAGCGACGATGCCGGCGGCGCTCGTGGAGGTTGGTTTCATCTCCAACCCCGACGAGGAAAAGAAGCTGACGGACGGAGCGTTCCAGGATACGTTGGTGGCAGCGCTGACAAAGGGCATTGCACGATACAAGAGCGAATACGAAGTGCGCATCGGGGTAGCGCCGCCCGCTGCTCCGCCGGCGGCAGCGGATCGTCAAGAGCAGGCGCCGTCCCCGTCACTTCCGGCCTCGGTCTTACCCACTCGCGCCGCGGCAGATCGACCCGGAGTTTAGGTTGCGCAGAACGCTTTTCCTCATTCTTGTCGTCGCCACCTCAGTTTCCAGCGCCTGCCGGAAAGCGGAAGTCACGATCGCCGAGCAGAAGATGGCTGCTCAGAAGCTGTCCAGCCGCGAGATCACCTTCTATTTCGAGACCCCCGCTCTTCTGCTCGGTCATGAGTCGCGGGCCATTCCGTTGCCCGGAGATGACTCGGCAGCTCTCGCAGTGGTCGTGCGCGAACTGTTGAAGGGTCCACAGAATCCTGCTCTGGCTCGGCCGTTTCCGCCGGACGCCGTGCTTCGCGCCGCTTACCTCCTGCCGGAGGGAAATGCCATTGTCGATCTCGGGGGGCCGACCCTCATCAACGGCTGGCAGACCGGAAGCAACCAGGAGATGATCAGTATCTACTCGATCGTTCAGACCCTCACGGCCAATTTCACGACGGTCAAGCGGGTGCATCTCCTCGTGAACGGTCAGGTTTCGGAGACTCTTGCGGGGCACATCGACATTTCCCACCCGCTTTACCCTATGGCTCAGCTCGTCGCGAAACCGTGATTCGGTTTCTTCGTCTAAGTTGTCAGACCGATGATTTCCCTTAGAAAACCGGCAGCGGTGCTGTTCGCAAACAGCTTGAGAAAAGTTTCACAAGGCGTCTATAATGCCAGCAGCAAGATCGTTTTTACTGGATCGGGAGGCGGAAAGCAGCGTCTCGTTGTATTCGACCTGCCACCGTGATGAAGAATCACTCAGTCAAAGCCGCATACCTCACATTCCAACAGCACTTCCCGTCCCTGAGCGTTTTCCAAATCCCATCCAGTAGAAATCCCGACCCCGGCCCCGAAGCCGGGGTCATTTTTTTGTGATGGCCACCAGGGACTGTTCGATCATCAGGCGAGGGTCGACGTTCACCACAAGGCGTGTCATAGAGCGCATGGCTATTTCAGCTCCTCGCATCAGGGCCCTCCTGGGAATCGAATGCTGAATGGCTCTGGCGTTTGCCTCGTCGACGGTTTCGGATGCGTCCAGCGCGGCGAGATCGCGCAGGACCGTTGCCAGAACAATTAGTCCGCTGCCCGCAGGCTCGGCTTCCGCGAGAAGGGGAGCGATGGAGAGCAGAGCACCGGCATCTCCGTGAAGCGAGAAGCGTCCGATCGATTGCAGAATCTCCTGCGCCAACAGTTCCGAGGTCGAGGACGTCTCCGTTCGATCGTGCTGACGCAAACGTGCGGCCTGAATGGAGATGCCCTGCGAGCCGGCGATCTGGCGGGCAGTCTTGTTCCTGTGCGGACCGACGTAAACCGATTGAGATCGAGAACGGATCGTTGGCAGAAGCAGATCCGCCGATCGCGTCAGCAGCAGGAAGATCGTATCGGCCGCAGGTTCTTCGAGCGTTTTCAGCAATGCATTCGCGGCCTGTGTGCTCATCGCTTCCGCAGGATCGACGATGAAAACTTTCGTCCGTCCCTCATACGGTCTGAGCATCGCCTCATTGGCGACGGTTCGCACCTGTTCGACCGAGATCAGTTTCCGGTCGCCGGCTACCTGAGTGCGATGGACGTCAGGATGATTGTCCTGATCGATGCGCCTGCAGGATGCGCATCCATCTCCGGAAGTGCCGTTGCCACAGTTCAGGGCTCGGGCCAGCTCCGTGGCCAGATTCGTCAGGGCATCACTTTCCGGACCATGAATGATGACGGAATGATGAAGCTCGCCGGACCGTGCTGTCTGGATCAACAACTCACGAACGCTGCTCATAGGGAAGCGGGGACGAGCTTGATTCTTTTCGCCCTCTCCGAAAGCAGATTGATCAGACGCTCGAAGACGATGTCCGGCGATCCGCCGGCATCGATCACGGCATAGCGAAGAGGATCACTTTCGGCGAGCGCCAGATAGCCCTCGCGAACGCGTCGGTGGAATCTCAGATCCTCGCCTTCCAGGCGGCTTTCCTCCTGAAGAAGTTTCGAATTCCGATTCCGCTCGCGAGCCCGTTCCAGTCCCTCCTTCTCCGAGAGATCGAAGATGACCGTAAGATCAGGAGTCAATCCATCGGTCACCCAGCGATTCAGTGTCTGCAGACGATCGAGGTCCAGAAGGCGCCCGTAGCCCTGGTAGGCAAGCGTGGCGTCGGTGAACCTGTCTGAGAGAACGATCGCACCCCGTTCGAGCGCCGGCCGGATGAGATCGACGACATGCTGGCGACGCGAGGCAGCGTAGAGGAGAAGCTCCGTCAGCGCGTCCATGCCCTCTTCCTGGGGGTCCAGCAGGATGGCCCGGATGCGATCGGCCAGAGGCGTTCCGCCGGGTTCCTTGGTCAGCACGACATTCTGGCCGCTGTCGCGAATCTGCCGGGATAGTCGCTCGATCTGGGTCGTTTTCCCTGATCCTTCAATACCCTCAAAGGTCAGAAAAAAACCCGTTGCACTCGTGGGATTGGTCATTCTATCCGACCCGCTTCCATTTCTATGAGGCCATCGCGAAGTCCCCGAAGGTAATGCTGCCTCAGAAGATCGCGAAAGACTTTCTTTCTGGCGAAAGGTCTGAACCGTTCGCCGAGCACGGCGGCATCCCGCAGCCGGCCAAGATCTCCGGCGTCTTTCAGCCCACGCTCAGCGAGCTCGTGAACGCCGAGGAAGTGGCCCAGCTCAGGGTACTTGCTGTAAAAAACCGCGCCGGATCTGCCAACGACGTACTGGCGCTTCGTAAAGGATTCCACGGTCATGGGATGGTAGTGACGGGTTACCGCCGAGGCGTTGTAGAAAATTTTCATTCCTTCCTTTTCCAGACGATAGGCCAGCTCGATGTCTTCCCATGCAGCCGAGCGAAACGAAGTATCGAATGGGAAACGGTCCAGCAGATCGCGAGCGATGGAAATGTTCGAAGTGTAGAAAAAATTGAAGGGAACGATGGCGCCATCCTCAATCAGTTTGTAGCCGAACTGGTCGCCGTAGTTGTTGATGTAGTGCATGAAGCTGGAGACCCGCTCTTTCACCGGCCAGCCGGTGAATCCCAGACAGGCCAGCATCGGATCGTGGCCAGAGTTGCGGTGCACCGAGGCGTGCTCGGCGAGAAATCGTTTTTCAGGGACGGTGTCATCGCCGATGAAAACGACGAATTTCCCTCGGGCCTCTTCCACGCCCCGGTTGCGAGCTTTTCCCGGTCCGCCGTTCTGCTGGGACTGAAACCGGATGTTCGAGGAACCGTTCTTCGATGCCATTCGACGCTCCATCACCGAGACGGTGTCGTCCGTGGAGCCGTCGTTGATTACGATTACGTCGAATGAAGGGGACTCTATTTGAGTTTCCAGGGCGTCCAGCACGCGCTGGAGCATGGCCACACGGTTGTAAGTGGGAATGACAACGGAAAAATAGGGAGGCTGGGCGGAGGACGAGGTCATGGCGGCCAGTGGGGTTTATCGCGGCGTACGGCTCGAAGTCAACCCCGGGGGACTGGCTTCTGCGAGCCGGGCAAGCCCTGCCTGCCGAGTGTCATCGAGTATCATCGACACTCGGAAGTCGTTGCCGGAGTTTCAGGAGTGGAAATGTTGAATCGCGTACTGATGGTGGGCGCCGGTGGCTTTCTCGGCACGATCGCCCGCTACGGGCTGACGCTGCTCATATCGGGATGGTGGAAGCGCGGCTTCCCACTGGCGACACTGATCGTCAACGTCAGCGGCTCGCTGCTTCTCGGGTTCGTGGCCACCTATTCCCTGGAACGCAATGCGATCGATCCGCTCTGGCGCCTTTTCTTCACCGCCGGCTTTCTTGGTGCCTTCACGACCTTTTCGACATTCGAATACGAGACGCAGCGCCTCACCGAGGGGGGCGCTCCAGTCTGGGCGCTGGCAAACGTTCTGTTCTCTGTGCTGGCCGGGTTCGCGGCAGTACAACTCGGAGTGGTTCTGGCCCGCCGTTAGAATTGCCGGATCGTCGAACGGGTTATTGCCCTTGGATCATCCCTGCCGGGTGCAGTAGCAGTCCGCGCACGAAAATGGCAGAATTCGCCTTGAACTGAACCCTTGCACCGAATCGATGGAATCGACTCTTCCAGGACGCTCTGCCATGGCAATCTCACCACAGAAATCAGACGACCCGGTTGGTTTCGACGTTCGTCGCAATCTCAGCCCGCGCGAGTTCGAGAAAGAGTATCTCGAGCCGATGATCCCGGTGATTCTGGAGGATTGCATCACGGATTGGTCAGCCCGCGACTGGACCGTGAGCTGGTTCGGGGACAATTTTCCCGACAAGATTCTGCACATCGGAGACGAGCCGATCCGCCTCGGTGACTACGTCAATCAGTTGCTGGCATCTGACGAGCACCACCCCGCGCCCTACCTGCGCAATATCGATATCCCTTCGGAGTTTCCGGAGCTGCTTCCGTACATATCCCGGCTGCCCCATTCCCTGCCGACGCGGATTGGCAGCCGGCTCCTTCCACGAAACCTTCCGTGCGAAGATCACTACATGGAGCTCTTCATCGGGGGTCCGGGCAGCGGCTTCCCGCGAATTCATTACGACATCCATCACCTGCTCGCTTTCATCGTCCAGATCTTCGGCAGTAAGGAAGTCACGCTGTACGCTCCCGATCAGGCCGACTTTCTCTACAGGAACGAGCTCACGGCGGATCACTCGCAGATCGAGAATCTGCTGGATCCTGATTTCGAGAGGTACCCTCTCTGGAAGGATGCTGTGTCCACGACCGTCGTGCTCGAGCCGGGCCAGGCCCTGTTCATTCCATGCGGCTGGTGGCACTACACGCGGATGCTGTCACCTTCGATCTCCGTCGCCTACGATCAGCTTTGTGCTGGTAACTGGCGCGATTTTATCGGTGACCAGTACGCGCGGCGTCGCGATCAGTCCGCCAAGGCCAAAATGGTTCTCGCGTACCTGATTATGGTTGGCCCGATACTCACAGTCATGGAGCGCCTTCGCGGCCAGACCAGAACGGCGATCGATCTGGACCTCATCGGGCAGTATCGGGCATCGATGAATTACAAGTTGTAGGTCCGGACGGTTCCTGCTTGTCGAATCCGCGACCTCTGGCATTCGGTCCCGCTGAGGCGGGCAACTCCGGTAAAGTAACGACGTGACCATGATCGACGTTCGAAAGAACCTTTCTCCCCGCGAGTTCGAAAAGGAGTATCTGGAAAAACTCCGTCCTGTGATTCTCGACGACAGCATCGGGGACTGGGAAGCCAGAACGTGGACGCCGGAGTGGTTCCGCGAACACTTCCCGGACAAGATCGTACAGATCGATGGCCGGGGCGTTCGGTTGGATGAATTTATCGGCCAATTGCTGGCTTCCGACGAAGAGCATCCGGCCCCGTACCTGCGCAACTGCGACCTGCCCACGCAGTTCCCTGAGCTTCTTTCCTACGTTTCCAGGGCGCCGCACTCGCTTCCCTCGAGACTGGGCAGCCGGCTTCTCCCGAAGAATTTCCCGCAGGAGAATCATTACCTGGACATCTTCATCGGCGGTCCCGGCAGCGGATTCCCGACCATTCACTATGACGTTCATCATCTGGTCGCCTATCTCGTGCAGATCTATGGACGGAAGGAGTTCACCGTTTACCCGCCGGATCAGGGCCGGTACCTTTATCCCAGGGCGAGCCAGCCGGACGAATCGGAGATCGTGAATCCTCTGCACCCCGACTACGACAAGTACCCGCTCTGGAAGGAAGCGAAGGGAATCACCTTCGTTCTCGAGCCCGGACAGACTCTGTTCGTTCCTTGCGGGTGGTGGCATTACACACGGATGCTCACTCCTTCGATCACTATCGGGTACGACCAGCTCTGCGCCGCGAACTGGGGCGAGTTCATAGGCGATCAGTATGCGCGACGGCGGCACCGCGCAATGAAGGCCAGAGTGTTTCTGGCCTACCTGATTGCCACGGGAACGGTGCTCACGACTCTGGAACGGCTTCGGGGACTGACGCATACCGCGGTCGACCTGAACTTCCCGCGTCAGTTCAGGAAAGCTCTTGATTTCCGGCTATAGGTCGTTCTGCCGGAGGTGATCGTTGTGTGCGTTTCCCAGTGGCCTCTCGGGAAAGCGTGGGGAGAAACTGCACGATCTTTGTGATCAGCTTCTGACGATCGGAATGCACAGTGAGCATGTGGTCCGAGGCCGGCCAATGCTCCACGATTACTCCGCTCTCAAGGCGGATTCCGGGCAGACTGTCCTGGAGTTGGCCAGCGTAATTAAAGTACTCCACCATGCCGCCGGTGAAAATCATGAGGGCCCTCGCTCCACGACCTATCAGCCGTTGCAGATCGGCGGCGATTCTTTCCGCCGCCGGCCATTCCGCGAGATAAATGGTTCCGACAAGGGGATCGTCGCAGACGGACCCCTGGGCATTCTGCAGAGTCTCGTCGACGGCTGATCCTGGCAGGAAGGCTCTCTTCGACCTTCTAAGGAATCTCCCGAGCGAGCGCGTGGCGAAGCCCCCGACCCGGTGAGGCTCCCGGAGCGCAGCGAAGTATCGGATCAGACGAAACTTCCTGGTCGGCCACGAATAGGGGTCAATGAGGACGAGGCCGCTGACGCGATCGTCATCGATGCCGGCGAAGTGCGCGTTCATCGCTCCCGAACACATTCCGTAGAGGACGACTTCGTTCGTGCTCGTGGCCTGCAGCGTAGCCTTGATGGCTTCGTCGATGTCAATCCGGACCCTCGTTTCAAGCTCGCCCGATCCGCTGCGGGCGGGACTGTCGCCCAGTCCTGTCAGATCAATCCGCACCGCTGGATAGCCGGCTTCCGCCAGAGCGCGAGCGATGGCCACGTTCATTCGGAATGGTCCCACCCGATGCACGAATCCGGCGTTGAGAACGATTACCGCCGGCGCGTCCGGCCGCCGCTCTGGTGGTTCACTGACGACTCCCACCATGGGTACTTCTTCACCAAATCGGATGATCCGCTCGCGAATTCTCATCCTTCGACCCCACTGGTCTCGGGCACGGCGATTCCGGCCAGTTGCGCTGTGATCATCCGTACTGCTTCGGCGGCTTGCAGCGTATCTTCCACCTTACGCAATTCCTGCCAGCCCGACAAAGCCGCCAGCCGCGCTGTTTTGATTCTCGAGCCTGATGCGCGCACTTGTTCCGCGACAGCCTCGATTGAGGAGTCCGCGAGATCCGGTCCCGCCACGAGGAACACCCTTGGGCAATTCCATCTGGTCTGCTCCGCAAGGTTCAGCCTGGCAATCGAGGCCCGCTGGGAAGGCGTGACAGCAAAACCCAGCTGCTCGCTGAACGGCAGTGAAGCCCGACGTGGCGGCTCGAAGCGATGTGGATCGGAAAGCATCTGTTCGTGTATCCGATCGAGATCGCCGAGGTACGCGGCACCGTTGATTACGGGATCCCAGAGAATGATCTGATCGAATTCTTCCGTGCCATCGGAAACTGAGGAGGCCAGCAGTGCCGCGCCGAGGCGAAGGCCGACGGCAACGATGCGCCGGGCCATCGACCGTTCCCGCAGTTCATCCGTGGCCAGGCGGATGTCCTGGCACCACTGGCCGACGTCACCGTCGGTGTCGTCGCCGGAGGAGTCACCCTGGCCGGTCAGCTCGACCCTGAGGACGTCACAGCCGGAGGCACAGAGTTGCCCGGCGAGCGTGTGCATGGCGCGGTGGCTCCGCACATACTCGTGGCCGTGTGCTGGAACGAGGAGAACGGCCAGATCGCGAGCCGCTCCGGCGTCGTGAAAGGCGCCAAGCAAAGACTTATCCTCATCTCCGAAAAAGAAGAT
The DNA here is from genome assembly GCA_039931435.1 of Acidobacteriota bacterium. GTDB lineage: Bacteria > Acidobacteriota > Thermoanaerobaculia > Gp7-AA8 > Gp7-AA8 > JBDTRY01. The sequence goes on along the minus strand of JBDTRY010000006.1, from coordinate 26,574 downwards.
ATCCATACGTCGAACCGAGCCGTTTCGACCATACTAGCCGAGAATTCTCCCTTTGATGACTTCGTAGAGACTAAGTCGCGTGTGCCTTTTCTCTGGGGATGCATCGGAATCCGGTTGCGAAATCGCGAACTCAGAGGGGTCTTCCAGCTCCTGCTGCCCGTCGTTCAAGTGTGATCGGGTCTCGTCAGGCAGTGCACTCTGGCCCGACGCTGAATCGATCTCAGAGGCGATCTGTGAGAGAGATCCCAGCATCAGAAGACGCGGATCGAGGCGGATGCCTGTACTGGCGCGGAGAGCGGCCACGGCCTCGAGAGCCTTCAAGGAATGTCCGCCAAGATCGAAAAAGTTATCTCCCCGTCCGACCCGTGAGAGGGACAGCAGAGCTTTCCAGAGCTCGCCGACCAGTCTTTCGGTAGGCGTAACCAGCTCCTCCCGCCCATCCAGGGCCTCAAACTCGGCTGGCGCGGGCAATGCGTTACGATCCAGTTTTCCGCTGAGATTCAGTGGCAACTCCCGGAGGTTGACCACGTGCTGAGGGATCATCGAGTCAGGAAGCGAAGCTCTGAGCCGCTTTCGCAGCCCACCAGCCGTCACGGAGTTGCCCTCTACCGGCACGACGTAGGCAACGAGCCGGTCGTCGGCGGTCCCGATTCGGCGGACGGTGGCCACACATCGCTCGATCTCCGGGAGTGCAGCAATGGCCGCTTCGATCTCCGGAAGCTCGATGCGCACGCCTCGTAATTTCACCTGGTAGTCATTCCTGCCGAGAAACTCGACCTCGCCGTCCGGTAGCCATCGGGCCAGGTCCCCGGTGCGATAGAGCATGCCCGGGCTGGAGGGCAGATCCGCGCCGAATGGATCCTGAATGAACCGTTCCGCTGTGAGCTCCGGATGACCTACATAACCGCGAGCTACCTGAATCCCTCCGATGAGCAGTTCTCCGGGAACGCCGATCGGTGTTGGCTGGAGATTGCCATCGACGATGTAAAACCGGGTATTGGAGATCGGCCTGCCGATCGGTACGCTGGTCGTGTCGGGGCTCACATCGCACCGGTGGGCAGATGCCCAGACTGCCGCCTCGGTGGGTCCGTAGACATTGAACAAGGCAACGTCGGGCAGTGCCTCGCGCACTTTCATGGCCAGCTCGGACGGCAAAGCCTCGCCCCCGGCGATGATCCGGCGCAGCGAGCGCAGTTTGTTTTCAGAGCGGCTCTCCGGATCTGCCACGAACAGATGCAGCATGGACGGCACGAACTGCAGCGTGGTGATCGAGAACTCCTCGGTGGCCTGAGCGATTCGCATAGGATCGCGGTGCGCACCAGGCTCCAGGATCGCCAGCCGTACCCCGAACAGGGGAGCACACAGCTCCGGAACCGACACGTCGAACCCGAATGGAGTCTTGAGAGCGATGCATTCGGCTTCGCCGGTGCTGAACGATCCGTGAAACCACTTCAGAAAGTTGAGCACGCCGCGATGCTCATTCATTACTCCCTTCGGCCGGCCCGTGGATCCCGAGGTGAAGATGATGTAAGCGAGGCTGGAAGGGATGACTGCGAGCGGAAGCCGCCCGACAGGAGCGGATGAGATCTCTGCCGCGGAGGTGGTGAGATTCACGACAGGCGCGGCAAGGCCGAGTTCTTCTTCTCTGAACGAGTCAGCGATCACCACGACCGGTTGCGAGTCTTCCAGCATGTGGGCGATGCGTTCGGTCGGATTGTCCGGCTCCAGCGGGATGAAGGCTGCACCGGTCTTGAGTACGGCGTAGACCGCGATGACGAGATCGATGGACCGCTCCAGGCAGATCCCGACTGTTCTCTCCGGGCCGGCCCCGCGCCGGCGAAGGACGTGCGCCAACTGGTTCGAGGCCGCATCCAGCTCTTTGTACGTAAGACTTCGCGTCTCTGAGACCACGGCGATAGCATCAGGCGTTCGGTCCGCCGTTTTTTCGAAGATGCTCATTAAGGTCTCGCCGTCTAACGCTTCGGCAGGTCGGCTGGAGTTGAAGTCGATCAGGATTCTGTCCCGCTCGGCGTTTCCAAGAAGGGCCAGCTCACCGATTCGCTGATCTGGATCGGCGACGGCTGCGGCCAGCATCCGCTGAAAAGCGAGGAGGTGACGTTCGATCGTGCCCCGGTCGAACAGAGCCCGGTTGTACTGGGCTTCGATTACCAACTGCCCGTTTGCCGATGAAGCGTTGATGAAAAGTTCGAATGTGTCGAACTCCCTCGGGTTGGAGATGAAGGTCGACTGCAACCCCTCCAGACTGAAATCATCGATTCCCGTGTCTACGTTGAACACGACCGGCACGAGCGGAATCCGGCTCGGGTCGCGCGGCAGGTCCAGATTCTGGATGAGCTCTCCGAACGACAGATGCTGGTGGTCGTAGGCGTCGAGCAGCAAACGCTGAACGTGGGCCAGATGACTGGCGAAGGATCCCTCCTGATCGACTTCCACCCGCAGCGGAAGCACATTCACCGCGTGGCCGAGCAGTAGATCCTGTCCAATGACCGACTGTCCAGCCGTGGGAACGCCGATGACAAAGTCCCTGGTGACTGCAATGCGGCTGAGGAAGGCCGTGAAGCCGGCGAGCATCGTAGCGACGAAGCTGGCACCCGAGGCAGCGCCGACGCGCTTCATTGTTGCTACCAGTTCTTGAGCAATCTCATGGTCGACTCTCCCGGCGGCGTACGTACGCAGGGGTGGGCGGATCCGGTCAGTGGGCAGATCGAGTTGAGGGACGTGCTCACCGAGGCGTTCCCGCCAGAACGAAAGATCACGCTCGACAGCTTCTCTCTGCTGCGGCGTCCGCTGCCAGAGCGCATAGTCCACGAACGACTCGGCCTTTCCGGGATCGGCGCCCGAGTAGAGTCGACCGAGATCGTGAAGGACGACCGCCGTCGACCACCCGTCGCAGACAATGTGGTGAGCCGTGAACCAGAAAAGGTGCTCGTCTGCAGCAACGCGGGTCAGACGGGCGCGCCAGACGGGACCGCGTTCGAGGTCAAAGGCCAGCAGCGCTTCTTCGCGGGCAATCTCACCAAGTTTCTGGTTTCGTTCAGACTGGGACAGCGACGAGAGATCTTCGAGGGGAACCTCGGCGTTGACGTCGTTGTCGTTGACGTAGAACGTCCGCCCATCGACGGAGAACCGTGAACGCAGGGATTCGTGACGCATGACGACGGCAGCGAATGCGACGCGCAACCTGCTGACGTCGAGAGGGCCTTTCAGCCGGATGGCGCAGGTCTCGTTGTAGGCGAGCGAAGCGCCCTGGCCGGTTTCATCGCCCCCCATTTGAATCGACGCCCATATCTCACGCTGCGCTTCGGTGGCTGGCGCCGCCCGTTCACCGAGGGCCATGCCGCCGCGCCGCGGAAGTAGATCGGCCTGCTGCATCTCGCGCGCAGAGTCCTCGAAAGCCTGTACAAGAAAGTCGACATCCCTGTCATCGTGGGCCATGGTCAGAAAACATGGCCGCCCCTCCCAGGCGTGAACACCCTTCGATCGAAGCCAATGGTAGAAAAGACCCGCGTGAGGCAGTTCCTCGTCGATCCTGATTTTGAGCAGGGAGCCAAACCGGTCCAGGCGCACCGGTGCGCCGAGCTGCATCATCGCTGCATTGACGCGATCGGCGAATCCTGCCGTTCTGGACGATACTTCCTCGTAGATCTCGGGGTGCCGGGACAGAAACGTCAGTGCCGCCCGCGCTGCTGCCAGTGCCGGAGGATGACGGACAAACGTCCCGGCGAAGTAGGTGACGCCGGCTTCTGGAGCGGAGTCATCTCCGAACTGCCATTCTCCGCCGTCGAAAGCATCCATGAAGCGCCGCGTACCGCCGACCGCACCAATGGGCATGCCTCCACCCAGAATCTTGCCGTACGTGGCCAGATCAGCTTTGACGCCAAAGTACTCCTGGGCTCCGCCGGCCCGGATGCGGAAGCCGGTGATGACCTCGTCGAAGATCAATGCCGCGCCGGAATCGTCCGCGATTGTCCGGCAGGCGTGGAGGAATGGTCCCGGCTGGAAGCCCGGCCTTCGGCTCTGAACGGTCTCGATCATGATCGCAGCCAGTTCACCGGCGCGTTCCTCGAGGATTCGCAGGGTCTGAGGCGTTCCGTACTCGAGTACGAGAATGTTCTGAACGTGTGAGGGCGGGATCCCTGGTGCCGCCGGGATCGAACGCAGCGATTTTGTTCCGCGCACGATCACCTCGTCAAAAATCCCGTGGTAGCCCCCTTCGAAAATGGCGATCGTGTTTCTGCCAGTCACCGTGCGAGCTGCCCGCATCGCTCCCAGTACTGCTTCCGAACCGGTGTTGCACCAGGCCACACGCTCGTTTCCCGTCATTGCGCAGAAGAGCGTGGAGACTTCGGCAATCATGGGATGCTGCGGGCCGATCTCGATCCCGCGCTGCATCTGTTCGCGCACGGCGTCGACGATCAGATCGGGTGTGTGACCGAAGAAAGCCGCTCCGAACCCGTTGGTGAGGTCGACGTATTCGTTGCCGTCGAGGTCCCATAGCTTGCTGCCCTTCGAGCGATCGCAGACGATCGGGAAGGTGATTTCCTTACGCAGAGGCGAGAACCCCGAAACCACGCGCGGGTCGGCGAGGTGGTGCCGGTTGTGTGCTGTGAACTCCTTCGACTTCGCCATCTTCCGGCAATACAGCGCCACGAAGTTCGCCAGGGATTCCTTTTGCCGGGGGCTGAGCTCCGCCGCCGCTGTGCGGTCGATTCTGGCCATGGGCCCGACATGCTTTTTCGATTTCTCGTCGGGGGCCGGCTGAGAATCTGCCAGGGGCGGCTGGAGGCTTTCGGGCGAAGGTTCAGCCGGCGGCGAACCGGGGAGCTTGTCGCCAGCGAATGTTCCGGGTGCCAGAACCTCGTCGATATGCCTTGCCAGAGAGTGGGGTGTCGGCCACGTCTGAAGAAGCTGCCGGAAGCTCACCTGCACACCGAGATCTCGCCCGAGCGTGAGTGCGATCTGGGTGAGAAAAAGCGAATCCAGACCCATCTCCAGGAATGTCGTTCGTGAGTCGGCGGCCGGGATCGCCACACCCGACGCATCTTCGATGATCGACACCACCCTTGCCAGGATTCGGTCGAACCGGGGGAGGTGGCGAGACTCGTCCGCTGCGATCGATGCCACTTCGGGCGCATTGCCCGAAGGTGCGGGCAGGACCAGTTGTCCCGGTTCCACCCAATGTCTAATCCGTTCGAACGAGTACGCCGGCAGTGACACGACCTGCCTGCGTCCGTCCCAGAAAGCAGCAGCGTCGATTTCCACTCCCGCATTCCACAATTTCCCGACGGCAGCGAGCATCGCTGTCCACTCATCGGCACCGGATTCTCCCAGTGAGGCCACGGCCACCTGGTTGCGGTCGCGGGCCTGCTGACGGGCCATGGTTGCCGCTGTTCCTCGAGGCCCCATCTCCAGAAGGACGCGCGCGCGATCCTGCCACAACGTGGAAACGGCCTCCGCGAATCGAACGGGCAAGCGCACCTGGCTCGCCCAGTAGTTCGGGTCGCGAGCCTGCTCACCTGTCATCCACGTTCCGGTGACGGTGGACACGATCGGGACGGTCGGTGATCGCAGAGTGAGTTCCTGGACCACTTCTCGAAAGGGTTCGACGACGGAATCCATCATCGGGGAGTGGAAGGCGTGCGAAGTGTGAAGCGGCCGGCTGATCGTTCCCCGGGCGGTCAGAGTCTGTTCGAAGTGCGCGATGCTCTCTGTGGGCCCTGACACGACACAAAGCGATGGACCGTTCGACGCCGCCATGGCGATCGAGTGATCGCCATGGGTGACCAGCAGCGATTCGATTTCCCTTGCCGAGGCGCGGACGGAGAGCATGGATCCCGGCGCCACGGATTGCATCATCCGTCCCCGCACGGCGACCAGCGTCAGGGCGTCATTGAGCGAGAGCACGTCCGCGAGACAGGCCGCCACCAGCTCTCCGATGCTGTGACCAAGCATGGCCGAAGGCCGCACTCCCCAGCTCTCCCACTGCCTGGCGAGCGCATAGCCAATCGTGAACAGCGCCGGCTGAGTGATCGAGGTCTGTGTCAGAGCATCAGCCGCTGCCTCGGCGTCTCCAGGGGGCGGAAACATCAGCGCGCGAAGGTCGCGACCCATGAGCGGCTGGAGGATCGTGGCGCATTCATCTACAGCTGAGCGAAAGACCGGTTCGATTTCATAGATCGACCGACCCATCCCCGCGTACTGTGACCCCTGACCCGGGAAAAGAAAGGCTACCTCGGGATTCTGAATCTCGAGTGTGCGCGTACCGCTGCGCTCCCCCGGCAGATCCTGAAGCGCGGTGGCCGCATCGGCCGCATCATCGGCGACGAGGAAACGTCGATGTGAGAACCGGGCTCGCCTGGCCTGAAGGGTGTGACAGATATCGCCCAGCCCCGAGGAATCGGGTGCGACCTCGGCGATGTACTGGCGCAGATTCTCGGTCGCTCCTTCGAGGGACGCAGCCGATTTCGCGGAAAGCAGAAAAAGATGCTTCGGCCTTGCTGAAACTTGGGCCGTTTCCGGGGTCGCCGGCGCTTCCTCCAGAATTACGTGAGCGTTGGTCCCGCCCACTCCGAAAGAGCTCACCGCTGCACGACGGGGCCGCTCGCTTCGTTCCCATGCCAGCCTCTCGGTGTTGACGAAGAACGGCGTCCTGCTGAAGTCGATGTTCGCGTTTGTCTCCCGGCAGTTGATGCTCGGTGGGATTTCTTCGTTGTGAAGCGAAAGGGAAGCCTTGATCAGTCCGGCCACACCGGCGGCTGCGGTGAGATGGCCAATGTTTCCCTTGATGGACCCGATTGCGCAGTAGGCATTCCGCGACGTTTTGGCACGGAAGGCTGCCGAGAGTGCTTCAACCTCGATCGGATCGCCGAGGGGAGTGGCGGTTCCGTGCGCCTCGACAAGGGTGATGGTGTCGGGATCGACGTTGGCGGAAGCCTGGGCCATGGCGATCACTGCGGCCTGGCCGGCGACACTCGGGGCGGTGAAACTGGCCTTCCCCGCTCCGTCGTTGTTGATGGCGGCACCGCGGATCACGGCGTAGATCCGGTCTCCGTCCGTGAGGGCGTCCTCGACGCGCTTCAAAACGACAACTGCCGCTCCGTCCGAGAACACGGTTCCGGCAGCGTCTGCGGCGAATGGGCGGCACGCGCCATCGGGAGAGAGCATTCCCCCTTCGAGATAGAGGTGCCCGGAGTTCTGCGGCACAGTGATGGATGAGCCGCCAGCCAGAGCAGCGTCACACTCTCCGGCCAGCAGGCTGCGCACGGCTTCCACGACGGCCACGAGCGAAGTGGAGCAGGCCGTCTGGATGCTCAGCGCCGGTCCGGTCAGGCCGAGTTTGTGCGCGATCCGCGTGGCCGGATAATCCTTCTCATTACCGGTCATCACCTGAAATTCGCCTACAGAGCGGATGACATCGGGCCGGGTGGCAACGTTCATCGGGTAGTAGCTGTTGTTCCCGACGCCGGCAAATACTCCGATGGAACCTTCGAAACTTTCGGGAACGACACCTGCGTCTTCGAGCGCAGCCCAGGCCACCTCGAGCAGCACGCGCTGCTGCGGATCGATCACCTCCGCAACGCGTCTGTTCTCTCCGAAAAAGACGTTGTCGAACATGTCGGCGTCGGCCACGACGCCTCTGGCCTTTACATAGTTCGGATCCGACGCGTCGATCCGCGGATCGATCTCGTCCTCTCTGAAATGTGTGATCGAGTCCACTCCTGAAAGGAGGTTGCGCCAGAGCGACGCCACGTCGGGTGCTCCGGGAAATCTTCCAGCCAGTCCCACGATCGCCACATCACCGCGTGCCTGTCCGGCACGAACGCGCTCTCCGCGGCTCCTGGCGCTCTGGTCAACTGATGGGGAGCGTCCGCTGAGGTACTGCGCCATGCCTCTCGGCGTGGAGTGGTCGAAGATGCTCACCACGGACAGTTCACGGCGAAGACGCTGGCGCAATTCGCTGATGGCGCGCAGGGCCAGAAGAGACGTTCCTCCAAGTTCGAAAAAGCTGTCGCCAGCCCCGACTCGGTCAAGTTGCAGGATCTCCCGCCAGACGGCGGCCACGATCGGCTCGACCGGACCTCGAGGGGGCTCGTACTGGGCATCGATGTCCGGTCTGCTGTTGCCGGGCAGGGGCAGGGCAAGTCGATCGACCTTGCCACTGGGTGTGAGCGGAAACGAGTCCATCACCGTGAACGCCGAAGGAATCATGTATTCCGGAAGGCGCTCCGAGAGGTGCTGGCGAAGCATGCTCGGACCCGGCGGTTCAGCCCCGGTGGCTGGAATGACCCACGCTATGAGGCGCCGATCGCCAGGAGAAAATTCGTGCGCGGCCACGACCGTCTGGCCGACCGCGGGATGCCCGGAGAGCGCGACTTCGACCTCGCCCACTTCAATCCTGTAACCGCGTACCTTCACCTGGCTGTCGGCCCGCCCGAGAAATTCGAGCGCGCCATCGGAACGGCGGCGGACGAGATCGCCGGTCCTGTACATCGTTCCCGGGGCGCCGGCGATCCGCGGGCTGGACGCATCGGGCTCGGTAATGAAACGCTCCGCTGTCAGCTCAGGCCGGCCCACGTAGCTCCTGGCGGGGGCCAGACCACCCAGGAACAACTCTCCGGATTCACCCTCGGCAACGGTGTGCTGCTCGGCATCGAGAATGTGTACCACGACGCCCGGAAGCGGCGTTCCGATTGGTGGGAGCGGATCCCACGTTGCAGGATCGGGCGGTAGATCGAAGGCAGTGGTGACATGAGTTTCCGAAGGACCGTACTGATTCGTCAGTCGGCAGCCCGGGATTCCCCGAAACATTTCCCGGATGGCTGGCGTCGTCTGCAACTGCTCGCCTGCTGTGATGACCTCGCGAAGACTCTGCGGGAGCGGACCGCGGGTCGTGGCGACTTCAGCGATGTGCTGGAGTGCGGTGAAGGGGAGAAACAGCCGCATCACCGAAAGCTCGTCGCAAAGCGAAAGCAACGCGCCGGCGTCGAGCCTGACCTCATCCTGGACCATCACCAGCTCTCCGCCGGATGCCCAGGTAGACCAGATCTCCTGAAAGGAAACGTCGAAAGAGAGGGGAGCGAACTGAATCGTGCGGTCACCGGCGCCGGCCTTCGAGGCTTCGATCTGCCATTCGATCAGATTGACCAGCGGGCGTTGAGGCATGGCCACGCCTTTCGGCGTACCAGTCGAACCCGAAGTGAAGATCACGTAGGCCAGATCCTCGGCTCCAGCATCGCCGTCGAGCGGACCAGCCGGTTTGTCTGCCCATTTGCGTGAATCGGAATCGATCCGGATGACAGTGCACGAGCCAGATGGGATTGTGCCGGCAAGCGCGGACGTCGTGATCACCACGCGGGGCGTCGTGTCGGCCAGCATGAGCGCCAGGCGTTCCCTGGGGTAGGTTGGGTCGAGGGGCACGTAGGCGCCGCCTGCTTTGATGACCGAGAGCACGGCCAGAGGTAAATCGATTCCGCGCTCGAGGCAGACACCGACCAGCACGTCGGATCCGACCCCAAGCTCACGCAAATAACTCGCGAGACGGTTGGCTCTCCCGTCCAATTCGGAGTAACTGAGCGTTTCGCTGCCGAAGCGCAGAGCGCTGCCATCCGGACGAATCCTGGCGGACGATTCGAAGAGATACTTGAGTGAGCGGGTCACGGACGATCTTTCCTGGAGAAAGCCTCTTCAGCTGCGGGGCATTCCCGCGCTTCGTGGACTGGATGAATGGCCGGGCGAGCCCCGTCCGGCGGGGCTACGCTGGCAACCGGGCGCGAATCTGCCCGCGACGGCAATCGCCGGGGGAAACCGCACGGAAGAGGAAAGACCGCACATCCGCCCTATTGTAGCGAATACAGAGGTTATGGCCCTGTCCGGCTCAGGCGGATGTTCCGGCGTCGACGTTGATGACCTGTCCGGTAATAGCCGAAGCTTCGTCCGAGGCGACGAATGCCACAGCCGCCGCTACTTCAGCCGGCTTGACAAGCCGTCGCATGGGAACAGCGCGAATCATTTCTCGCCGCGCGTCGGGGTCCATACTTGTGACCATATCCGTGTCCACGAGGCCGGGAGCCACGCAGTTCACCCGGATTCCGCTCCTGGCAAGCTCTCGTGAAAGGGACCGCGTCATGGCCACCATGCCCCCTTTGGCCGCGGAGTAATTTGCCTGCCCGGCTACTCCGAACATCGCCGAGAGTGAGGCGATGTTCACGATCACCCCGCGCCGCTGTCGCAACATGACGGGAACGACCGACCGGACCATGAAGAAGGTTCCATCGAGATTCGTCCGCAGAACGTCGTTCCACTGCTCGTCCGACATGTCGTAGGCCAGCACATCACGGCGGATGCCGGCGTTGTTCACCAGCACGTCGATCGATCCGAAGCGCTCCATGACTTCGGCAACGACAGCGGCGCTCCTGGCACTGTCGCTGATGTCCGCCTCGATGCCAACCATCTTCGCGGAATCGCCCGCGCTGGTTTCGATCTGCCTGGCCGTCTCGGCGGAATTGAGGTAGGTGAAGGCAACGGTATAGCCGTCGTGATGAAGGCGGCCGACGATGGCCCGCCCGATTCCCCGGGTTCCACCTGTGATGAGTGCTACTGGAGACATGTGTTGATCAGCGCCTAGCCGGTAGGTTCATCGCCGAGCGCGTCATCCCTCCTGCTCTTCGTAGCGCTTTTTGAGAAGTTCGACAACTCTGGCATCTGCCAGCGTTGTCACGTCGCCGAGGACGCGGCCTTCGGCGACGTCGCGCAGGAGACGGCGCATGATTTTTCCACTGCGTGTCTTGGGCAGATCGGCGGCGAAGAGAACTTTGTCCGGTCTGGCGATTGCGCCGATCTTCTGAACGACATGCTCCTTCAATTCCTTTTCCAGCTCCGGCGCGGCACTCTCCAGCCTTTCCCGGCTCGACTCCTTGATGGTCACGAAAGCGGCGATGCCGGTTCCTTTGATTTCGTGATTGAATCCGACGACCGCGGCTTCGGCAACGGACTGGTGATCGACAAGGGCCGATTCCACTTCCATCGTGCCGATACGATGACCTGAAACGTTGATGACGTCGTCCACTCGCCCGAGAAGCCAGAAATATCCGTCCTCGTCCCGCTTGGCACCGTCGCCGGTGAAGTAGAGTCCATCCCACTTCGACCAGTACTGACTCCTGTACCGCTCAGGATCCTTGAAGATCCCGCGAAGCATGGCCGGCCAGGGAGCGGTCAGGGCGAGATACCCACCGCCTGTTTCGACTGTCTTTCCTTCATCGGTAAGAATCTCGGCTTTTACTCCCGGGAAGGGACGCGTGGCGGATCCCGGTTTCGTGGGAACGATTCCGGGAAGAGGCGTGATCATGATCATTCCCGTCTCTGTCTGCCACCAGGTGTCCACGATCGGGCAACGCTCGTTCCCGATGTATTTGTGGTACCAGACCCAGGCCTCCGGATTGATCGGTTCTCCTACGCTTCCGAGCAGGCGCAGTGAGGAGAGATCGCGGGACTGCGGGATCTGATGCCCCCATTTCATGAAAGCCCGGATGGCCGTCGGAGCGGTGTAGAAGATCGTCACCTTGTATTTTTCGACGAGTCTCCAGAGGCGGTCTTTGTCCGGGTAATCCGGCGCTCCCTCGTAGATGAATACGGTGGCGCCGTTCGCCAGTGGCCCGTAGACGACGTAGGAGTGTCCCGTCACCCAACCGATGTCCGCGGTGCACCAGAAGACGTCGTTTTCCTTCAGATCGAACACCCACTTCGTTGTGGCGTACACGCCGGTCAGATATCCGCCGGTGGTGTGCACGATGCCCTTGGGCTTGCCTGTGGTGCCCGACGTGTAGAGGGTGTACAGCGTGTGTTCCGAGTCGACGTACTCCGGGAGGCATTCGGCCTCCACGGATTCCATCACGCGGTGGTACCACTGATCGCGGCCCTCGGTCATGTTCACGGTTTCATCGGCCTCGGCGGAGGCGGAGCGGCGCATGACCACGAGGACGGACTGGATGCTGGGAGTTTCAGTTACAGCCTGATCGGCGAGGGCTTTGAGCGGAACGATTGATCCGCGCCGATATCCTCCCGTGGCGGTGATGAGCACTTTCGCTTCGGCGTCGTTGATCCTGTCGCGCAGGGCCTCGGCCGAAAATCCTCCGAAAACGACGGAGTGAATGGCCCCTATGCGGGCGCAGGCCAGCATGGAGATCACCGCTTCGGGAATGAGAGGCAGGTATATGGCCACGAGGTCGCCCTTGCGAACTCCGAGTTTCTTCAGACCATTTGCGCAGCGGGAAACTTCGGCGTGCAACTCCCGAAACGTGAAGGTGCGCTCGTCGCCCGGTTCGCCCTCCCAGACCAGTGCCAGCTTGTTCCCGCGGGTCTCCAGGTGACGATCCAGGCAGTTTACGGAGGCGTTGAGGCGGCCACCTACGAACCATTTTGCGAACGGCGGATCCCAGTCCAGGACTTTCGACCATTTGGTTTCCCAGGCCAGCTCGTTGGCCCAGCCTTCCCAGAAAGCCTGCGGGTCACGCGCGGCCTCGTCGTAAATAGAGGGGTCGCTGATGTTCGCCTGCGCTGTGAACTGTTCACTGGGGGGGAACTCGCGCTGTTCTTTCAGGAGCGCTTCGATGGTCTGCGAAACCTGTTCATCCATGTCGTTCTCTCCGGTCCGCGATTGTATTGGATGTGAGAAGAATGTACAGAGCAGGGTATCCCGACGGGCGAGGGATCTGCGGGCAACAGGTTTCGACGGTGATCGTTCTCAGGCTCTCCTGACACGCCAGAGTTCTTAACGAGATGCCGAGAGTGTCATCCTCAGGAAGCGCAGCGACCAAAGGATCTCTTCAACGAAAATGGTGCAATCATGCTGTTTTGACCTGGGAAGGTGGAAGAGATCCTTCGCTCGACGCTCAGGATGACAGACGGTTCGCTCGATGCCTCCTGATGAAAAGCCCATGCCAATCAACGATCTTGTCATCCCTGTCGCGAAGCGAGAAGGATCTCCCGCTCGTGTCGACCGAACTAGGCCAGAGCGACAGTTTGCGCTGCGACGATGGAGCGGAGGATTTTCAGGCCGTCTGCATTTCCGAGTATAGGTTCCGCGCAGCGCTCCGGGTGGGGCATCATTCCCAGGACGTTGCGTTCACGATTGCAGACTCCGGCGATACTGCGGCTGGACCCGTTCGGATTGGCATCGGTCGTCAGCCGCCCCTCGGAATCACAATAGCGGAACACCACCTGGCCGTTCGACTCCAGGGCGTCGAGAACGTCATCGTCGGCGTAGTAGTTTCCCTCGCCGTGAGCGATGGCCAGACGCAGGATTTCTCCTTGCTCCAATTCTGAACTGAAAGGAGTGGAATTGTTTTCGGTGCGTAAAAGAACGTCGCGACAGAGGAATCGGAGGTGTTGGTTGCGCATCAGCGCTCCGGGAAGGAGCCCGACTTCCGTGAGCACCTGAAAGCCGTTGCAGATTCCCAGAACCAGGCCGCCGGACAGGGCGTGACTGCGGACGGCGGACATGATCGGAGCGAACTTCGCCAGGGCGCCAGCCCGGAGATAATCACCGTAAGCGAATCCGCCGGGGATGATCACGCAGTCCACACCGCGAAGTGAAGTGTCCTTGTGCCATAGCATCTCCGTCTGCGCCCCGAGCACCGTCTCAGCGACGTGAAAGGCGTCGTGGTCGCAGTTCGATCCGGGCAGAACGACGATTCCGAATTTCATAGCAGGTTCGGTGCACTCATTTTCGGTTCATTCATTTTAGCGCCGGTGAATCAGTTTTTCCGCGGTTGCGGCTCGGGAAGGCGGAACTGCGTGATAAAGCCGCCGCGGTCCGTCACGAACAAACTGCTTCCGCCGGGCTCGAGTGCCAGGGCATATGCGCTCACTCCGTAGAGCGATGCAAAGGTGACGTTCCTCCTCGAAGCGTTGAACGTCGCTCCTACGCTGCATCGCGACTCAGCCAGAAATAGTAGTGACGACTTTGCGCTGGGGATCACGATCTGTGGCCCGCTGCGGTCCGGCAGGCAGACATGATCGCTGCTGACCAGATCGCCGAATTCGATTTGTACGCGCATGGCTTTGCCGCTGGCGAGCTTCCGGCCATCCTCCTTCGGCGCGGTCTGCGCGATCGGTTTTTCCCCAAACCAGTCGCTGGCTACAGCCACGAGGGAGCGGTCATCCGCCGCGAACAGGAGCGACCTGATCTCCCGGTCGGTCTGCAGAGGATCGCGGGAAACCTGCTGAAGTGTCGTGGTCTCGTAGAGCGAGACGACCGTGGCCCGGGTGTTGCCGAAATCCTCGCTGCTGGCCACAGCCAGCACCGATCCGGTGCTGGTTGCGGCCATGGCCATCGGATCCAACGGGGGAAGCGTTCGCAATTCACGATTGCCCTCGAAGTCATAGACGTGAACTCTCCGTCCCAGGACGTAGAGATAGCGCCCGGCAGGGTCGGGCAAGGCGTCCGTGATGGCCTCGCCTTCGATGGCGATTTCCCGAACCACGGCCAGATCGGGCAACGACAGAATCGTTACGCTCTCGTCTGATCCGTTGGCGATGACCAGCCTGTTATGCACTGCGTCCAGGCGCATCGTGACCAGCTCTTTCGTCGAGGCGATTTCGGGATGATCGAGGATCACTTCCCTGGTCACTACTCCTGTACGCACGTCGATGGCCGCAACGGATTGCCGGTCGGCAAAACCGACGTACAGCGTTCCGTCCGAGGCAAAGGCCATGGCCCGAGGACTGGCCCTTATCGACCAGCGGGAAACGATGCGTTTGTCGTGTCCGGGTACGCGGGAGAGCTGAAGTGGGCTGGAGGGCGCCTGCCCGAACGCCTGGAACGAGCCGAGCAGGAGCAGCAGGCTAATCGTGGAATGTGTAAGAGAAGTTCTCCACCACAGGGTTGGCGAGGAGCTTTTCGCACATTTCCCGGAGCTGGGTCTCGATTTCTTCTCGGGAGCCGTTCTCATGCAACGTTATGCGGAACAGTTTGCCCACGCGAACATCTTCCACGCCGTTGAAACCGAGAGCGTGCAGCGAGTGCTCGATGGCCTTTCCCTGCGGATCGAGAACTGCTGATTTCAATTCCACGGTCACTGTGGCCTTCAAAGAGGACTCCTTGCTTCCGTCAATTTATTGGGGGGACTAGTGGCGTGTATTGGACAAAATTGGTACCACCTGACTTGGTCTCGACGCCGTGAGCGTTGTTGCGCCTCCTCAGCATAGGAGCCGCTATGCCTGCGTCGGCGCGTCTAGCCCTCCTCGCCGATCGCTGCGCGATCTGGTACCGATTCATCGTTTACACGCCACTAGCCGGCCGGAAAACAAAACGTTGTTGCAGGCCTCATTGATCAGAAAAGGCTCAGTTGCACTCTCAGGGGTTTTGGTGGAGGAGGACCGCTGCGGACGACGGCCAGCAAGGGAAGCGGCCCGCTCTGTCTGGCAATCTGCAGGTCGATCCCGGCCCCGGTCTCCGCGATCACACTTTCGGCCATCGACCGGACGATGGATTCGTGATTATTCTTTTCCGAGAGGTGAATGAGACAGACAGTCTTCGATTCGCTTCCAATCATCCGCTTCAGCGCCGACATCGAGTCGTCGTTGGAAAGATGCCCGTACCGGGACATGATGCGGCGCTTTAAACCCCAGGGATACGTCCCGGTCCGAAGCAGATCAAGATCGTGATTACTCTCGAAGAAAAGACCGTCGCACTTCGAGAGGTGAGCGAGGACGGCGTTATCGACGACGCCCAGGTCGCTGGCCACGCCCACGCGCGTACCCAGTCCGTCTTCAACGACGAAGCAGGAGGGATCGGCGGCGTCGTGAATGGTCCGGCAGGCGTGGATCTGCAACTCTCCGATCCGAAAGCTGGTGTTGTTGCGAAACTTCACCGTCGGCACTTCCAGTGGATCGATGTTGGAAGCCCGCAATGTGCCGGCTGTCAGGTACACCGGAATGCCCAGAGCCCGGGCGATGGGAGCGGCGCCGCGGATGTGGTCGGAATGTTCGTGAGTGATGACCAGTGCGTCGAGGTTTTCGAAGTTCACACCCAGGGCGTCGAGACGGCGGGCCGTCTCGCGAGGGCCGAAACCGGCGTCCACGAGGATGGAAGTCCCTTCAGACTCGAAGTAGTACGAGTTTCCGGCGCTTCCCGATCCGAGAGGGGCGACGAACATGATGAGGGCCCGCGGCTACCCGGCCGTGGCGCTGTAGCCCTCCTCTTCGATGGTGGAGATCAGCCTGGCCACTGTGGCCTCGGGAGCGTGCTCGACCGTTGCTGCGAAGGTCTCCAGGGAGACATCCGCTCTGGATACGCCGGAAACTTCCTCCAGAGCGCGAGTCAGGGTGCGAACGCAGTTCGGGCATGTCATACCATCCACCGTCAGAACCGTTCGCATCACTGATTCAACATAGAGCAGTGCGATCGAGATGACAAGAAAATCGGGAAGGAGACCGAAAGAAGTGCGCCTGATCGGCAGATGACTGCCGGTCGAAGAGCGACCGGAATCGTCGATATAGAATGCTCCACCGCAGCATAAGGAGCGACCGGATGGAACGTTTTATCGTTGAGGGTGGTCGGAGGCTGGAAGGAACCATCAGGCCGGGCGGTAACAAGAATGCCGCACTTCCCATCCTCGCCGCCTGCCTGCTCACTGATGAGCCGGTGACACTTCGCAATCTGCCGGATATCCAGGACGTGCGGATCATGCTGCAGATTCTCGAGGGCATGGGGGTCAGCGTGGAGCGCATCGAACGAAACGTGGTGCGGCTGCACGCCAAAGGCGAATGTTCGCCGGAACCCGATCCGGCGCTATCCACGAGAATCCGCGCCTCGATCCTTCTGGCCGGACCGCTTCTGGCCCGCTGCGGATCGGCCACAATCAGCAAACCGGGCGGGGACGCCATCGGACGGCGCAGAATTGATACCCACCTGCTGGCGCTGGAATCTCTCGGCGCCCAGATCGAAGTTTCCGCCTACGCCTATCGAATGAGCGCCCGCAATCTGCGCGGCACGAAGATGTTCCTCGACGAAGCATCCGTGACCGCCACGGAGAACGCCATCATGGCCGCCGCGCTCGCCGAGGGGGAAACCGTCATCTACAACGCCGCTGCCGAACCTCACGTTCAGGACCTGTGCAGATTCATCAACACCCTCGGCGGCCAGATCGAGGGCATCGCCACGAATAGTCTGAAGATCCGCGGAGTGACCGATCTCCACGGCGGCGAGTTCTCCATTCCCAGCGACCACATCGAGGTCGGTTCCTACATCGGTCTGGCGGCGATTACCGGCGGGGAGCTGCTCATCGAAGAGGCTGTGCCCGAACACATGTACGCGGTGAGGCTGATGTTTGCCAAGCTGGGCGTGGAGATGAAAGTGGAAGGGCGGAACATCCGTGTCCCGGGCTCTCAGGAGTTGCGGGTCCGCTACGACGTCGGTTCAGCGGTCCCGAAGATCGACGATGGTCCCTGGCCGCTCTTTCCGGCCGATCTTCTCTCGATCATGATCGTCGTGGCCACACAGGCGGAGGGCACGGCCATGATTTTCGAGAAAATGTTTGAGTCCCGATTGTTCTTCACCGACAAGCTGATCAACATGGGAGCGAGAATCATCCTTTGCGATCCACATCGCGCCATCATCGTCGGAGGAAGTCACCTCTATGGCGCCGAGATTTCCAGCCCGGATATTCGTGCCGGGATGGCTCTGCTGCTGGCTGCGCTTTGTGCCAAGGGTGAGAGCATCATTCACAGCATTCATCAGATCGATCGGGGATACGAGCGGATCGAGGAGCGGCTGAATCCACTCGGTGCGGTCATCAGGCGTGAGCACGATGTGTGACGAACCTGCCTTTTCCTGAACCCATCCGAAATCCTCCGTGCACCTTTCGCTGTTCATCCCTAAGGCGGTGGCCGCCTTGTACCTGCCCTCACTCGCTGATCTGACCCTGATTCACATGCCTGGCACTCATCATCACCACCCATTTCACCTCCCATTGAGCGGCGGGCGGTCGCTCGCGCCCAGGGCAGCGATGCTGGTGATGGGCATTCTCAACGTGACCCCCGACTCGTTTTCTGATGGTGGAACATTTTTTCAAGGTACGTCAGCGGTTGATCACGCCATGGAGATGCTGGAACAGGGGGCGGATGTCATCGATGTGGGCGGTGAGTCAACCAGACCGGGTGCGGAGCTGGTGGACGTTGCCACCGAGCTCGAACGGGTCATCCCCGTGATCGTGGAAATTCGCCGCCGCAGCGACGTCGCCATCTCGGTGGATACGAGGAAAGCGGCGGTGGCCCGGGCCGCCCTTGAGTCTGGCGCAGACATGGTCAATGATGTCAGCGCGCTCCGGACGGACCCCGCTCTCGCGGACGTCGTACGTGATCACGATGTGCCGGTCATACTCATGCACATGAGGGGCGAGCCTGAATCAATGCAGACGGATATCCATTTTTCGAACCTCATGGGGGAAATCAGCCAGGAGCTCACCGAACGGGTCGAGCTGGCCGTGAGTCTTGGAATTCCTCGCGAAAAAATACTGGTCGATCCGGGAATCGGCTTCGGCAAGACCTTCGATCAGAACCTGGAGATTCTCGCCCGTGCCGGTGAACTGTCCGACGTGGCGCCGGTCGTGCTCGGGGCCTCACGCAAAGCGTTCATCGGGAAGATTACGGGACGCGAAGGAGGAGCGGCGCGGGCCGCGGGATCCCTGGCCGCGGTTGCTTCGGCTCGTTTATCTGGCGCTGCCATAGTGCGTGTACACGACGTCGCCCAGACCGTGGACTTTCTGAAGGTCTTCGACGGAATCCTGGCAGGCGCCCGATGAACGCCCTGGCGCGGTTCCACGCGCTGCAATTCGGCTGGCGTGACGTCCTGGACATCCTCATCGTCGGCTTCGTCATGTACAACGTGCTCCTGCTCATCCGCGGGACGCGGGCCATGCAGATGACTGTTGGATTGCTTGCTATCGGAGTGGCCTACTTCGTGGCCCGAACCTTCGATCTTCTGGCGCTGGAAGCGGTTTCGCGCGAGGTGCTTTTTTATCTTCCGTTCGCCATCATCGTGCTCTTCCAGCACGAGATCCGCCGTGCTCTGGCTTCTTTCGGGCGGAATCCGCTCGTCAGTTTTCTCTCGCATGCGCCCTCGACCACACACCTCGACGAGATCGTCAAAGCCTGCATGGAACTGGCCGCCCGTCGCATCGGCGCGCTCATCGCCATCGAGAGAACTCAAAGCCTGCGCACCTACGCGGAATCCGGAAAGGCGCTGGACGCGCTCATCTCCTCCGAGCTTCTTCAGAATATCTTCATTCCCAACACTCCTCTGCATGACGGCGCGGCCATCGTTCAGTCTGATCGAATCGTAGCCGCCGGAACGTTCCTCCCGCTTAGTTCCAACATCGACATTTCCCGGGATTTCGGAACGCGTCACCGTGCGGCCATCGGTCTTTCTGAGGAGACCGATGCCTTCGTCATCGTCATCTCTGAAGAAAACGGTGCCCTGGGAGTCGCTGTCGAGGGCATCCTGCACGAGAACCTGAAGGGGTCAGCCCTGGCCGACTTCATCGCCATCTACGTCACGGCAGGGAAGCGAGCACAATCGTGATGGATTTCCTCTTCAGGAACACCGCCCTGAAAGCTCTGGCGGCATTCATCGCCGTGCTCCTGTGGGTATTCGTTTCCGCTCCGCGGCGGGAGAAGCTCCTGGAGCGCGCCTTCGAGGTACCGATCGTCTTCAGCGGGGTTCCTCAGAATCTGATCATTACCGGTTCCGTTCAGGACAAGGTCACGATCCGATTGCGGGGAAGTCGCTCCACGCTCAATTCGCTTCCCGTGCAGAATCTGACCTCCACGCTGGACCTCTCCAACATCAAGCCCGGCGAGGTAACCATGACCGTCGGAGAGCAGTCCCTGAATATTCCGCAGAACATCGAGCTGGTGTCCATCGATCCTGCCCGCATCACTTTCAAGCTCGAAACGCTTCGACAGCGAGACGTACCGGTGCGACCGTTCCTCGTCGGCGAACTCCCGGCCGGCTACCAGCTCGGCGAAGTTGTGGTCACGCCGCGGACGGCAATGATTTCAGGGCCCTCTTCGCTCGTGGCGAACATCACCGAGGCTGCGACCGAACGGGTCATTCTCACGGGAAGAACCGAACCCTTCGTGGCGACCGTGGGCATAGGCTCCGACTATCCGCTTGTTCGCATCCTTCAACCGGACAATGTGCAGGTCAGCGTGGGGGTGATCGCCCCAGCTCCCCCGGTCCTTCCGAATACCACGACCGACAGCACCGCAACTTCCGCGTCTCCCACTACGTCCACTCCCTGAACAATCCCGTTCGACTTTCATGACGCCGGAAATCAAAAGGAATCAATGAGAACCCTGTTTGGGACCGACGGCATCCGTGGAAGGGCCGATGAATTTCCATTGGATGACCCAACGATGTTCGCTCTGGGTCAGGCTCTGGGCCACAGGCTGCAGGCTCACAGCGCAAACCCGCTTCTTCTGCTCGGAATGGATACGCGCCAGTCTGGACCGAGGATCGCACGGGCGCTGGCCGCCGGCATTACAGCAGGTGGCGGCTGGGCCCGGCTCATCGGCGTCGTACCGACGCCGGCTGTTGCCTACCTCAGCCGGATCATCGATGCCGCTGCCGGCATTTCGATTTCCGCCTCGCACAATCCATTTGAGGACAACGGCGTAAAGGTGTTCGGGCACGACGGCATGAAACTCTCGGACGCACTCGAAAAAGAGATCGAGGATGAACTGCTCGCACTCCGCGATGAAGGCGCCGAGGTCCCGGCGGTCGATCTTCCGTCCTCTCCTGATCTGGTGCGGCTGTACGAGGACTTCCTCTGTGAGGCGCTGGGAGAGCACATGCTGGAAGGCCGCGTAGTCTGGCTGGACGCCGGCAACGGCGCGGCGTTCGAGATCGCTCCGCGCGTATTCCGTCGTGTTGGCGCCGACGTGCGTGTCATGAACGCGGAACCGGATGGCCGCAACATTAATCTGAATTCCGGTGCCCTTCACCCCGAAGGTCTCGCCGCTGCCGTTCGCGCCGACGACGAGGCCGCCCTCGGCGTGGCTTTCGACGGAGACGCCGACCGGGCCATCTTCGTCGATGACAAGGGCAACATTCGAAATGGCGACGAGATCCTCTACCTCTGGGCGACCACCGCGGAGCGCAACGGAACCCTGGAAGGGAACACCGTCGTAGCCACAGTGATGTCCAACCTTGGTTTCGAAAAAAAACTGGCCGCGGACGGTATCCGGCTACTGCGCGCGCCCGTTGGCGACAAGTACGTCCTGGAGATGATGATTGCCAACGGGGCTTTGCTCGGCGGTGAGCAGTCCGGTCATGTCATCGACCTCGCTGTCCACACCACGGGAGACGGGGTCCACACCGGGCTGGTAATTTCTGACCTTGTATCGTCAGCGGACCGTCCCTTTTCACAGCTTGAGACCTTCGAGCCGATGCCTCAGGTGCTGATCAACCAGCGGGTAAGGGCGAAACCGTCACTGCATACTCTTCCCGGCTACACACGCCTTCTGGCCGAGTCCGAGGACGAACTGGGAGACAGAGGGCGAATCCTCGTCCGTTATTCGGGGACCGAAAATCTCGTCCGGGTCATGGTGGAAGGGGAGTCGCAGGCCTCGATCACTCGAGTTGCCGAACGCCTCCGGCAGAGTCTGGAGCAGGCCATCGGCGAGTGAGTAGCGGGACGGGCCTCGCAGCTGCTCCGAGGCGGTGAGCAGCACCGCTCGTGGCGTAGCCGAATCACAGCCTTCTCGAGTTTTTCTGCGTCAACACCAGCTCAGTGTTTTACGAACGCCCAACCATGGTCTGGAAGAAACTGCTGGCCTTAAAGGCGGGTCGTTGGTATATTTCGCCATCTTTTTCGAGCTGCGCTCGAATCCCTGTTAATGGAGAGCTGAAATGCCGATGCCGAAAGGCAAGAACACGAGACGTGCATCCGGCAAAACGGCTGCAAAATCAACAAGTAAAGCTTCCAGGAAGTCAGCTTCAGGCACCAGAGAGTCCGCCCGCCGAAAAGTCGCAGCGCCCCTGAAAAAGGGTGCGAAGGCGGCCTCTTCCCGAAAACCAGCGGCGCGTACGCCGGTTTCAGCCAGATTGTCGGCCCGAAAAGCGGCCCCGAAGGCTCGCCCAACGAGAATCAAGGCGACCGCCGGCCGGTCGAAAAAGCCCCTCCGAAAACCGGTTAAGCCCGTTGGACGAAAAAAGACTGCGCTCCGTTCTGGCGCGAAGGCCCCGGCTTCCAAACCGAAAGGCAGGGCCAGGGTCAGCCCGGTTTCCGCTAAGAAGCCTGCGGGCCGGAAGGCCGGATCCACGGCAGCGAAGGCTTCGATAGCGCAGGCAAAGGCTACAAAACGTGCCGCGGCGAAGGCTCCGGCAGCGAGGGCTAAGCCCGCAAAGGCAACCGCTACGAAGGCGGTAGCGAAGTTGGGGTCATCGCGATCGACGACAGCCAAAGCGCCGGAACGACGGCCGGTCCCGGAAAAGGCAGTTCCCGTGAAAGGACCGCCGCTGACCGCTGTCAAGCCAGCCCCGGCAAAAGGGGCGACAGGAAAAACTGCTGCGACAAAAGCTCCCAAGCGCACCCGTTCACGCGCAACGCACGAGCCGGGTGCTCCCGCTGCATGGTTTTCTCAGGAAGCGCGGCGGCCGTCATCGTTCATCCCCGCTCCACCTCGCGCGGAAGCGCCTTCACTGGTGGCCGCTCCTCCAGCGTCTTCCGACCGCCTCATTCATCCTTCGCACCTCGAGGATCAGTCCCCGGGGGTGCGAACGATTCCTGTGAGGATCGATGTCGAGCAGGGAGCAGGGCGGTTCTTCATCGGCTCGAACCCCGAACGGCTCGTTTTGAAAGCTGGCGAAGGGATCGAATGGGACTTCCGATATGTCGGCGGCGCCGATGCCCTGGTCGAAGAGATCATCATCGAGTTCGATAAGCCCGGCCCGTTCGCCAGGAGTTCGTTTCGATCGACGAAGCCTGGCAGCGCCCGGCCTCACCGGCAGATGTCGGGAGCGGCGCAGAAGAGCACAGCGGGAAAGGAATTCGGATACAGGATCCGCTGCCTGAACATCATCAAGCGTGACGTGGCACTCGGACACGCCCTGGTGATGATCATCGAGTAGAAACGGGGTTCGGGGTCACCCGAGCCCCTGCTGCTCCTGGAGGCTCGTGGCCTGCGAGCCACCGGCGGCCAGTTCCCGGACACCCTCCACGCACGCGGCCACCGCGGACAACGTCGTGATGCAGGGCAGGTTTCGCTGCAGAGCCGTTCGGCGAATGTACGTATCGTCGTAGTAGGCGGAGCGGCCCATGGGAGTATTGATCACCAGCGAGATCTCGTCGTTGATCATCAGATCGACGATGTTCGGCCGTCCCTCATGCACTTTCAGAACGAGGTCGGACTGGACGCCGTTGGCCTGAAGGAACTCGCGCGTGCCCCGTGTGGCTACGAGCCGGAAACCGAGATCCTTCAACTCGCGCGCGAGTTGCGCAGTCACCGGCCGCTTATCCTGATCGTTGATGGAGATGAACGCGGTTCCTCCGGTGGGCAGAGCGAAGCCGGCTCCCAGCAGGGCTTTGGCATACGCTTCTCCGAAGGTTTCCGAACTCCCCATGACTTCACCCGTGGACTTCATCTCCGGGCCCAGCACCGTGTCCTCTTCCGGAAAGCGACCAAACGGAAAGACCGGGGCCTTCACGTAATAGCGGTTCGGTTTCGGTTCAGTCTGGATGCCGAGATCACGGAGTGATTGTCCGGCCATGACTTTGGCCGCAACTTTGGCGAAGGCGATTCCGGTGGCTTTCGATACGTAGGGCACCGTGCGCGAGGCTCTCGGATTCACCTCCAGTACATAAAGGTCACCGTCCGCGATCGCGTACTGCACGTTCATCAGTCCCACCACCTTCAGCGCTCGCGCCAGCTCGATCGTTCGCCGGCGGATCCGGTCCTGATCGCGCTGAGTGATTAGATAGGGAGGAATGACCGTCGTGGAGTCGCCCGAATGAATTCCCGCCTCTTCGATGTGTTGCATGACCCCGGCGATGACCACAGTCTCGCCGTCGCTGACGGCGTCGACGTCCAGCTCGAAAGCATTTTCCAGGAAGCGGTCGATGAGAATGGGATGATCCGGCGAGGCTTCCACGGCGTCGACCATGTACTGACGCAAGGCGTCACGATCGTAAACCGTGGCCATGGCTCTTCCACCGAGAACGTACGAGGGGCGAACGACGACCGGATAGCCGATGCGCTCGGCCACGGCAAAAGCCTCTTCCTGGGATTTGGCCGTTCCATGCTCGGCTGTGAGAATCCCCAGACGATCCAGCAACTCACCGAATCGCTCACGGTCTTCGGCGAGGTCGATGGAATCGGTCGATGTCCCCCACAGAGGAGCACCCGCCGCAGCGAGATCCTTGGCCAGTTTCAGTGGCGTCTGGCCGCCGAACTGCACGATCACTCCCTCCGGCTTCTCGAGGTCGATGATTTCCATGACGTCCTCGAGGGTCAACGGTTCGAAGTAGAGCCGGTCAGAAGTGTCGTAGTCGGTGGACACCGTCTCCGGATTGCAGTTGATCATGATGGTCTCGAAGCCCAGCTCGCGCAGGGCGAACGAAGCGTGCACGCAGCAGGTATCGAATTCGATCCCCTGGCCGATACGGTTGGGTCCTGAACCGAGAATGATCACCTTACGGCGGCTGGTCGGTTCCGCCTCGTTCTCAACTTCGTATGTTGAATACATGTAGGGCGTACTGGCCGCGAACTCTGCAGCGCAGGTATCGACACGCTTGTACACCGGCCGGATGCCCAGCCGATGACGAAGCTCGCGGATTTCCTGTTCGCTGGTGTGGCGCTGTCGGGCGATCTGCCGGTCCGAGAATCCCTCGCGCTTCCAGCGCCACATCTGTGCGGCCGCGGAGGAATCTTCTTCTTTCAACTCCGCCTCGCCGATCTCCTTTTCGACCTCGACGATGTGTTGAAGGTGATGGAGGAACCATGGGTCAACCGCCGAGGCTTCATAGATTTCATTGACCGGGATGCCTGCGCGAAGTGCGTCGCCGAGAGCGAAAATGCGTGACGGGGTCGGAGTGCGCAGGGAGTCCAGCAGAACCTGCCGCGTACGCTTCTCGGGTGAGGCCTCCAGTCCGTACGCACCGATTTCCAGCGAGCGCAGACCTTTCTGCAGGGCCTCGTTGAACGTGCGCCCTATAGCCATACTCTCACCCACGGACTGCATGGACAGGCCCAGCCTCTGTGGCGTGTTGCGGAACTTCTCGAATGCGAATCGGGGAATCTTCACCACGACGTAGTCGATCGTCGGTTCGAACGACGCCGGCGTCTTGCGTGTGATGTCGTTGGGAATTTCGTCGAGGGTGTACCCGGCTGCGAGCTTGGCCGCGAACTTGGCAATGGGGAAGCCCGTGGCTTTGGACGCCAGCGCCGACGAGCGTGATACCCGAGGATTCATCTCGATGGCCAGCCTGCGTCCCGTCACCGGATCGACTGCGAACTGGATGTTGGATCCGCCCGTCTCCACGCCGATGGCCCGGATGATTCTCTTGGCGTCATCGCGCATGGCCTGGTACTCATTGTTGGTCAGTGTCTGCTGCGGGGCCACGGTGATCGAGTCCCCGGTGTGAACTCCCATGGGGTCGAAATTTTCAATCGAGCAGACCACGATGACGTTGTCCGCCTTGTCCCGCATGACCTCCAGCTCGAACTCCTTCCAGCCGATGACGGATTCTTCGATGAGAACCTTATGCACCGGCGAGAGTTCCAGCCCCCGGCCGGCGATTTCCCGCAGTTCCTCGACGTTGTAAGCGATGCCTCCGCCCGACCCGCCAAGGGTGAATGAAGGACGGACGACGATCGGATAGCCGATCTCCGCGGCGATGTCCAGGGCTTCGCCTGTCGATCCCGCGTATCCGGAGCGCGCCACCTCCACGTCGATGCCCTTCATGATGTCCTTGAACATCTGACGGTCCTCGGCGCGCTTCATGGCCTCGTAACTGGCTCCGATCAGTTCTACGCCGTGGCGCTCCAGCGCCCCCGATTCGTGAAGGGCCATGGCCAGATTGATGGCCGTCTGGCCGCCCACGGTGGGAAGGAGCGCGTCGGGCTGCTCCCGGATGATGATGCTTTCCACGGAAGCGGGAGTGAGAGGTTCGATGTAAGTGCGGTGAGCGAGCTCCGGATCGGTCATGACCGTAGCCGGATTCGAATTCACCAGGACGATGCGGTAGCCCTCTTCACGGAGAGCTTTGCAGGCCTGGACGCCGGAGTAATCGAATTCGCAGGCCTGCCCGATGACGATGGGTCCGGAACCGATGATCAGGATCGTCCGCAGGTCCTCACGGCGGGGCATTCCGGCGCACGATACTATACGAGACACGGAAAACGGCAAGAGTTCTGCTTTAACGGAATCGATCCCATGTCAGCCACGAAGATGTCACGCGAATGATCTGGATGAATCTTAACGGGGGTTAGGGCGCGTGCTTGTCATCCTTGAGGGAGCGCAGCGACCGAAGGATCTCGTCAACGAGAATCGTG